>NZ_CP012676.1:4180000-4417500 GCF_001294575.1 Pseudomonas versuta
CGCAAGTTCCTCAATACCAACAGCATGGGCCCAATGCCCAAGCAGCCTTCAGATGTCGTGCAAGTCGGCGACCTGATTCGCGTACAGCCCCAGGCCAGTGGCAGCCTGAAATTCAGCCAGGTGCCAAACGTTCAGGGAGCCCTGGTTTCCCTTGACCCGGACAACGGCGCCATTCGCGCCCTGGTCGGCGGTTTCGCGTTCGAGCAAAGCAACTACAACCGCGCAATGCAGGCCAAGCGCCAGCCGGGCTCCAGCTTCAAACCCTTCATCTACAGCGCAGCGCTGGATAACGGCTACACCGCCGCCACCCTGGTCAACGACGCACCTATCGTGTTTGTCGACGAGTACCTGGACAAGGTCTGGCGCCCGAAGAACGACACCAATACGTTCCTCGGCCCGATCCGGGTACGCGAGGCGCTGTACAAGTCGCGCAACCTGGTCTCGATCCGCTTGCTGCAAAGCCTGGGCGTCGACCACACCATCGACTACATCAGCAAGTTCGGCTTCAACAAACAGGACCTGCCGCGCAATCTGTCGCTGGCCCTGGGTACGGCTACCCTGACCCCGATGGAAATTGCCACCGGCTGGAGCACGTTTGCCAACGGCGGTTACAAGATCACGCCGTACCTGATCGACAAGATCGAAAGCCGCAACGGCGATACCCTCTTCGTCGCCAACCCGCCAAGCGTGCCTAAAAACGCCAGCAAAGACGTACCGGCAGAAGCCGCAGCGCTGACCATCGACACCATCAATGCAGCCCCGGGCTTGCCGACTACAGAAACCCAGGCAGTCGCCGAGCGCATCGTTGACGGACGCACCACCTACATCCTGACCAGCATGCTGCAGGACGTGATCAAGCTCGGCACCGGGCGCCGCGCCCTGGCATTGGGCCGTACCGATCTGTCGGGCAAAACCGGTACTACCAACGAGTCCAAGGACGCATGGTTCTCCGGGTACAACGCCGATTACGTGACTACGGTCTGGACCGGCTTCGACCAACCCGAAAGCCTCGGGCGTCGCGAGTACGGTGGCACCGTAGCCCTGCCGATCTGGATGACCTACATGGGCGGCGCACTCAAGGGCAAGCCTGCTCACACCCAGCCCGAACCCGAAGGCATCCTCAGCCTGCGCATAGACCCGGTGAGCGGCCGCATCGCCTCACCCGGCACACCTGGCGCCTATTTCGAGCTGTTCAAGAGCGAAGACACGCCCCCCACCAACAGTGAGCTGGGCAATGGCGTAGCGCCAGGCAGCCCGCTGCCGGCAGATGATGGCGCGCCGATAGATCTCTTCTGACGCCGAGCTACCGAGCGCAGCACCCCGTCAAAGGCGCTGCGCTCGGTACCATCACCGCCAGCGCCGTTCAGGCCTGTATTCGTCCCGTCTGGAAAATCCGCAGATTCATTCCGTCGAGCGACTCTTCTACAGGCGCCATGGCCAACTGATCGGCACGCCGGCTTTCACTGTGCGCCAACCAGCGTGCCAACCCCTCGGCCAGCGCCTCGGGGTGTAGCGCAAACTGGCCATACACACTCGCCGGGCCGGGTACCTTGAACCTCAGACAGTACAAACGCTCGCGGGTCATGTGGACCTTGCTGATCTCGCGCATCAACAAATTTACCGTCCGAACCTGCCCGTGAGCCTTGCTCCCCGGGCGAGTCATCTGTTGCTGGTATTTGCCCCGCAGTTGTTGAGCGATGCTCTCGAACGCCCGGTCAATGAACATGACCTCACGCTCTGTCACCAGTGAGCGCTTCCCCTCCAGAGCTTGCTGATAACGACGCAGAGCGGCCCAACAACTCGGAATGTAGCTGTCGAGCATGAATTGCTGGCCCACGCTAACAAGCTCCTTGAGCGGCCCGTCACGCCCGGGTAATGCGCATTTGTGCTCAAGCACTGCGACGTTCACTGCGTGCTGGGTAACGGTATCGCTCACAGGCCCCCACATCACATGCGAGACCTGGCCCTGTCCAAACTCCACCGGCATAAAGTGCTGCAAGTTTCCGTGATGCTGATAAAGCTCCCCGGTCAGATGGTTAAGCCCCACCACAAACGCCCCGAACCCCGCAGGCACACGCTCAAACGTGAACACGTCTTCTGCGCCATACGCCGACAGCCTGGTGTTCATCCAGCCCCCCGGGGTACAGGGCACCGGGTCATCATGGTTGACCATACGATGATGCACCAGGGACCCGGCATCTTTGACGAAGGTCGCATCTGCCGCGCGCGGGGCGCCGTATGTGTAGAGCTGTACATCGCAAGCTGCAGAACGCTTGCGTAGCATCTGCGCCAGAATCAACCCGATGGCGCCGCCCGTGCTGTGACCACAAACCAGTATTTTTTGCCCCGCGTAGAATTTACCCAGGTAAGTGCTCACAAGCTCGTAAGCCTGCCTGGCGGCCTGATAAAACCCGCCATGCACCTTGCCTTCACCCTCCTCAAATTGCACTTGAAGTACATCTGCATCACACGAGATATCGGACCACGAACGGGTGCTCCGAACGGCAATCAGGATGATTTCGTCGTGATGGGTCACAAAGGTCTGTGCATCGCAGCCTTGTACTCCAAACCGGATATCGCCCAGAAAGTGAATATTGGCCGGGGTTTGCTGAGCGGCTTCTAATAGCGGGTCATTGAGCGGATATAAAACAGGATCGAAGGGCACGATCTCGAAACGCCTGGAGTACGGCACATCCTCATAGAGCGGGTAATAGCGCTTGGCTTGCTCCGGGTTGACCTGCCAGTCCCCCATACTCAGTTGCGCATACGCAGACTGTTCACTCCGAGTGCCTGATGCCTGACCAAACGGGCAATGACCCAACGTCGACATCAATGCCAACTGGTACAGGTTAAGCGCACAAAACTGCGGGCTCGTTGACAGCATCGGACGCAACGCCCGCAAGGGACGAATCTGCAGCACCGAGTGATGATTGCCAGCCAAAAGCAGCCCGGGCCGAGAGCGTCCGCAGGCTCTCGGCCGAGCTACATCATCGGCCGGAAAATGGCACTCAAGCTCTGGCGGCAAATGCGTAACGTGCTCGACCAGATGCCTTACTTCAACCTGGTAATAGTCATATCCGGCGCTCAGGTGCGCCGGTTTATTCGGTGCACGGCCAGCGTCACGGTCAAGGTGTCGGGTTCGCTCGGCCCTGACCTGAAGCTCGGTGATTTTAAGGGGGTAATGCGCCCGGTCCATTAATTGCGAGTAGAGCGGATCGCTACGGTCATGGGGCTGTGTAAACAGCAAGCGGACCGGACTGCTAACAAGATTGATCAGTCTGGCGCTACCTGTCTGATCCAGATAACCACTGTGCTTGCCGCCCTCCCTGTCGACGACATCAAAAGCTAATCCCGCATAGGGCTCTCCCGCACCGTGCGCATCGATTAATTGGAAAGTGGTGCAACTATTACTGTGCTCGCAGGCAAGAGTGGACATCCGTGATTCCTCTTTGGCGCAGAGGGCACGCTTCGAAACAAAGTAGCCCCCAATAAAGGGGGGCGAAGCTAACGAATAGGCTCAAGAAAATATGTAGGATAATTCTCAAAAGTAAGCAAAAACCGCCTAAACGATTACAAGTTATCTCCTACCACCCTTGAGGGTCTGGCTTTTGCTAGTTCAACAAAAAACCTGGCACCGCCAAAAAGCAAAAAGCCCCGATGCTTCGCAGCATCGGGGCTTCAGGTTTGACGCTAAACGGAATTAGCCGTTAAACACGTCATCCACGCTTTTGAGCGGGTAGTTTTTCGGGTATGGCAGGGTAGCAACGCCGGTCTCGATGGCGGCTTTAGCCACGGCATCGGAGATCAGGGTGATAAGGCGGGCGTCCATTGGTTTCGGAATGATGTACTCACGACCGAATTCCAGCTTGATGCCGCCGTAGGCGTCACACACTTCTTGTGGCACCGGCAGTTTGGCCAGTTCACGCAGTGCGTTGGCCGCTGCGATTTTCATTTCTTCGTTGATGCGCTTGGCGCGAACGTCCAGAGCACCACGGAAGATGAAAGGGAAGCCCAGAACGTTGTTGACCTGATTCGGGTAGTCCGAACGGCCAGTGGCCATGATCACGTCGTTACGCGTGGCGTGAGCCAGTTCCGGAGAGATTTCCGGATCCGGGTTGGAGCACGCGAACACGATCGGGTTAGGCGCCATGCGCAGCAGGTTCTCAGCGCTCAGCAGGTTTGGACCCGACAGGCCAACGAACACGTCTGCGCCTTCCATGGCATCAGCCAGGGTGCGTTTTTCGGTTGCGTGGGCAAATACCGCTTTGTACTGGTTCAGGTCGTCACGACCGGAGTGGATCACCCCGGTACGGTCGATCATGTAGATGTTCTCAATGGCTGCGCCCATGCTCACCAGCAATTTCATGCAGGAGATGGCAGCAGCACCGGCGCCCAGGCAGACGATTTTGGCGTCAGCCAGGGTTTTACCGGCGATTTCCAGGGCGTTGATCATGCCGGCCGCAGTCACAATGGCGGTGCCGTGCTGGTCATCGTGGAATACCGGAATATCGCACTGCTCGATCAGGGCACGCTCAATCTCAAAGCACTCAGGTGCCTTGATGTCTTCGAGGTTGATGCCGCCGAAGGTGATGGAGATGCGTTTTACAGTGTCGATGAAGGCTTGCGGGCTTTCGGAGTCAACTTCGATGTCAAAAACATCGATACCGGCAAAGCGCTTGAACAGTACGCCTTTGCCTTCCATAACAGGTTTGGAGGCCAATGGGCCGAGGTTACCCAAGCCCAGAATCGCGGTACCGTCAGAAATTACGGCTACCAGGTTGCCCTTGCCGGTGTACTTGTAGGCAAGTTCAGGGTCGCGGGCGATTTCGCGCACTGGTTCGGCTACACCCGGGCTGTAAGCTAGCGCTAGATCGCGGGCAGTCGCAGTAGGCTTGGTGAGCTCGACACTCAGTTTCCCTGGACGGGGCTGGGCATGATATTCGAGAGCGGCGGTTTTCAAATCAGACATATGGGCAATCCGCTTTTATGCTGTTGGACAGACGGACCGCCGAGCATACGCGTGTCGTAAAGTCCCGACAAGACTGACCAGTCAGCAGTGTCAAGGGCTTTACCTTACGACTTTGGGCCAAGAGCCGCGCCCTGCAAGGGCTAGAGTGTTCACAATCAGCATTAAAAATTGTCTACAACTTTTAATGCGCAGTGACTTGAAGCATCCCCGAATGGGTCAATGGCAACATCCAGCGCCCCTGCCCGTCCTTCAGGCCACCCCGGCGCTGGCGATCCAGCACCCAGCCACGGGCTTCAACCTGCGCACCTTGCAGCTTGAGCAAGGATTGTTGATCAAAGTTGGCAAGCTGATTGGGTGCAATGTGCAATACCAGACCGCCCTGCAGATCGATCCAAAGACCGCCACGATTGCGCTGCACCTTGCTGACCTTGCCGCCCACCAATGCAAAACCAGAATGGGTAATTTGCTGCGGCGCCAGCACCGGCGACTGGCGCCATAACCCCAAACCGGAGGCCCGGGCGCTGCGCTCCGCAGCCTGCTGGCACTCGAGCAGCTCGACGTTCGGGGCTATCGCGACCTGATACGCCAGTCCATCGGCCAGCAACCGGGCCTCGAGATTACTGCCATCGGCGCCAAACACATGGGCCAGAGTGCGACCGTAACGGTCCTGAGCCTGCCTGCCGGCGAGCAATCCGACCCGCCCGTCGCTCTGAGCCACCAGGTCTTGCAGACGCTTGCGCGCAGCCTCGGCAAAAGGCTCGGCGGACTGGCCTTTCTTCCCCGTCTCAGGGGCATTGAGACCGATCATGCGCACACTGCGGCCATCCGTGAGGCGCAACGTGTCGCCATCGACCACCCGCTGCACCTGTGCGTAAGACAGCGCTCCCGACGCGGCGCACAGCGGCGCAGCAGATACGCCAGCCAGCCAAATCGCAGGCACAAAAAAGGCGCCCACAAGGGACGCCTTTTTCAATAACCCGGCCAGACCAGAAAGCCTGACCAGAGTCATCAGCCTTACTCGGCTGCTTTGTCTGCTTCTGCTGCTGGAGCTGCTTTAGCGCCGAAAGCACCAAAACGAGTCTTGAAGCGATCAACACGACCGCCAATGTCCAGAGTTTTCTGCTTACCGGTGTAGAACGGGTGGCACTCGTTGCATACGTCAGTGCCCAGTGGCTTGCACAGGTTCGAACGGGTTTCGAACTTGTTGCCGCAGCTGCAAGTTACCAGGATTGTTTCGTACGCTGGATGGATATCGGCTTTCATGGGGTATTCCTCAGGCTAGCGTGCCGCCACTCAACACCATTGTTGAATACCGCACGTAAATTTAGGGCGCCGATAATACCAGACCTTTGCATTGACGCAAGTGACCAATCATGCTCCCCCCAAATTCTTTCACCATTCATTGACCTGCCTTTTAGTCCCGGACCGCGTTGTCTGCTAGGCTCCGGGCCATCTTTGCCGTTCATCACTTGAGAGCCCCGCGTGCCCGACGCCATTTTGCGCCTTGCCCTGCCTTCCCCCCTGCGCCGCCTGTTTGATTACCGGGCGCCTGCGGGCGTGCTGCGCAGTCAATTACAGCCAGGTATGCGCCTGCGGGTACCGTTCGGGCGGCGCGAAATGATCGGCATTCTGGTCGAAGTGGTAGACCACAGCGATGTGCCAGCCGACAAGCTCAAGCCGGCTATCGCACTGCTCGATGCCGCACCGCCGCTGCCAGCCTCCTTGTTCAAGCTCTGTTTATGGACTTCGCAGTACTACCAGCACAGCCTGGGCGACACCCTGAGCTGGGCGCTGCCAGTGTTGCTGCGTCAGGGCGAACTGGCCGAAACCCGTCAGGAGCGGTTCTGGCAGATTGCCCCCGGCGCCAGACTCGACGACCCACGCGTCGCCCGTGCCCCGCGTCAGCGCGAAGCACTGGCAACCCTCGCCCAGCACCCCCATGGCGTGGCCCATCAACTGCTCAGCAAATTGATGTTGAGCAAAGACAGCCTCGACCTGCTGCTGGCCAAAGAACTGGTCACCGTGGAAATCCGCCGTCACGCACCGAGTGAGCGCCACGAACACTGGCTGGCCCAGCCGGAATTGCCGCTCAACAGCGAACAACGGGCCGCCTACGAGGCGATTCGGGCAGGGTTCGACCACTTTCACGCCTTTTTACTGGCTGGCGTCACGGGCAGCGGCAAGACCGAAGTGTATTTGCAACTGATCCGAGAAACGCTCCAGGCGGGTAAACAGGCGCTGGTGTTGATCCCCGAAATCAACTTGGGCCCACAGACCCTGGCCCGTTTCGAGCAGCGTTTTAACGCGCGCATCGCACTGGTGCACTCGGCAGTCAACGACCGCGAACGCCTGGAAAGCTGGCTGGCAGCCCGGGATGGCGAAGCCGACATTATTATTGGCACCCGCTCGGCATTGTTCACCCCAATGAAAAACCCCGGGCTGATCATCATCGACGAAGAGCACGACGGCTCCTATAAACAGCAGGAAGGTTTGCGCTATCACGCCCGCGACCTGGCACTGGTCCGCGCCCGCCAGGAAAACATCCCGATTGTTCTGGGCTCCGCCACCCCATCCCTGGAAAGCCTGCACAACGCCTACACCGGTCGTTACGGCCTGTTGCGCCTGAACGAACGGGCGGGTGGCGCCAAACAGCCACGCTTCCTGCGCCTGGATGTGAAAAGCCGTCCACTGGACAGCGGCATTTCCGGCCCGATGCAGCAGGCCATCGGCCAGACCCTTGCCGCGGGTCAGCAGGTGCTGGTGTTTCTCAACCGCCGGGGCTTTGCGCCTACATTGCTGTGCCATGACTGCGGCTGGATGTCGGAATGCCAGCGCTGTGATGCGCGCATGACCGTTCATCAGCGTTCTGGCGAACTGCGCTGTCATCACTGCGGTTACGTCGAGCGCGTACCGCGCAATTGCCCGCAATGCGCCAAGGTCGATTTACGGCCCGTGGGCGCCGGCACCGAGCGCGCTGAAGAGCGACTGGGCATTTTATTCCCCGATTACCCGGTACTCAGGGTCGATCGCGACAGCACCTCGCGCAAAGACGCGATGAACCAGCTGTTTGCCACGATTCAAAAGGGCCAGCCATGTATTTTGATCGGCACCCAAATGCTCGCCAAAGGCCATCACTTCCCACGGGTGACACTGGTGTCGATCCTGGATGCCGATGGCGGCCTGTTCTCCGGCGACTTCCGCGCCAGCGAGCGCATGGCCCAGCTTATCGTTCAGGTCGCCGGTCGTGCCGGTCGTGCCGAAGAGCCAGGCAAGGTGATCATCCAGACTCACCTGGCCGACCACCCATTGCTGATTCAATTGACCGAGCAGGGGTACTTCGCCTTCGCCGAACAGGCCTTGAGTGAGCGTCGGGCAGCCGGGCTACCGCCATTTGCGCACCTGGCCCTGTTACGTGCCGAGGCCCACAAGCCGGGGCAGGCCGAAAGCTTTCTGGATGAGGCTTGCAGCGAGGCAGAACGTTTATTGGGCGAGCTGAATCTGGGCGGCATCGAACTGCTCGGCCCGGTGCCAGCGCCCATGGAGCGCCGCGCCGGACGCTATCGGGCTCAGCTACTATTGCAAGCCAACGCCCGCGGGCCTCTGCATCGACTGCTCAGCCAATGGCTGCTGGCACTGGAGCAAATGCCCAGCGGCCGACAGGTACGCTGGTCGCTGGATGTCGACCCGGTGGATTTGTATTGACCCACGCCTGCAGGCGCGAGCTTTTCAAGACCAGAAGACCGCAAGCAAGCTCGCTGCTGCGGGTTGTACCCGCTGCAATTTGCATAAACCGTGAACTACCCGACTGCCAAGGTTGGCAAGGCCGACCCGGCAACGGATAATACACAGTTTTTCCACCTGCGCACTGAGGCGCTACCGCGCTTGCGGTCGACAGAGAAGACCATGAAAGACACCATTCGCCAGCTGATTCAACAAGCCCTAGCCCAACTCGTCACAGAAGGTGTGTTGCCTGAAGGCCTGACGCCAGCGATTCAGGTGGAAAACGCCCGTGACAAGACTCACGGCGACTTCGCCAGCAACATCGCCATGATGTTGGCCAAACCTGCCGGCATGAAGCCGCGCGATCTGGCTGAAAAAATCATCGCGGCCCTGCCTGCCGATGAACAAATCAGCAAGACCGAAATCGCCGGCCCCGGCTTCCTGAATTTCTTTCAGAACACCCAGGCCCTGGCTTCGCGTCTTGACGCAGCACTGGCCGACCCGAAAATTGGCGTGCGCAAGGCCACCAAGCCAATGCGCACCGTCGTTGACATGTCCGCCCCCAACCTGGCCAAAGAGATGCACGTGGGCCATTTGCGCTCCACCATCATCGGGGACGGCGTAGCACGGGTGCTGGAGTTCCTCGGCGACGAGGTGATTCGTCAGAACCACGTGGGCGACTGGGGCACCCAGTTCGGCATGCTGATGGCGTACCTGGAAGAAAACCCGATCACCAGCGACGAGCTGTCTGACCTGGAGAACTTCTACCGCGCGGCCAAAAAACGCTTCGACGAGTCCCCTGAATTTGCCGACCGCGCTCGCGGCCTGGTGGTCAAGCTGCAAGCCGGCGACCCGGATTGCCTGGCGCTGTGGACCAAGTTCAAAGATATCTCGCTCTCGCACTGTCAGAAAATTTACGAGCAGTTGAACGTCAAACTGACGATGGCTGACGTTATGGGCGAAAGCGCCTACAACGACGACCTGATCAACGTGGTCAACGACCTCAAGGCCAAAGGCATGCTGGTCGAGAGCAACGGCGCCCAGTGCGTGTTCCTCGACGAGTTCAAAAATGCTGAAGGCGAGCCACTGCCGGTGATCATCGTTAAAGCTGACGGCGGCTATCTGTACGCCACCACTGACCTGGCGGCGATCCGCTATCGCAGCGGAGTGCTGAAAGCCGATCGCGCCTTGTACTTCGTCGATCAGCGTCAGGCACTGCACTTCCAGCAAGTGTTTGCAGTCGCCCGCAAAGCCGGTTTTGTAACCCATCCGATGGAGATGGAGCACATGGGCTTCGGCACCATGAACGGGGCTGATGGCCGCCCGTTCAAGACCCGCGATGGCGGCACGGTAAAGCTGGTCGACCTGCTCACCGAAGCCAAAGAGCGCGCCTACACCCTGGTCAAAGAGAAAAACCCGGAACTGGCGGAAGACGAACTGCGCGCCATTGCCAAAGTGGTCGGCATCGGCGCTGTGAAATACGCTGACTTGTCCAAACACCGCACCAGCGACTACAGCTTCAACTTCGATTTGATGCTGAACTTTGAAGGCAATACCGCCCCCTACCTGCTGTATGCCTACACCCGTGTCGCGGGCGTCTTCCGCAAACTGGGCAAGAACTTCCAGGAAGTTGAAGGCCAAATCGTACTTGCCGCACCGCAAGAGCAAGAATTGGCTGCCAAACTGGCGCAGTTCGGTGAAGTGCTGAACAACGTTGCCGAAAAAGGCACCCCGCACACCCTGTGTACTTATTTGTACGAAGTGGCCGGTCTGTTCTCCAGCTTCTACGAGAACTGCCCGATCCTGACAGCCGACGACGAAGCGCAAAAACAAAGCCGCCTGCGTCTGGCAGCCCTGGCCGGGCGTACCCTCAAGCAAGGCCTGGAACTGCTGGGTCTGGAAACACTGGAGCGCATGTAAGTTGGCCGCCAAGAAAAAACCTGCACCCAAGCGTGGCGCCAGCCGCTATCAGGCCCCTGCAAAGAAGCCAATCCCGGGCTGGCTATGGATGGCCATTGGCCTCACGGTGGGTGCGTTTATCGTGTTTCTGATGAAACTCGAGCCCGGCAAGGGTGACGACGTAAAACGGGTCAAGCAGGAGCAGCAGAAAGCTGCTCAAGTCGCTGAAGCGAATAAAACGGCGCCTAGCCCTACCCAGCCGGTCAAACCCAAGTACGACTTCTATACCTTGCTGCCCGAGTCTGAAGTGATCGTGCCGCCGGATGCCGTACCGGAGAAAACCCCGCCTACGCCGCAAACGGCGCCATTGGCACCGGTGACACCTGCCGAAGCGGCAAAAATCGACACCGCCCGCGCTCAGGCGGCCTTGAGCGGCATTACGCCACCTCCTGCGCCACCCATCGCCAAAGCGGCACCTGTAACCAAATTCTTCCTGCAAGCGGGCTCGTTCCGCAAACAGGCCGATGCTGAACGGGTTCGCGCGCAAATCATTTTGCTGGGCCAGACCGCCACGGTCGAAGCCGGCACAGTGAAAGATGAAACCTGGTACCGGGTGCTGGTCGGACCGTTCAGCAACCGCGAGCAATTGACCGTCGCCCAGAAACAGCTGGCGGGTAGCGGCTTCAACAATTTGTTGTTGCAACAACGTCGCTGATCAAAGGCGGCTCCCACAGAATTTGTAACAATCTGTGGGAGCCGGCTTGCCGGCGATGGCAGCACCGCATCATCTAACCCCCCCTCGTATCCGCGCTCCATTCATCTGCATTCCCTCCCCGCTGTTGAAAAACCGCCTACAACCCCCATATGTATTTCCATCAGGCATTTTCGCCCCGCTGCGTGGAGACTCTCCCTTGACCACCATCGTTTCAGTACGCCGTCACGGCAAAGTCGTTATGGCTGGCGACGGCCAGGTTTCTCTTGGCAATACCGTGATGAAAGGCAACGCGAAAAAAGTCCGCCGTCTCTATCACGGCCAGGTTATCGCCGGTTTTGCCGGTGCTACCGCTGATGCATTTACCCTGTTTGAACGCTTTGAAGGCCAGCTGGAAAAACACCAGGGCCATCTGGTTCGTGCGGCTGTCGAGTTGGCCAAAGAATGGCGTACCGACCGCTCGCTCAGCCGTCTGGAAGCGATGTTGGCCGTAGCCAACAAAGACGCATCCTTGATCATCACCGGTAACGGTGACGTGGTTGAGCCAGAAGACGGCTTGATAGCCATGGGCTCCGGCGGTGCATTCGCCCAGGCAGCAGCCCGCGCCCTGCTGATGAAAACCGATCTGTCGGCCCGCGAAATCGCCGAAACCGCTCTCGGTATCGCCGGTGACATCTGCGTATTCACCAACCACAACATCACTATTGAGGAGCAGGACCTCGCTGAATAAGCCACCTGCCGGGCCGGCTTGCCGGCCCGTTTGCTGATTCTGCTAGAGGAACGCCAATTACTATGTCCATGACTCCCCGCGAAATCGTCCACGAACTCAATCGCCATATCATCGGCCAGGACGACGCCAAGCGCGCCGTTGCCATCGCCCTGCGTAACCGCTGGCGCCGGATGCAGCTTCCAGAAGAGCTGCGCGTTGAAGTGACGCCAAAAAACATTCTGATGATCGGCCCGACCGGCGTCGGTAAAACCGAAATCGCCCGCCGCCTGGCCAAACTGGCCAACGCGCCGTTCATCAAGGTTGAAGCGACCAAGTTCACCGAAGTGGGCTATGTCGGCCGCGATGTTGAATCGATCATTCGTGATCTGGCTGACGCGGCGATCAAGCTGTTGCGCGAGCAGGAAATCGTCAAGGTTCGCCATCGTGCCGAAGATGCAGCCGAAGAGCGCATCCTCGACGCCCTGTTGCCGCCTGCCCGTACCTTTGGTGAAGAAGCGGCCACACCGCAGGACTCCAACACCCGTCAGCTGTTCCGCAAACGCCTGCGTGAAGGCCAGCTGGACGACAAGGAAATCGAAATCGAAGTCGCAGACATTGCCGGCGTCGATATTTCCGCGCCGCCCGGCATGGAAGAAATGACCAACCAGCTGCAAAGCCTGTTTGCCAACATGGGCAAAGGCAAGCGCAAGAACCGCAAGCTCAAAGTCAAAGAAGCACTGAAAATGGTGCGTGACGAAGAAGCCGGCCGCCTGGTCAATGACGAAGAACTCAAGGCCAAGGCCCTGGAAGCCGTTGAGCAACACGGTATCGTGTTCATCGACGAAATCGACAAGGTTGCCAAGCGTGGCAATGTCGGCGGTGCCGATGTCTCCCGTGAAGGCGTGCAACGTGACCTGCTGCCGCTGATCGAAGGCTGCACCGTGAACACCAAACTGGGCATGGTCAAAACTGACCACATCCTGTTTATCGCTTCGGGGGCATTCCATCTGAGCAAGCCAAGCGATCTGGTGCCGGAGCTGCAAGGCCGCCTGCCGATCCGGGTCGAACTCAAGGCGCTGACGCCGGAAGACTTCGAGCGCATTCTCAGCGAACCGCACGCGTCCCTGACCGAGCAATATCGCGAACTGCTGAAAACCGAAGGCCTGAACATCGAGTTCCTGCCCGAAGGCATCAAGCGTCTGGCCGAAATTGCCTGGCAGGTAAACGAAAAAACCGAAAACATCGGTGCTCGCCGCCTGCACACATTGCTTGAGCGTTTGCTTGAAGAGGTGTCTTTCAGCGCCGGTGATATCGCCAGCGCACAAAAAGACGAGCCGATCCGCATTGACGCTGAATACGTGAACAGCCACCTGGGCGAACTGGCCGAGAACGAAGACCTCTCGCGCTATATTTTGTAAGCCCTCACCAAACCTGTAGCCGCTGTCAAAGGCTGCGATAAGGCCAAAAGCCTGCTGCGATCCCCCGGATCCAGCGCCAACCCGGTTGGCAATCGCAACCTGTGGCCGCGGCTACAGCGTGTGTGATGACAAAAAGGTTTTGTCCCAATGAGCCCTACTCCAGCGCCAATCCCCAACGCCATCAACCTGCACAAAGCCTCTAAAACCCTCACGCTCAAATACCCCTCCGGCGAGCAATACCACCTGCCTGCTGAGTTTCTGCGCGTGCACTCGCCCTCCGCCGAAGTCCAGGGCCACGGCAATCGGATTCTGCAAGTCGGGAAAATCAACGTAGGCCTGAGCAAGATAGAACCCGCGGGCCAATATGCGTTGAAAATAACCTTCGATGACGGTCACGACAGCGGCCTGTTTACCTGGGAGTACCTCTACCAGCTCGGAGCGCGCCAAGAGGCGTTGTGGGCTGATTATCTGCAAGAACTGAAAAAAGCCGGCAAGTCCCGCGACCCTTCGGAATCCATCGTCAAGCTGATGCTTTAACGCCCATCCCGAATGGCTTGCCAGCGATAGTGTCTGCATCGCGGGCAAGCCTCTTCTGAAGTTGCTATGGGCTAAACCGTAGCTTCAGGTTTTGCCTCAGGAGCAGTGACCGGCGGTTTAGCGGCGGCCGGCTTTTTAGCTGCAACCGGTTTTTTTGCCGAAGGCTTGGCTGCTACAGATTTGGCAGCGGCAGGTTTTGCTGCAGGCTTGCTCGCAGCAGTTGCAGGCTTGGCGGCGGGTTTAACTGCGGGTTTGGTCGCAGGTTTGGCTGTTGTCCTGGCGGCGGGTTTGGCCACTGCTTTAACAGCTGGCTTGGCCGCTGCGGTTTTTGCCACGGGCTTGGCAGCCGCTTTGGCAGGCGCCGGCTTGCTGGCAGCCGAAGGCTTGGTTGCAGCCACTTTGGCTGCCGCAGCGGTGAGCTTCTCAATATGTTTGGTCAGGGTCTCGACCTTGGTGTGCAACGCTTTGACCTCTTCACGGCTGGGAACACCCAAACGTGAAATCGCATTGTTCAGACGCTTATCGAACGCCTCTTCGAACTCGCTCCACTTGCCCAGAGCCAGGTCTTTGACATCCTCGACCCGGGTACGGGCAGATGAGGTGGTTGATTTAGCGCCGTCGGCCAGTTTAGCGACCGCTGCCTTGGACAATTTCTCGGCCTTTTCCCCATCTTTGACTAACGTATCAAACAGCTTGCTACCGTCGGTATCGATCTTTGAGTACACACCCAAACCTGCCAGCCAGATTTTGCGTGAGTACTCCTCAACCTTGCCTACCCATGAATTGCTTTCTTTGGCAGTCGGTTTTTTAGCAGCCATCGTGTTCCCCTCAATGTTAAGTCGCGACGTCAGTGAGCAAGATCGTCGAATCATCAAGATGAACATAGTGCTCACCTGCATCAGGTTTAGACGCTAAGTGGCCTCGCTGCCAGTCAGAAGCCAATCAGGGTTGGCCAGCGCTGCTATTTCATGACAAAGCCTTGTCCAGGGAACGCTCGATTTCCGATTGAATCATGCCGCTCATCGCAGACATCAACATGCCCAGTTCAACATCGACCCTGATGGTTTTGTCGCTGATGGCCAGGGTGCCGTTCACTCCCGAACGCTTGAGTTTTACCGTGTCTCCCGACCAGTCGGGTGTCAGGCCATACTGCCCCGCCAGCTTGGCAACCAGGGGTTGAGCTTTTTCACGTGCTGCTTCCAGGCCCAGGGTATGGGTCCGTTCAACGCTGATACGAGCCATTGGTTCACTCCGAGTAAATAAGGCCGACACTATACTTACCTTCAGCCTCGCCAAGACAAAGCCGGCCACCGGGATTAGAATGTCCAGCATTCTCTTTTGGTGACAGCGATATGACTGATCAGCGCAAAGGCAGCGATGCCGAACCCACCACTCACTTCGGCTTCAAAAATGTTCCGGAAAGCCAGAAGGCGGAAAAAGTCGCCGAGGTTTTTCACTCTGTAGCCGCTAAATATGACTTGATGAACGACGTCCTCTCAGGCGGCATGCACCGTCTGTGGAAGCGTTTCACCATCGAACTGTCCGGCGTACGCCCGGGCAACAAGGTGCTGGACATCGCAGGCGGCACCGGTGACCTGGCCCGCAAGTTTTCCCATCTGGTCGGCCCTACCGGCCAGGTCGTGCTGGCTGATATCAACGCCTCCATGCTCAAGGTCGGCCGTGACCGCCTGCTGGACAAAGGTGTTGCCGGCAATATCGAGTTTGTTCAGGCCGACGCTGAAAAGCTGCCGTTCCCGGACAACCACTTCGATTGCGTAACCATCGCCTTCGGCCTGCGCAACGTGACCCACAAGGAAGACGCATTGCGCTCCATGCTGCGGGTACTCAAGCCGGGCGGACGCCTGTTGGTGCTGGAGTTCTCCAAACCGACCAACCCCTTGATGTCCAAGGTTTACGATGCTTATTCGTTCGCCTTCATGCCGATGGTTGGCAAGCTGATCCTCAATGACCCGGAGAGCTATCGCTACCTGGCCGAGTCAATCCGCATGCACCCGAACCAGGAGACGCTGAAGTCGATGATGGTCGAGGCCGGGTTTGACCGGGTGACCTATCACAACATGACTTCAGGCATCGTCGCGCTGCACCGCGGCATCAAGCCCTGATGTTATTGCGCGGCCTTCTCGCCAGCGTTGAAAACGGCGTCAATCGTATTTTACGGTTGGACAGTACAGCCATGGCGCGCCTGCAGCCTTTGACCGGCAAAGTCATTGCCGTCGAATGCGCGGCTCCGCCATTGCAGCTGTTTATCCTGCCCAGCGATGAAGGCCTGCTGCTGGCTACCCAATGGGCAGCCGATGCCGATTGCACCCTGCGTGCACCCGCATCCAGCTTGTTGCGCCTGGTCCTGAGCAAAGACAAAACCGCCGTGCTGCACAGCCCTGAAGTAGATCTTGAGGGCGACAGCCATGCATTGATGGCGCTCGCCCAGGTGCTGCAGGACCTGGAGCTGGACTGGGAGTACGAACTCTCGCGCTGGCTCGGGCCGGTCGCCACGGCACTGGTTGGTGGTCACCTGCGCAGCCGCGCCAACTGGTATCAGCAAGGGTTCGCCAGCCTGAATCAGAATCTGGCCGAATACCTCAGCGAAGAAGCCCGCACCTTGGTCGGACAACGTGAAGCGCAAGCGCGTTTTGACGAACTCGACCAACTCAAACTCGACCTGGACCGCCTTGAGGCGCGCTTTGAGCGCCTTGGCCGATCCCTCAATTCCAGCGATAACGCATGAAGCTGCTTGCCATACGCCGTTTGTTTCGCATCCAGCGCGTCGTCATTCGCTACCGCCTTGATGACTTGCTGTTCGCCCTGCCCTTGCCGTGGTGGATGCTCTCGCTGCGCTATGCGCTGCCGTGGCGCTGGTTCCCGCGCAAGAAGCTGGAACTGAGCCGCGGCGCTGCACTGCGCCTGGCGCTGCAGGATCTGGGACCGATCTTTATCAAGTTCGGGCAAATCCTCTCGACCCGTCGCGACTTGCTGCCCGAAGACATCGCCGACGAACTGATGCTGTTGCAGGACCGCGTACCTCCGTTCGACCCCCAAGTGGCGGTCAAACTGATCGAAGAGCAACTCGGCGCCACAATCAGCGAAGTGTTCAGCCGTTTTGACATCGAGCCGCTGGCCTCGGCCTCGGTGGCCCAGGTTCACTCGGCCAAGCTCAAAACCGGCGAAGAAGTTGTGGTCAAGGTCGTACGCCCGGGCCTCAAGCCAATCATTGGTTCAGACCTGGCGTGGCTGTTCATTCTGGCCAGGGTTGCCGAACGCCTGAGCGCCGACGCCCGGTTGCTGCATCCGGTGGACGTGGTCAGTGACTACGAAAAGACCATTTACGACGAACTCGACCTGTTGCGTGAAGCGGCCAACGCCAGCCAGCTCAAACGTAACTTCGAAGGCTCGCCGATGCTCTACGTGCCGCAGATTTACTGGGACTGGTGCCGCCCCAAAGTCCTGGTGATGGAGCGCATCTACGGGGTTCAGGTCACAGACCTCAAAACCCTGGCCGACCAGCGCACCGACATGAAGATGCTGGCCGAACGCGGAGTCGAGATTTTCTTCACCCAGGTATTTCGTGACAGTTTCTTTCACGCCGACATGCACCCCGGCAACATTTTCGTCAGCACTGTCAGCCCGTGGAGCCCGCAATACATCGCTATCGACTGCGGCATCGTCGGCAGCCTGACGCCCGAGGACCAGGACTACCTGGCGCGCAACCTGTTTGCCTTCTTCAAGCGTGATTACCGCCGGGTGGCGCAGTTGCACATTGATTCGGGCTGGGTACCGGCACACACCAAACTCAACGAGTTTGAAGCCGCGATCCGTACCGTATGCGAGCCGATCTTTGAAAAACCGCTTAAAGAAATTTCCTTTGGCCAGGTGCTGATGCGCCTGTTCCAGACCGCCCGGCGCTTCAATATGGAAGTCCAGCCGCAGCTGGTGCTATTGCAAAAAACCCTGCTCAACATTGAAGGCCTGGGACGTCAGCTGTACCCCGACCTCGACCTGTGGAGCACCGCGCAGCCGTTCCTCGAGCGCTGGATGCGTGAACGCGTGAGCCCCAAAACCTTGCTGCGCAACCTGCACAGCCAGGTCGAGCAGATCCCGCATCTGGCCGGCATGACCCGGGACTTGCTGGAGCGCATGTCGCAACCCCATGCCAAAAACCAACGCCTGGTGATCAGCGAACCACGGGACAGCTGGTTCCTGCGTCTGCTCGGTGCCGGGCATCTGGCCGCAGGGGCCCTGCTGGCCAGTGTCGGGCCGCTGCACACCCTGAGCTACTGGCCGGCCGGGATCCTGCTGGCCGTGGGCCTGTATCTGATCGTGCGCCGATAATCTGCAGGAGCAAGCTCTCTCCTGCAGGAGTTCTGGCCACTATCTGGCGAGGCTGGCAAACTGTTAAATCGCTACGCGCGGAGTCGAACATGAACAACTGGCTGGACGAAATCAAATGGGACAGCGACGGCCTGGTGCCGGCGATTGCCCAGGACCATAAAACCGGGCGCGTCTTGATGATGGCCTGGATGAACCGCGAAGCCCTGAGCCTGACCGCCGCCGAAAACCGTGCCATTTACTGGTCACGTTCGCGTGGCAAATTGTGGCGCAAGGGTGAAGAATCAGGCCACGTGCAAAAACTGCATGAAATGCGCCTGGACTGTGATGCTGACGTCATCATTTTGACCGTTGAGCAAATCGGTGATATCGCCTGCCATACAGGCCGTCAGAGCTGCTTCTATCGCGTGTACGAAAACGCCGGTTGGAAGACCGTCGATCCGGTGCTTAAAGACCCGCACGCCATCTATCACGCAGGACACTCCCATGACTGACACATTGAGCCGCGTTGCCCGGGTACTCGAAGAGCGCAAAGGCGCCTCGCCGGACAGTTCGTATGTCGCCAGCCTGTACCACAAGGGTTTGAACAAGATTCTGGAGAAGGTCGGCGAAGAGTCGGTTGAAACCATCATCGCAGCCAAGGATGCGGCCATCAGCGGGGATTGCAGCGATGTGATCTACGAAACCGCCGATTTATGGTTCCACAGCATGATCATGCTTGCCCAGCTGGGTCAGCATCCTCAGGCCGTACTGGATGAGCTGGAGCGCCGCATCGGCACCTCCGGCCACGTGGAAAAAGCCTCGCGGCCATCCGCTTAAACTTATTTAGCAAGGAATTCATCATGGGCATTTTTGACTGGAAACACTGGATCGTCATTCTGGTAGTCGTGGTCCTGGTCTTCGGCACCAAAAAACTGAAAAACCTGGGTACTGACGTGGGCGAATCGATCAAGGGCTTTCGCAAAGCCATGAACGACGACGAGAAGCCTGCCGAGCCGGTAGTGCCGCCTGCACAGCCAACGGCCGCCCCGCAGCCACACACCACTTCGACCCTGAACGAGCCGCACACTATTGACGTGCAGGCGCAAAAAGTCGAAGAGCCGACCCGCAAAGACGTGTGAGCCAAAAATAATGTTCGGTATCAGCTTCAGTGAACTGCTGCTCGTTGGCCTAGTGGCCCTGTTGGTGCTCGGCCCCGAGCGCCTGCCGGGGGCAGCACGCACGGCGGGCCTGTGGATCGGCCGCTTGAAACGCAGCTTCAATGCGATCAAACAGGAAGTTGAGCGTGAAATCGGCGCCGACGAAATTCGTCGGCAACTGCATAACGAGCACATCCTGTCGATGGAAGAAGAGGCCAAGAAAATTCTGGCCCCGCTTCAACCGCCGGCACCTGCTGTGCCGACCGAGCCTCTAGCAACGCCTGAGCAACCGGTGCCTGCAGAGCCGCCGGGCCCTGCTCCGATCAACCTGAGCAAGACCGGGTCCGAGCCTGCGCACCAAACGCCAGCGCCTCACGACTCAACCCTGCCACCGCGAGCCCCCTAAGCGCATGAGCGACAAGACTGAACACGACCAGCCGATGCCGCTGGTATCGCACCTGACCGAGCTGCGCACCCGCCTGCTGCGCTGCATCGCCGCGATTTTTCTGATCTTCATCGGGTTGTTCGCCTTCACCCAGCAGATCTACACCCTGGTTTCCACGCCGTTGCGTGAATACCTGCCGGTGGGTGCCACGATGATCGCCACCGACGTGGCATCGCCGTTCCTCACGCCGCTCAAGCTGACCATGATGGTGTCGCTGTTTATTGCGATTCCGGTGATCCTGCACCAGATCTGGGGCTTTATCGCACCCGGCCTGTACAAGCACGAAAAGCGCATTGCCGTACCGCTGCTGGTTTCCAGCATCTTCCTGTTCTACGCCGGCATGGCGTTCGCCTACTTCCTGGTGTTCCCGCTGGTGTTCAAGTTCTTTGCCGCCGCGACACCGGAAGGCGTCGCCATGATGACCGACATCAGCAGCTACCTTGATTTCGTCATGACCCTGTTTTTTGCCTTTGGCGTGGCCTTTGAAATCCCGGTGGCAGTGGTGCTGCTGGTATGGATCGGCATTGTCGACGTCAAATACCTGCGCAAGATCCGGCCGTACGTGATCATCGGCTGCTTCGTGGTGGGCATGATTCTGACGCCGCCGGACATCTTCTCCCAGACCCTGCTGGCAATCCCGATGTGGATGCTGTTTGAAATCGGCATTCTGTTTGGCAGCCTGATCAGCAAAAACAAACGTGGCGATCACCCGGACGAGCAGCCTGGCAGCGACGCCCAGCCGCCAGCACCGCAAGCGTGAACCTGCTGCTCCTCGAAGAGGCTGATTTCATTGCCACCGACCGCGTGATCCTGCGCGACCGGCGTCTGACCCACATGCAGGACGTTCACCGCGCCGCCGTAGGCGACAGCCTGCGGGTCGGGCGCATCGGCGGGTTGATGGGCAGCGCCGAACTGGTACGCCTTGAGGCCAAGGAAGCCGAACTGGTTATCCACAGCCTCGACCAGCCACCGCCCGAGAAACTTCCCCTGACCCTGTTACTGGCCTTGCCACGCCCGAAAATGCTGCGCCGGGTGCTGCAAACTGTCGCCTCGATGGGCGTGCCGAAAGTGGTGTTGGTCAACAGTTACCGGGTCGAAAAGAGTTTTTGGCAGACGCCGTTCCTGGGACCTGAAGCGATTCGTGAACAGCTGATTCTGGGGCTCGAGCAGTCCCGCGATAGCGTGTTGCCTGAAATCGTCATCGAAAAACGCTTCAAACCGTTTGTCGAAGACCGCCTGCCACAGCTGGTCGAAGGCACATTGGGCCTGGTTGGCCACCCGGGTGATTACCCCCCTTGCCCGCGCGGCCTGAGTGAACCGGTGACCCTGGCCATCGGTCCGGAAGGCGGCTGGATCCCTTACGAAATCGACCTGCTGGCCAAAGCCGGCCTGCAACCGGTGCAACTCGGCGCCCGCATATTGCGGGTCGAAACTGCCGTCACCGCCCTTCTCGCCCGGCTGTTCTGACACCGGCCACGTAGTCGCTGACGAGGTAGGAGGCTGCGATGGACGGCGCAGCAGGCCCCGGGGTTGAAGGCCCTGCGGCCCTTATCGCAGCCTCGTACCTCGTCAGCGGCTACAGGGTTGTGCCATAGCACTTGCGACCTGCATCACACATTCAGTACCCGCCCTACAGTTCTGCTCCCGCGCGCCGATGCCCTGTTACCCATAAAGACCGTAAAGCGATGGTCTGCTTGGCGTCTTGCGATCTGCGCCGTAAAGGAGCCTCACCATGTACCGTCAACTGGCCCGACTGCTCGGCAACATCAGCGTTAACCGCAAACTGAGTCTCGGGTTTGGGCTGGTGCTGGTTTTAACAGTGCTGATTACTGCTACCGGTTGGAGGGGGCTGGTTTCGGTGATCGACCGCGGCGACAAGCTGGCCAACATCTCAAAGATCATCGGGTTGACCAAGGACCTGCGAATTGCGCGCCTGGACTATGAGCGGGACAAGGGTGAGAAAGGCAACGCAGAGGTAAATGAGCAACTGGCCGCACTGGACCAGGCGCTACAGCTTTCGCACAAGCAGCTCACCGATCAGGCGGAGCTGGCACTGGTCGAGCAACAACTCAGCGCAGTGGCTGAATACAAACGGGCGTTCGCCGATTCCGGCCTGGCCATTCAGGCTCGCGAAGCCAGCCGTGCACAGCTCGGCAGTACGGCTGACAGTGCCGTTGCCAGCGTTGCAGAAGTCGAAAAAGCTTTGCTGCAAGGCGACAGCCTGGCGCAGTTCAACAGCGTGATTCAACTGGGAAAATTGCTGCAACAAGCCCGGTTCCAGGTGCGTGGCTACACCTATAGCGCCAACCCCGAAGCCGGGCAGCCGGCTCTGGACGCCATCGACAATGCACTCAAAGAGCTCGACAGCCTGCCCGCCAGACTCCCCGAAGAACACCTCACCCGCATGCAGCAAGCCAAGCAAGCAATGCAAAACTATCGGACAGCCGTGACCGCCTATGGCGATGCTCAAGTCGATAACGCCCGGGCGCTGACGCGCATGCAGCTGCAGGGCAGCGCCCTGATCGATCTGAGCCAGAAACTTTCAACGCTGCAAACTGCAAAACGCGACCAGGACAGCCAACAGGCCCAAATCCTGCTCTTCAGCTGTGCGTTGCTGGCGCTGATACTGGGCATCATTGCTGCCTGGGTCATTACCCGACAGATCGTCATACCGCTTCAGCGCACGCTCAAAACCGTTGAGTCGATCGCCTCAGGCGACCTGAGCCATGACATTCAGACCGATCGCCGCGACGAATTGGGCCAGCTACAGCAAGCGATCCAAAGGATGACCCGCAGTCTGCGCGAGCTGATTGGCGGAATCAGCGATGGCATAACCCAGATTGCCAGCGCCGCCGAACAACTCTCGGCCGTGACCGAACAAACCAGCGCCGGGGTCAACAGCCAGAAAGTCGAAACCGATCAAGTGGCTACCGCCATGCACGAAATGGCGGCAACCGTGCAGGAGGTGGCACGCAATGCCGAAGAGGCATCAGAAGCCGCCGTTGTCGCCGACCAGCAAGCCCGCGAGGGTGACAAAGTGGTCGGCGAGGCAATTGCCCAGATCGAGAAACTGGCGGTCGAAGTGGGGCAGTCCTCCGAGGCCATGGACCACCTCAAGCGTGAAAGCGACAAGATTGGCAGCGTGCTCGATGTCATCAAGTCTGTCGCCCAACAAACCAACCTGCTGGCGCTCAATGCCGCCATTGAGGCCGCACGGGCCGGTGAAGCAGGACGCGGTTTTGCGGTGGTTGCCGACGAGGTGCGCAGCCTGGCGCAACGTACGCAAAAATCCACAGAGGAGATTGAAGCGCTGATTGAGGGCCTGCAGAGCGGCACCCGGCAAGCCTCCAGCAGCATGGACAGCAGTCGCACCCTGACCCATAGCAGCGTTGAACTCACCCGCCGCGCAGGCGAAGCCCTGGGCAGTATTACGCGCACGGTCTCGACCATTCAGGGCATGAATCAACAGATCGCCGCGGCAGCCGAACAGCAAAGCGCCGTGGCTGAAGAGATTAATCGCAGCGTACTGAATGTGCGTGATGTGTCAGAGCAAACGGCGGCGGCCAGTGAAGAGACGGCAGCGTCCAGCACTGAGCTGGCCCGCCTGGGAACGCATCTTCAAACGCTGGTGGGGCGCTTCAAGGTATGAAGGATCTGTAGGCGCGAGCTGGCTCGCGAGCTCTTCGCAGCGATTTAGAAAAAGCTCGCGAGCCAGCTCGCTCCTACAGGGTTACAGCACCTGGCGCAGAAACGCCTGGGCCCGCAGGTCTTTGGGCGAGTTGAAGAAGTCTTCCGGGGCGGAATCCTCCAACAGTTTGCCGTGGTCAAAGAACAGCACGCGATTGGCCACTTCACGGGCAAAACCCATCTCATGGGTCACGCAGACCATGGTCATGCCTTCGCGGGCCAGGGTCTTCATCACGTCCAGTACTTCGCCGACCATTTCCGGGTCTAGCGCCGAGGTCGGTTCGTCGAACAGCATCACCTTGGGCTCCATCGCCAGCGCACGGGCAATCGCCACGCGCTGCTGCTGGCCGCCCGAGAGCCGCGACGGGTACTCATTGGCCTTCTGCCCGATTCCGACCTTCTCCAGCAACGCACGGGCTTTGGCTTCACGCTCGGCCTTGCCGCGCTTGCGCACGACCTTCTGCGCCAGGCACAGGTTTTCGAGCACGGTCATGTGCGGGAACAGGTTGAAATGCTGGAACACCATGCCGACTTCACGCCGATAAGCGTTTACGTCAGTTTTCGGGTTGGCCAGGTCCAGGCCGTCGATGCTGACCGAACCGGAGTCGAATTCTTCCAGCCCGTTCAGGCAGCGCAGAAAGGTCGATTTACCCGAACCCGAAGGCCCTATCACCACCAGCACTTCGCCTTTGGCGACTGTGGTGCTGACATTGTCTACCGCGCGGACGATCTGCCCGCGGGTATCGAAGACTTTTACCAGTTCGCGAACTTCAATCACTTTGCGCAAGCCTCCGCTCAAGCCGGCTGGCCAAATGCGACAGCGGCAGGTTGATCAACAGGTACAGGCCCGCCACGCAGAACAGGATTTCGAACGGCGAAAACGAAGTGGTGATGACTTCACGGCCGCTTTTAAGCAGCTCGGTAATCGCAATCACCGACACCAGAGAGGTGTCTTTTACCAGACTGATAAATTGCCCGGCCAACGGCGGCAGTACGCGCTTGAAGGCCTGCGGCAGTACCACGTGGCGCATCGACTGGCTGGCATTGAGGCCCAGCGAGCGCGCCGCCTCGTCTTGCCCGCGGGCGATGGACTGCACGCCCGAGCGTATGATTTCGGCCACATACGCACCGGTAAACAGCGACAGCGCGGCAATACCGGCAAATTCGCGGGACAGGTTGAGCACGGTGCCAATAAAGAAGTAGAAGATAAAAATCTGTACCAGCAGCGGTGTGCCACGCACCAGTTCGACGTACAGGGTCGAAAGATCGCGCAGGGTCGGGTTTTTCGACAACCGGCACAGCCCTGTGGCCAGACCGATCAGCAAGCCCAACACACCCGATACCAGCGACAGCCAGACGGTGGTCCACAAGCCCCAAAGCAGCGGCCCAGCTGCCCAATGACGATTGACGCCCACCACGTCGCCTTCGGCCACATCGTCGCCCTCGGCCAATTGCAGGCTGTTGTCGGCAACGGTCAGACGCTGTTCAGCGCCATCATCGCCTTTCAATACCACTTCGGTGTTGTCGCCCTTGCGCACCAGCTCAATCACGGTCGAAGTTTCTGCTGCCCGCTGGGCTTCTTCAGCCTGGTAGGCGAAGTACTGCGGGACACGATTCCAGCGCCATTCGTAGGACATCAGCGAGGTGGCGTAGTACAAACCGCCCGCCAGACCGATGAGCACCAGCACGGTCAATACATGCCAGGGCCACTGGGGTTTTTTCTGTTTGATCACTTTCAGGTTCCACGTTTTGTGTCGCTAGGGAGGCCGTCAATCGCGAGCAAGCTCGCTCCTACAGGGGATAACGCCAATGCTCGCGATTGAAAAACAGCCTTATTCCATGTCCTTGAGCCAGGCAGTGTCTTTGAACCACTTGTCATGGATGCGATCGTAGGTGCCGTCTTCGTGGATCTGGTGCAGGAAGTTGTTGATGTAGTTGATGCTGTCGTAGTCGCCTTTCTTCAGACCAAAGGCCAGCGGCTCGTAGGTGAATGGCTTGTCGAGGAACACCAGCTTGCCGTTACCGAACTTGTTGACTGCCACAACGTTGTAAGGCGCGTCGTAGATAAACGCATCAGCCTTGCCGTTGACCACGTCCAGTACCGCTTCCGGTTCGTTGTCGTAACCGTGGTACTGGGCTTTGGACATCAGTTTGCGGGCGACGATTTCACCCGTGGTGCCGATCTTCGAAGTCAGGCGGTATTGCGGGTCGTTCAGGTCTTTGTAGGATTTGACCTTGTCTTCCAGCTCCTTGCGAATTAGCAGGGTCTGGCCCACAACAATGAAGGGTTCGCTGAAATTGAGGCGCAGGTTGCGCTCCTGGGTCAGGGTCATGCCGCTGCCGATCATGTCGAACTTGTTGGTCATCAGGGCCGGGATGATGCCGTCATAGCCGGTGGACACCAGTTCCAGTTTGACGCCCATGGACTTGGCCATGGCTTTGAGCAGATCGACTTCGAAGCCAATGATCTGACCGCGTTTATTGGTCATTTCGAACGGCATGTAGGTCGGGTCCATGCCCACTTTCAACGTACCGCGCTTGACCGCGTCCTCGATTGCGCCTGCATGAGCGGCGCTCACCGCCAGCAGTGCAGTGACACCACACAGCAGTTTTGACAGAAACTTCTTCATCATCAACTCCCCCTCGACCTGCTTATAAAGGTGTTGGCCAACGGCCGGCCCGATTCAAAAAGCCAATAAAGCCGGGCACTCACCCATTCGGAGACGGATGCTAACTCACAGAGGGGTTATGAGACGAGTTTTGAGATAGAAAAGCGTGACAGGCGGGGGGGGGGGTGCTGGCAGGGAGTGATCTGTGGGGGGCCGGCTTGCCGGCGATACGGCCCGGGCTATCGCGGGCAAGCCCGCTCCTGCAAAAGCAGGAGCAGGCTGCTCACGTCAGATCAAGCAGCAGGTTGTAATGGCAACAAGGGTGCGTGAGGGTCAGCTGCGACCGATTCACGCCAGGCGTTCAACCAGTCTTCGTGACCTTCGCTCCACACCAGCTCATGCAGGCGCGCCAGTGCAACAGGGTCGCTCAACAGCGCCATGCGCTCATTGTTGTTCAGACCCTGAGGTCCGACCTTGATTGCATGGCGCACGCGCTCGGCCCGCAACCATTCAATCGGTTCGGCCTCACGGTGACGCGAAGTTGCCAGGCCACAGGCCAAGGCATTCTGCTGCGGATCAACTACGGCCCGGACAAAGCCGTCATGCAGCGCGCGGTAGCGGTTCTCATGGGTGTACTCGGCAGTAGCCGACAACTCACGTGGCGGTGCGTATTCCTCAGGAATCAGGAACAGGCTTTCGTCACGGGACTTGAGGCCCAGCTTGACCCGGCTGGAAATCACCGACACCGGAATCGACAGCATCAGCGAACCGACAATCGGCACCAGCCACCACAGGAAGCTTGGGTTCAACCACAGCACCAACGCAGCCCAGGCCGCACCCAGAAGGGTTTGCGGGCCATGCCGGCGTACGGCTTCGCTCCATGGCGTGGAGTCGTCGTCGCGTTGTGGCGAGTTCCAGGTCGCCGCCCAGCCAAGGAATGCAGCCAGTACAAAGCGGGTGTGGAAGATCATGCGCACCGGTGCCAGCAGCATCGAGAACAGCATTTCCAGCAACATCGACAACGTGACTTTGAACTTGCCACCAAACTCTTTGGCGCCCTTGGCCCAGATCAGAATGATGCTGAGCAATTTAGGCAGGAACAGCAGCACGATGGTGGTCGAAAACAGCGCCACGGCCTTGTCCGGGTGCCATTGTGGCCACAGCGGATAAAGCTGGCGCGGTTCCATGAAGTACTGCGGCTCCATCAGCGTGTTGACCGCCAGCAGGGCCGTCGACAGCAGCAGGAAGAAGAACCACAACGGCGCCGACAGGTACGACATCACGCCCGTCAGGAACACCGCACGGTGAACCGGGTGCATGCCCTTGACCAGGAACAGGCGGAAGTTCATCAAGTTGCCGTGACACCAGCGACGGTCACGCTTGAGTTCGTCCAGCAGGTTTGGCGGCAGTTCTTCATAGCTGCCCGGCAAGTCGTAGGCAATCCATACGCCCCAACCGGCACGACGCATCAATGCGGCTTCAACGAAGTCGTGGGACAGGATCGCCCCCGCAAAAGCCCCTTTACCCGGCAACGGCGCCAGGGCGCAGTGTTCGATAAAAGGTTGCATGCGGATGATCGCGTTGTGGCCCCAGTAGTGGGATTCACCCAGCTGCCAGAAGTGCAAACCGGCTGTAAACAGCGGCCCGTATACCCGCGTCGCAAATTGCTGCATCCGCGCATACAGAGTGTCCATGCCCGACGCACGTGGCGCGGTCTGGATAATGCCGGCGTCTGGCGTGGCTTCCATCAAGCGCACCAGGCTGGTCAGGCATTCGCCGCTCATGACGCTGTCTGCGTCGAGCACCACCATGTACTTGTAATCACCGCCCCAGCGACGACAGAAGTCGTCCAGGTTGCCGCTCTTACGTTTCACACGGCGACGGCGACGGCGATAGAAAATCCGCCCGAAGCCTTCTGTTTCGCGGCACACATCCAGCCAGGCCTGTTGTTCGGCGACGCAGATGTCAGGGTCGTTGCTGTCGCTCAGAACAAAGAAGTCGAAGCGATCCAGATCACCCGTGGCCGCGACCGATTCGTAGGTAGCCCGCAAGCCCGCAAACACGCGGGTTACGTCTTCGTTACAAATAGGCATGACCAACGCTGTGCGTGCCTGCTCCGGGATCGGCTCATTGCCGGCACTTTTGCCGGAAATTCGGTATTTGTCATGCCCTGTCAGCAGTTCCAGAAAACCCATCAGGGCCGTCCAGAAACCTGCCGACACCCAGCAGAACAGAATCCCGAACAAGATCAGGATGCTGGTCTGCAAGGCATAGGGCAGTACTTGCTGCGCCGTCTGCAGCAACGGCTGGTGCAGCACTTCTTCGAGGTCGACGAAGGCCCAGCCCTGATACGGCATGATGCCTTTCATGTACCAGCCGGCGACGATGGTTTGACCCAACATCAGGACCAACAGGATGTAACGGCGGATCGAACCCACCGTACGCCAGCGGGCCTTGGGCAGCACGCGCTCGTCGATTTGTTGCTTGGGCGGGTTGCTGCGCCCGGTCAAACGGCGCCAGCCACGAACCAGGATATTGGTCCGCCACGGTTCGGGTACCACTTTGGTACGACGAATCGGCGGCGTCGCCTTGAGCATCACCCGGCCGCTGGCGTCGAGGGCGAGCATTTCTGCTTCCTCGAGTTCAGCTGCCGAACTGAGGTTCAGACGCGTGCCCACCGAAGCCTGGGCGGCCTCGGCGGCATCGATGTCGGTCTGTGCCGACAAACGCGCGTGCAACTCGGCGAACGAGGTGCAGCTCGCCAGTTCGGCGCGCTGCTCATCGTTCAGTGGCAAATGCGCCAGATACTCGCCGAGCGAGTCTGGCCGGGCTTGAGCATTACTCATCGGCGGGCAACTGGTAGCTCCAGGTCTCAGTCAACACTTTCTCAGTCTTGACCGGTTCCGGCGTGGCCGGGGCAGCTTCGGCCGCAGGCGCCTTGGCGTCCTTGGCGTTGTGCTCTTGCTTGTCCTTGGCCTTGGCCGCAGCTTTTTCAGCTTTGGTAACAGGGGCTGCAGGTTTGGCCGCCGGCGTTTCTACATCCTGGACCAGTGCCGCACGCATTTCCGTGGCCTTGCTCGGATCTTTGATTTTCATCCGCAGGGTCAGGCGCCAGCCTTTGGTCTCAGGGTTGTAGCGCACGCTGTTTTCAACCAGATCGGCATTGTCGCCAACACTGACCTGGCTACGCACGGGTGCATTTTCAGGCAGTTTCTCAAGCGACGGGCCTTCGAAGTCGACCAGGTACGCCACGCTGCCGTCTGGCTGACGGATCAGGTTGGACTGCTTGACGTCGCCAGTCGAACGCAGGGTCTGTTTGACCCACGCGCTGTCAGTCGGGTGCAGGGCAGCCTCATCCAGGGTCCAGTGCATGCGGTAAGCGAAATCAAACGGTTTAAGCGGCTCAGGCTGTTTTTCCGGGCTCCAGAACGCAACGATATTGTCGTTGGTTTCGTCAGCAGTCGGAATTTCCACCAGGTTTACAGTGCCCTTGCCCCAATCGCCTTTTGGCTCGATCCAGGCGCTTGGGCGCTTGTCGTAGCGGTCGTCGAGGTCTTCATAGTGGCTGAAGTCGCGGCCACGTTGCAGCAAGCCAAAGCCCAGCGGGTTTTCGACCGAGAAGTTGCTGACCGAAAGATGTTTCGGGTTGTTCAGCGGACGCCAGATCCACTCGCCATTGCCGGCATGGATCGCCAGGCCCGACGAATCGTGCAGTTCGCGACGGTAGTTGAGGACTTTGGACGGCTGATTGGCGCCGAACAGGTACATGC
The DNA here is from genome assembly GCF_001294575.1 of Pseudomonas versuta. Classification (NCBI taxonomy): domain Bacteria; kingdom Pseudomonadati; phylum Pseudomonadota; class Gammaproteobacteria; order Pseudomonadales; family Pseudomonadaceae; genus Pseudomonas; species Pseudomonas versuta. The sequence goes on from NZ_CP012676.1 coordinate 4,209,959, forward strand.
TGGTCAGCGGAGCGATGCCCAGCTTGCCCACTTTGTCACGCAGGAACATTTGCGCCTGGACGTCGACCACAGTGTCCATGCCTGGACGCAGGGTAAAGCGGTAAGCACCGGTCGCACGTGGCGAATCGAGCAAGGCGAAAATCACCAGATGCTTGTCATTGGGCTTGGGCTTTTCAATCCAGAACTCGGTGAAGCGCGGGAACTCTTCGCCCGATGGCAATGCCGTGTCGATTGCCATGCCACGAGCCGACAGACCGTAGATCTGCCCTTTGCCCACTACGCGAAAGTAGCTCGCGCCGAGCATGGTCATGATTTCGTCCTGCTTATCCGCCTTGTTGATCGGATACAGCACGCGGAAACCGGCCCAGCCGAGATTTTCGGTGGCCTTGGGGTCGAACTTGACGTCACCGAAGGTGAAACGGCTCGGGTCGTACTTGATCTCTTCGACCTTGGTGGCAGTCACTTCATTGATTTTCACCGGCGTGTCGAAATGCATGCCCTGGTGATAGAAGGACAGTTTGAAAGGGGTTTTATCCCCTGCCCACTGGGCTTTGTCGCGGTTGAACTGAATCTTTTGATAATCCGCGAACTTCATGTCGCGGAATTCGTTCGGCAGATTACTGCGTGGCGCTTGGTATTTCTGTTCAGCCAGGGTCTTCGCCTCAGCCGCCACGTCATCCAGACTAAATGCCCACAGTTGACCCGCACCGAACAAGCAAAAGAGCGCAGAGCCCGTCACCAGTGCGTTGCGCAACCGCTTGGCAGACCTTTTTGGTGCATTAATTGGACTAACAATCACGAGCAAACCTCGCCGAAAACAGATGATGAAACCAACGGCCAGCGATCTTTATGCCAGGTTGGCGAGCACTCTTCCGACAGCCAAAGGAATGAATGATTCCCCAAGACAGTAGGACAAGACTCTATGTAGCGCAGGATTATCTAGTAGGCCGCGTTACAACGCATCTAGTCACAGCAAGTATTTCTCGCTAAAACCCCCTGTTTTCGGACGAAAATGCGATTTTTTGAGCTTTTAGGTACTTAACAAAAATGTAACCGGGCCGTCGTTGACTAAATGCACCTGCATATCGGCTCCGAAGCGACCCGATTCGACGGTCGGATGCAGGCGTGCGGCTTCGCTCAGCAGGTGATTGAACAGCGCCTCGGCCAGCGCAGGGGGCGCTGCCGTGGAGAAACTCGGGCGCAGGCCGCTTTTGGTATCGGCGGCGAGGGTGAACTGTGAAACCAGCAGCAAACCGCCGTTGATGTCGGCCAGCGACAGGTTCATCTTGCCTTCCTCATCGCTGAAAACCCGATAATTAAGCAATTTGTGCAGCAGCTTGGCGGCATTCGCCTCGGTGTCACCCGGCTCGACAGCAACCAGCACCAGCAAGCCCTGATCAATTGAACCGACAATCTCCCCGCCGACCTCTACCCGTGCGCCACTGACGCGTTGTAACAGCCCCTTCATGCTTCGTCGGGCTGCAAACGCAGCAGACGGCGGGCCATTTGCTCAGTTGCACGCACCAGCGCATCGGTAATACCGGGCTCAGACGCCACGTGCCCGGCATCGCGAATCACTTGCAGCTCGCTGTCGGGCCAGTTCTGATGCAGCTCCCAGGCATTGTCCAGCGGGCAAATCATGTCGTAACGACCGTGCACGATCACACCCGGCAAGTGGGCAATCTTGTGCATGTCGCGGATCAGTTGGTTGGACTCCAGAAACGCGCTGTTCATGAAGTAATGGCACTCGATCCGGGCAATCGACAAGGCCCGGTGCGGCTCGCAGAAGCGGTCGACCACCTGCGGGTTAGGGCGCAAGGTAGCGGCACGCCCTTCCCAGGTCGCCCACGCCTTGGCCGCATGCATCTGGGCAATCTGGTCGTTGCCGGTGAGACGCTGATGAAAAGCCCCCAACAGATCATGACGCTCTTCCTCTGGAATGGGCGCCACATAATCTTGCCAGTAATCCGGGAAGATCCGGCTTGCCCCCGACTGGTAGAACCATTCGATTTCTTGTGGCCGGGCCAGAAAGATCCCGCGCAGGATCAGGCCGTGCACCCGGTCCGGATGGCTTTGCGCATAGGCCAGCGACAGCGTCGAGCCCCACGAGCCGCCAAACAGCACCCATTTGTCGATGCCCAAGAACAGACGAATCCGCTCCATGTCGGCCACCAGATCCCAGGTCGTGTTGTTATCCAGGCTCGCGTGGGGAGTCGAACGCCCGCAACCGCGCTGATCGAACGTGATGATGCGGTACAGGTTGGGATCGAAATAGCAGCGGCTGTTGGCATCGCAACCAGATCCCGGCCCCCCGTGGACAAACACCACCGGCAAGCCGTCCGGGGAGCCACTTTCATCAATGTAGAGCACGTGTGGCTCTTCCACTGCCAGTTCATGCCGGGCGTAGGGTTTGATCTGCGGGAACAAGGTTTGCATTACGCACTCCATGTGAGGCTGAAAAATGTTGCCGTCCGGCATCATAAACCCGATTGATGGAATGAGCATTCCCCCATAACGCTGCAGGAGCGAGCTTGCTCGCGAGCTTTTCCATTCGCTGGCAAACAGCTCGCTCCTACAGGGTTCAGGTTACGCGTAGCGCTGTTGGCCCCACTCGATGATCCGCGTCAGCAATTGCCGGAGCACCCCTTGAGTCGGCGCGGCCAGATCCTGGCGATACTTGAACGGCTCGAACTCTTCCATATAGGTGCACTGCGCCAGCTCCAGTTGCACCGCATGAATGTTATCCACAGGGCTGCCGTAATGGCGGGTGATATGTCCGCCCTTGAAACGCCCGTTCAGCACGTGGCTGTAGGCCGGGTGCTCAGCGCAAATCGCCTCCAGATCTCGGGCCAGGGCCGGGTCGCAACTGGCGCCATTGAAGGTCCCCAGGTTGAAGTCCGGCAGGCGGCCATCAAACAGATGCGGCACCTGTGAGCGAATGGAGTGCGCGTCGAACAACAGCGCGTAGCCAAACTCATCCTTGAGGCGTTTGAGCTCTTGCTGCAAGGTCTGGTGGTAAGGCTTCCAGATCTGCTCCAGATACGTTGCCCGCTCTGCCGCCGACGGCACCTGCCCCTCGCGAAACAACGGTACGCCGTCGAACAGCGTGGCCGGGAACAGGCCGGTGGTTGCACCTACATACATCGGCGCATCGTCTTCGGGGCGATTGAGGTCGATCACAAAGCGCGAATACTCGGCCGCCAGGGTGCTGGCCCCCAGCGCTTGAGCAAAATCGTAAAGCTGCGGGATATGCCAGTCGGTGTCCGGCAGGCTTTGCGCCTCGGGGATCAGACCTGCTTTGACTGCCGGGGTCAGCTTCAAGCCCGCGTGGGGCATGCTGATCAGCAATGGCACGCGACCCTGTTTGAATGTCAGAACCTTATCCACAAGCGTTTCTCCTAAAGCTCGACGTCGACGCCATTGCGCACGACGCGTTTATCCAGATCACCGCCCAGCCAGTAGGCCAGGTCTGCCGGGCGATCGATATTCCAGGCTACAAAGTCGGCCACTTTGCCCGGTTCCAGCGAACCGTGGGTTTCGCCCATGCCCAATGCCGTGGCTGCGTGCTGCGTCACGCCGGCCAGGGCTTCTTCAGGCGTCATGCGGAACAAGGTACAGGCCATGTTCAGCATCAGGCGCAGCGACAAGCCTGGCGACGTGCCGGGGTTGAGGTCACTGGCGATAGCGATTTTCACCCCGTGCTTGCGCAAGGCATCCATGGGCGGCAGTTGCGTTTCACGCAGGAAGTAAAACGCGCCCGGCAACAGCACCGCAACGGTGCCGGCTTTTGCCATGGCAATAGCGTCTTCTTCAGTCATGAACTCCAGATGATCCGCCGACAGCGCCTGATAGCGCGCCGCCAGGCTGGAACCGTGCAAGGACGACAGTTGCTCGGCATGCAGTTTTACCGGCAACTCCAGCGCCTGGGCCACTTTGAACACCCGTTCGACCTGCGCGGGCGAAAACGCCAGGTATTCGCAGAAAGCATCTACCGCATCCACCAGCCCTTCAGCCGCCAGCGCGGGGAGCATTTCACTGCAGATATGCTCGATGTAGTCGTCAGCACGGTCCTTGTATTCCGGTGGCAAGGCGTGGGCTGCCAGACAGGTGCTGCGCACCGTCACCGGCAACTCCTGGCCAAGGCGACGAATCACCCGCAGGATTTTGCGCTCACTCTCAAGACTCAGTCCGTAACCGGACTTGATCTCGACGCTGGTCACACCATCGCGCAGCAAACAGATCAAGCGCTCACGGGCACTGGCGAACAATTCGTCTTCGCTGGCAGCACGGGTCGCACGCACGGTACTGGCAATACCACCACCGGCAGCGGCGATTTCTGCATAACTAACGCCTTGCAGACGTTGCTCGAACTCGCCGCTGCGGTTACCGCCAAATACCGTATGCGTATGGCAATCGATGAGCCCCGGGGTAACCCACGCGCCTTCCAGTTCGCGGGTCCGACCGTACTCGCCCGCTGGCAATTGCAGACGCGGGCCTATCCACTCAATGAACTCGTCACGGGTCACAATGGCCGCATCCTCGATGATCGAGTACGTACCGTTGGCCATGGTCGCGACATTGCAGTGCTGCCACAGGGTTTTCATTCAGTCACTCCGTCAATGATCAGAAACTCAGGAAAGCTCGGGAGCCACTTCAATCGCACGGCCGGCAGCCGGTTTTACCCACAGCAGGTAAGCCACCACCAGCAGCACAATCCAGACCGCACCGACCATCAACGCCGCCCGGGTGTCAGGGAAATAGCCCAGCACGCCAAAGATAAACACCATGAACACGATGGCCGCGATGGGTGCATACGGCCAGAACGGCACCGGGAACTTGAGCTCGGCCACTTGTTCACGGGTCATGGAGCGGCGCATGGCTACCTGGGTCACCAGAATCATCAACCATACCCACACGGTGGCGAAGGTCGCAATCGAGGCGATGACCAGGAAGATGTTTTCCGGGATCAGGTAGTTAAGCAGCACCCCGCCCAAAAGTGTGGCACCCATGACCAAAACGGTCATCCACGGCACACCGTGACGGGAGATTTTGGCGAAGCCCTTGGGCGCCTGCCCTTGCTGGGCCAGACCGAACATCATGCGGCCCGCGCCGAAGATGTCGCTGTTGATTGCCGACACGGCCGCCGAAATCACCACAATGTTGAGGATGGTAGCCGCCGAGCTGATGCCCAGACTGTCAAAAATCTGCACAAACGGGCTGCCCTGGCTGCCAATCTGGGTCCAAGGGTAAATGGCCATCAGCACAAACAGGGTCAGCACGTAGAACAGCAAAATCCGCAACGGGACTGCGTTGATTGCCTTGGGGATGACGCGCTGCGGGTCTTTGGCTTCGCCGGCAGTGATGCCAATGATTTCAATGCCGCCAAACGCAAACATCACCACTGCAAACGAAGCGATCAAACCGCCGATACCATTGGGTATAAAGCCGCCATAGGCCCAGAGATTGCTGATTCCGGTGGCAGCTGCGTCCGTGCTGGAAGTACCGATGCCAAACAGCATGATGCCGAAGCCGGCCAGAATCATCGCCACAATGGCGGCGACTTTGAGCAGCGACAGCCAGAACTCCATTTCACCGAAGACTTTAACGCTGCACAGGTTCAGCCCGCCGATCAGCAGCACGATGCCCAGCACCCAGATCCAGCGCGCCACTTCGGGGAACCAGAAGCCCATGTAAATACCAAACGCAGTGATATCGGCCAGACACACGATGATCATCTCGAAGGCATAGGTCCAGCCGAGGATAAAGCCGGACATCGGCCCCAGGTAGGTGCTGGCGTAATGACCGAACGAGCCGGAGACCGGGTCGCGCACAGCCATTTCGCCCAGTGCGCGCATCACCATAAAGACCGCCGCGCCGCCAATCAGATACGCCAGCAGCACAGCAGGTCCAGCCATTTGGATGGCAGCGGCTGAACCATAAAAAAGACCCGTCCCGATCGCTGAACCCAGCGCCATAAAACGGATGTGACGAGCCGATAGCCCGCGCTTCAAACCTTGAGTTTGACTTTGCATTTCGCGTCCCTAGTTATTTTTGTCGGCGAAAACAGATACGCAGAACGCTCCAGGAGCGTTCTGCGATTTTGGGGTTACAGGCTCGGAAGAATGTTGGCAGGCACCAACGCATTCAGACAACGGGATGCCAGCAGGTGCATGGCGGCTTCGATGTCCGGAGCGAAGAAGCGGTCCTTCTCGTAGAACGCAACTTTGCTGCGCAGGGTGGTACGGGCAATTTCAAGCTTGACCGAGGTTTTCAGACCATCGCGCAGATCGAGCCCCTGGCACGCGGCCAGCCACTCGACCGCCAGCACGCCACGGGTGTTCTCGGCCATTTCCCACAGACGCTTGCCTGCAGCCGGTGCCATCGAGACGTGGTCTTCCTGGTTGGCCGAGGTCGGAATACTGTCGACGCTATGGGGATGGGCCAGCGCCTTGTTCTCGCTGGCCAGGGCTGCCGCCGTCACCTGAGCGATCATAAAGCCGGAGTTGACGCCGCCATTGGCCACCAGGAACGGCGGCAGTTGCGACATGTGCTTGTCCATCATCAACGAGATGCGGCGCTCGCTCAGCGAACCGATTTCAGCAATGGCCAAGGCCATGTTATCGGCCGCCATCGCAACCGGCTCGGCGTGGAAGTTGCCGCCCGAGATCACATCGCCCTGCTCGGCAAACACCAGCGGGTTGTCCGACACGGCGTTGGCTTCAATGGCCAGCACTTCGGCGGCCTGGCGGAACTGGGTCAGGCAGGCGCCCATCACTTGCGGCTGGCAGCGCAGGGAGTACGGGTCTTGCACCTTGTCGCAGTTTTTGTGCGACTCGGAGACTTCGCTGCGGGTGCCCAGCAGGTCACGGTAGATCGCAGCGGCGTCGATTTGCCCGCGCTGACCACGTGCCGCATGAATGCGAGGGTCGAATGGCGAGCGCGAACCCAGCACCGCTTCCACCGTCAGGCCGCCGCAGGCCATGGCGGCCGCGAACAGGTCTTCACCTTCAAACAGGCCGCGCAGCGCGTAGGCAGTCGATACCTGAGTGCCGTTGAGCAAGGCCAGGCCTTCCTTGGCGGCCAGGGTCAGCGGCTCAAGACCGGCCTGCTTCAAGGCGCCAACGGCGTCCAGCCATTGACCTTTGTAGCGCGCCTTGCCTTCGCCCAGCAGCACCAGGGACATATGGGCCAAAGGCGCCAGATCACCCGATGCGCCGACCGAACCTTTAAGCGGGATATGCGGATAGACCTGGGCATTGATCAAAGCGATCAAGGCATCGATCACTGTGCGGCGGATCCCGGAAAAACCACGGCTCAGGCTGTTGACCTTGAGCACCATGATCAGGCGCACCATGTCGTCGCTCAACGGCTCGCCGATACCGGCCGCATGGGACAGCACCAGCGAACGCTGGAGGTTTTCCAGGTCTTCGCTGGCAATTTTTGTCGAAGCCAACAAACCAAAACCGGTATTGATGCCGTAGGTGGTGCGGTTCTCGGCAAGGATCTGCTCGACGCAGGCCACGCTGGCATCAATCTGCGCCGAAGCGCTTTCGTCCAGACTGAGGGTTACCGGCTGCTGGTAGATTTCACGCAGTTGGGCAAGACTCAGTTGGCCGGGGATCAGGTTTAAACGGTTCACATTAATGCTCCTTTGAAATTCTTGTTGGCTGCCATTCACTGTGGGCGAGTTGATGCTTGCAGGCTAAATCGTTGCGGCCACAACGGGCAGAACAGCTGCCGTATGGGCGGGCGCATGGGATTCGGCCGGTAAAATCAGGTGATCGGGAACCGGCCGCGCCCACTTCCTTGCAGCCCAGTAATACAGGGCTGCAGGCACGACCAGACCGATGATCCAGGAGATATCGGTGCCGCCCAGGCTATCCACCAGCGGGCCGGTGTAAAAATGGGTCGACATAAAAGGCATTTGAATCAGCACGCCAAACACATAGACGCTCAAGCCAACCCGGTTCCAGCGGCCATATCGACCCTCGGGGTTGGACAGCGCCGGGATGTCGTAGCGCTCTTTGGTAATGCAGTAGAAATCCACCAGGTTGATCGCGCTCCAGGGCGTGAAAAACGCCAGCAGAAACAGGATAAAAGCGGAGAAATCCTTGAGGAACGAGTCTTTGCCCAACAATGCCAGGGTGGTGGCCATGGCGACCATCACCAGGATGTAGAGCAGGCGCACACCACTGGGAATCCGCCGGCTGCCACGAAAGCCGCTGACGATGGTGGCGATGGACATGAAGCTGCCGTAGGCATTGAGTGTGGTGATCGTCACCTTGCCGAAGGCCACGGCGAAATACAGCAACGCCGCCACAATGCCGGTGCCGCCCAGTCCGACAATGAATGACACCTCGTGATGGGCGAATTGCGAGCCTGCCAGAGCGGCAGCCAGTACGCCGAACACCATGGCAATCTGGGCGCCGACGACAGAACCCAGACTGATGGCCCAAAAGGTTTTGACCGGCGAAGTCTTGCTCGGCAGGTAGCGCGAGTAATCCGCCACATAAGGACCAAACGCAATTTGCCAGGAGGCGGACAGGGAGATCGCCAGCAGAAAGCTGCTGATGGAGAAATGCTTGTTGGCCAGCAACGCACCGATGTCATTGGCTGCCAGCAGCTTGTAGAACAGATAGATGAAGGCAATCACACCCAGCACACTGGCGACCCGGCCAATGCCGTGAATCACCCGGTAGCCGAAGATGGTCAGGACGACGATAAAGCCGGCAAAGGCGACAATGCCGACCCAGTCCTCAACCTGCAGCAACTGGGCAATCGCCTGCCCGGCCAGCAGCGAGCCGCTGGCCGAAAACCCGATGTACATCAGGCACACCAGCACCAGCGGCACCACCGCGCCATACACCCCGAACTGCACACGGCTGGAAATCATCTGCGGCAGACCCAGTTGCGGCCCCTGGGCACCGTGCAGCGCCATCACCGCGCCGCCCAGCACCTGCCCGACAAACAGGCCTATCAGCGACCAGAACACATCGCCGCCCAGCACTACGGCCAGCGCACCTGTCACGATTGCCGTGATCTGCAGGTTGGCGCCCAGCCACAGCGTGAACTGGCTAAAGAGCCGACCATGACGTTCGGACTCGGGGATGTAGTCGATCGAACGTTTTTCGATCAGCGGCGATGCGCCTGCACGATCATCATTAACAGCCATGTGCCCCACCTCAAATAAAGGAAAACGGGATGTGCTCTGAATTCGCAGTTCCTGTGGGAGCTGGACAGCCAGCCCCCACAGTTTTTGGTGCCAGCCGGGTTAGCCGTTAATCATCGGCAAGTTAAGGCCTTGTTCATTGGCGCAGTCGATGGCGATGTCGTAGCCGGCATCGGCATGGCGCATCACGCCGGTGGCCGGGTCGTTATGCAACACGCGGGCAATGCGTTCGGCCGCTTCGTCGGTGCCGTCACACACAATCACCATGCCCGAGTGCTGCGAGAAGCCCATGCCTACGCCGCCGCCGTGGTGCAAGGACACCCAGGTCGCGCCGCTGGCGGTGTTGAGCAAGGCGTTAAGCAGTGGCCAGTCGGATACGGCATCCGAGCCATCTTTCATCGATTCGGTTTCGCGGTTCGGGCTTGATACCGAACCGGAGTCCAGGTGATCGCGACCGATCACGATCGGTGCTTTCAACTCGCCGCTACGCACCATTTCGTTGAACGCCAGACCCAGCTTGGCGCGCTGGCCCAGGCCGACCCAGCAGATACGTGCCGGCAGACCCTGGAAGCTGATGCGTTCGCGCGCCATGTCCAGCCAGTTATGCAGGTGGGCATCGTCAGCAATCAGTTCTTTGACCTTGGCATCGGTTTTGTAGATGTCCTCAGGATCGCCCGACAGAGCAACCCAACGGAACGGCCCTACACCACGGCAGAACAATGGGCGGATGTACGCCGGCACGAAACCCGGGAAGTCGAAGGCGTTTTCGACGCCGACTTCCTTGGCCATCTGACGGATATTGTTGCCGTAGTCGAAGGTTGGAATGCCGGCCTTCTGGAACGCCAGCATGGCTTCAACATGTTCGCCCATCGAAGCCTTGGCGGCTTTGACCACGGCAGCCGGATCGGTCACGGCGCGGTCGCGGTACTGCTCCCAGGTCCAGCCTTTTGGCAGGTAACCGTTGAGCGGATCGTGGGCGCTGGTCTGGTCGGTGACCATGTCCGGGCGCACACCACGACGGACCATTTCCGGCAGCAGCTCGGCAGCGTTGCCGCACAGGGCGATGGAGATGGCCTTGCCTTCAGCGGTGTATTTCGCGATACGGGCCAGTGCGTCATCCAGATCGGCGGCTTGCTCGTCGACATAGCGCGTGGCCAGACGGAAGTCGATGCGGCTTTGCTGGCACTCGATGTTCAACGAGCAGGCGCCGGCCAGGGTAGCGGCCAGTGGCTGCGCCCCGCCCATCCCGCCCAGGCCTGCAGTCAATACCCACTTGCCTTTGAGGCTGCCGTTGTAATGCTGGCGACCGGCCTCGACGAAGGTCTCGTAGGTGCCCTGAACGATGCCCTGGCTGCCGATGTAGATCCAGCTGCCGGCGGTCATCTGGCCGTACATGGCCAGGCCTTTGGCGTCGAGTTCGTTGAAGTGTTCCCAGGTGGCCCAGTGCGGCACCAGGTTGGAGTTGGCGATCAGTACCCGCGGCGCGTTGCTATGGGTCTTGAACACGCCGACCGGCTTGCCCGATTGCACCAGCAAGGTTTCATCGTCATTGAGGTTGGTCAGGCTTTCGACGATTTTGTCGTAGCACTCCCAGTTACGCGCTGCCCGCCCAATACCGCCATACACCACCAGCTCGGTCGGGTTCTCGGCCACTTGCGGGTCGAGGTTGTTCATCAACATCCGCAGCGGCGCTTCAGTCATCCAGCTTTTAGCAGTGAGCTGGGTACCACGGGCAGCGCGGATTTCACCCTCACGATGACGGGTGAACGCAGCAGGCGATTTAGGGGTAGTTGAAGTCACGGGTAACTCCTCAGCGATGGGCAGATGCGTCGGGGGACAAGAGGGTCGACGCACACTTATGTACTTGTACATACAAGCATATGCAAGTAAGCGGCCAAAGTGAGATATCAGCCCGTGAAATTTAAGCGCACGCCGCTGCAAGGCTTGAAAATCAAGGCCATGAGACATGAAGGATTTTTTTGGAAGGGGTGAGAGGTAAAGCGAAGGGATGTTACTGGAGCGGGGTTTTGCGTCTTTTTGGGGCGTTCGGTAACAAGATGAGGCACAGCAATAACTTAACCCTGTAGGAGCGAGCTTGCTCGCGAGCTCTTAAATGCGGCCACCAAAAGCTCGCTCCTACAGGTAGCGGGTTAAATCCCGCTCAACTCAATCACGCAGCAGCGACCGGTCACAGTGATTTCCAGCAACTCACTATTGTCGTTGAGTTGAAGGCAGTCATAACGCCCAAGTTGTTCGTGGCGAGTGTTACCCACACAGACACTGACGTGTTCATCAGCACCGAAAACCAGCAGGGTCCGGGCCGAGCTGAAGAAACGCAGCGGTGTTGTCGCTTGCAGCCATTGCAGGCGGGCGGTGTAGCGATCAGGCGCATAGATCAGATTGAAGTCACGGATTGGCCCGTCAATCAAGGTACAGCTGACCGTGCTTTGACCTTTGAACGCGTAGGCATCGAACGGTAACAATGCCCGGGTACTCGCGCCATCGACCTGCAGGTTCATGCCTGCACCTTGCAGCACGCTGATAATCCGCTGGTAGCCGTCGAAACGGGAAAACCCGCCCGATTCACCGATATCCGCAATGGACAGGCGCCAGCCAAAGCCTTCAAGGCCTTCGCCTGCGTCACGGGTAATTTCTTCGGTGCTGCCGCCGCCGTTTTTCCACGGCATGCGCGGGTAATCAGCAGCGCGTAATACGTTCAACTCATTCATTTACTGAAGCGTCCTTCCAGGCGATGGCGGGAACCGGGGTGGATCAACCGGGCGGCGGTAACAGGCTGACGGCCCGACCAGGTACGGCGGCGGATCAGCAGGCACGGCTCGCCGGGCTCGATTTGCAGCAATTGGCACTCTTTGGGATCAGCCAGAATCGCTTCGACTATGTGCTCGCCCTCGGTCAGGGGAGCCACTTGGGACAGATAGGCGTAGGGCGTTTGCAACGTGAAGTCTTGCTTCAAGTAATCCGGCGCCACCTGGGCATTTACGAAACGGTCCTCAATTTGTACGGCAATTTCGTTTTCGTAATGCACGATCAATGAGTGAAACACCTTCTGCCCTTCGCGCATGTCGAGTACGGCGGCGCGCTCTGAACCGGCGAGCTCTTCACCCAGGCTGATGACCTTGCACGAATGCTTATGCCCGCGAGCAGCGATTTCATCGGCAATGTTATTCACTTCAAACAAGGCCGACTGGGTTTTGGGCTCGGCCACAAAGGTGCCGACGCCTTGCATGCGCACCAGCAAGCCGTCGGCGGTCATTTCACGCAGCGCACGGTTGATGGTCATACGGCTGAAGCCCAACTGGCTGACCAACTCGCTTTCAGAAGGCACGCGGTAATGGGCAGGCCAGTTACCACTCTGGATTTGCTGAGTGATCATCTGCTTAACACGGGCGTATAGCGGGGCCGGACTATCGCCCATGTGGGCGGCCAGCGGGGACACGACAGGCGGAGTCGACACAGGCAATCCTTGTTTATGAGTTAGGGGGGCTAGATTGCCGGAGTTTACCGAGCAGGCAAACGTCTGTATATGTATATACAAATAACAAACCATGGGATGCCGAACCAATGTCCGTCTTCTTTGCCGAGCGTGCGCTGTTACCCACAGGCTGGGCTGCCAATGTCCGAATCGAGGTAGGTGCCGATGGCCGCCTGACCAGCATCCGGGCCAATGCCGACGCGCAAGACGCCGAACGCTTGAGCGGCCCGCTGTTGCCGGGCATGCCGAACCTGCACTCTCACGCGTTCCAGCGTGCCATGGCCGGGCTGGCCGAAGTGGCGGGCAATCCTGATGACAGCTTCTGGACGTGGCGCGACCTGATGTATCGGCTGGTCGGCAAAATCAGCCCCGAGCAGCTTGGCGTCATTGCCCGCCAGCTGTATATCGAAATGCTCAAGGCCGGCTACACCTCGGTCGCCGAGTTTCATTACGTGCACCACGACCTCGCCGGCCAGCCCTATGCCAATCCGGCAGAGCTGGCGCTGCGGATCAGCGAAGCGGCACGTTCGACCGGTATTGGCCTGACCCTGCTCCCCGTGCTGTACAGCCACGCCGGTTTTGGCGGCCAGGCGCCCAATGACGGGCAGCGCCGTTTTATCAACAGCACCGAGCAGTACCTGAAGCTGCAGCAACAGTTAACACCGCTGCTGGCGCAACAACCGGCACAGGCTTTGGGCCTGTGTTTTCACTCGTTACGTGCCGTAACCCCCGAACAGATCCGCCAAGTACTGGCTGCCAGCGACAAGACCTGCCCGGTGCATATCCATATCGCCGAGCAGCAAAAGGAAGTCGACGACTGCCTGGTCTGGAGCGGCAAACGCCCTATCCAGTGGCTGTATGACAACGTAGAGGTTGATCAGCGCTGGTGCCTGGTCCATGCCACCCACGCCGATGCTGATGAAGTGGGCCGGATGGCACAAAGCAAAGCCGTGGCTGGTCTGTGCCTGACCACTGAAGCCAATCTGGGTGACGGTATTTTTCCGGCGGTGGACTACCTTGCCCGGGGCGGGCGCCTGGGGATTGGCTCGGACAGTCATGTGTCATTGAGCGTGGTCGAAGAATTGCGCTGGCTGGAATACGGCCAGCGTTTGCGTGACCAGCGCCGCAACCGGCTGTATCGCGGTGATCAGCCCATGGTCGGGCGCACCTTGTACGACGCGGCCCTGGCAGGCGGCGCACAAGCGATGGGCCAGCCGGTTGCAGGTCTGGCCGTAGGCCAGCGCGCCGACTGGCTGGTGCTCGACGGCAATGACCCCTACCTGGCCACTGCCCGGGACGACGCCATTCTCAACCGCTGGTTGTTTGCCGGTGGTGACCGTCAGGTGCGCGACGTACTGGTGAATGGCCAGTGGGTGGTCCGTGACGGCCATCATGCCGATGAAGAAGCCAGTTGCCGCGACTTCACCCGGGTATTACGCGAGCTCTTGGACTGACCCATATCCTGTGCCTTGATGTTGCGCGGCCCATTCCCGTACTTCGGCGTAGGGGTAGTTTTCCAACGCCGCAAACCCCGGAATCGCCCGCGCTTTCATCTTTGTAAACAACGGCACGCTGATCCCGCATAAAAACCGGGTCAGGCGTTCCTGCGGGGGATAACTTGCGGTGAATTCCTGGTGCCTGTGGATAAAAGCACTACACAGCGCTTCGAAGTTTTTATCCACAAGCGGCGCCAGCATGGGGGGCTCAGGCAAGTGCGCAACCTGCCCGGCACACACCGAACAATGCCCGCACTGATGTGGCGCCTGTTCGTCGCCGAAGTAGTGCGCCAGGCGATAACTCAGGCAGGTGTCGCTGGCGAACAATGCCAGCATGGCGTGAATGCGCACGATCTCGCCGCGCTCATGGGCCGTGAAATACTCATGCAATTCCAGGCTCAGCGCCTCGGCATCGAAATCTGTCACCAGCAGGCTGTAGACCTCGGTCATCTGCTTGCTTTCAAGCTCGATCCAGCCTTTTTCCTGAAAGTAATCCAGTGCTTTGACCACCCGGTTACGGTCGGCCCGGTGCTGGCTGTACAGCGTGTCGAAATTGACCGTGGCCCAGGTCCGGGCGCGACTGGAGGTCTGGATGATGGCCGAGACAAACTGCTGGCGCTCGCCCTCGAATCTGGCCAGCAGTGCATCGGGCTCAATGAGGAACTTGAATCGATACTCGGCAAAATAGGCATAGCGCGGTGCAATCAGGCCACGCAATTCCAGCTGCACCAGCAGCGTCTTAAGCGGTAACTGACGGATATTGCTCTGATCGGCCAAAGGCCCAAGCAAGAATTCCCACTGCCCTTCAGGGATGGAGGCACGCAGTTCTTCCAACACACAGCGAATGCCCTGCAACTCGGGTGTGTCGCCGTACACAAAATTTTCCAGCACGTTGAGACTGTCACGATTGGCCAGGACCAGACAGTCCGATGGCTGGCCATCGCGCCCGGCACGACCGATTTCCTGACTGTAGTTTTCGATCGACTTGGGCAAGTCGAAGTGCACCACATTACGGATGTCGCTTTTATCGATGCCCATGCCAAAGGCAATGGTGGCGACGATGCAATTCAATTGCCCGCCCATGAACTGACGCTGAATGCCCTCGCGCTGATCGTGGGGCAAACCGGCGTGATAAGCGTTGGCGCTGATTCCGTTCTGGTTCAGATGCGCGGCGATCTGCTCGGCGGTCTTTTGCAATGTGACATACACAATGCTCGGCTGGCCGATGCGTTCACCCATCCATTGCACCAGACGCTGGCGCTTGGCGGCCCCGGTGACCGGCTCGACCCACAGGTTGAGGTTGGCGCGATAGAAGCCGGTGGTGATGACATCCTCCTCGGCAATCGCAAATTTGGCCTGCATGTCGGCAATCACGTTGGGCGTGGCCGTTGCTGTGAGTAGTAAGGCTTGCGGGATGTTGAACTGGCGCTGGTAGTCCGGGAGCTTCAGGTAGTCCGGTCGGAAGTTATGCCCCCACTCGGAAATACAGTGCGCCTCGTCCACCACCAGCAATGAAATCGGCACCTGCTGCAAAAAGTTTCGAAAACGCTCGTTCTTCAGGCGCTCCACCGAAATCATCAGGATTTTCAATTCACCCGCCTTGGCCCGGGCCATGACGGCGCTGGCGTCATCACGGCTCTGCGCCGAGTCAATGCTGGCGGCTGCAATGCCATGGCGTTGCAAAAACGCCAGCTGGTCCTGCATCAGCGCCAGCAGGGGCGATACCACCAGCGTCAGGTGCGGCAACAACAAGGCGGGAAGCTGGTAGCACAGCGACTTGCCCGAGCCCGTCGGGAAAATCGCGGCCGCCGAACGCCCGGCCAGCACGGCACTGATCGCCGCCTCTTGCCCGGCACGAAACTGTGGATAACCGAAAACCTGTTCCAGGGTGTTGTGCATCACTGTCACTCCATTGACCGTCGCAAAGCGCAAAACTCTATCGCGGACTTTGCAGACGATCGAAAAAAGGCAGCAGGTTTAACGCCACAAATTGATACAGAGAAAACCTGCACACCCAAACAAAACCGCAGACATTAACACGCTTGACCGGCACTACCGCTCGCACTGTCGCGACGGGTCTGCTGCCCCTGGATATTTAACAACGATGGACCCGCACATGCCTCAAGCGCTACCCAAACATCCGTTTAAACAATCCTGTTCCATGCTGCAACGCACCACCCTGCTGCTCCTGCCCGCGCTGCTTCTGGGCTGTGCCACAGCGGGGGCTCCTCCGGCCGAGGAACTCGATACAAGCACGTTTGAAACAACCGAATACCGTGCCCAAAAAGCTCTTGCGGTGGTTAAAGCCTCGACGCTCTATGCCCGGGGCGGCACCGGCCAGAACGTCAAGGTTGCCCTGATTGATTCGGGCATCAACGACACCCTTCCCGAGTTCCAGGGGCGCATCGCCGACCCCGGTCATGACTTTGTACTCAAGCGCCCCGGCACCCTCGATATCAAGGGTCACGGGACCCAAATGGCGGGCATTCTGGCCGCCAACAAAGACGAAAAAGGCATGCATGGCATGGCCTTCAACGCCCAACTGATCCCTATGCGCTTTGGCGACGACAAGGAACCGTTCTACTTCGACTCTGAAATCGCTCAAGCGTGGCAGCTCAGCTATGACAAGGGCGCACGGATAATCAGCAACTCATGGGCCAACCCGATAGAAGCCAACACCAATGAAGCCGTTATTTATCAACGCTTGATGGGCGACTCGCTGGAGGCTGCCAAAAAGCTGGTAGCGGACGGTGCCGTTTTCGTATTTTCCACCGGCAATGAAGTCAAACGTGAACCCCTTGCCGAGCCGGGCCTGCCAGCCCTGTTTCCAGAACTGGAACATGGCTGGATTGCTGTCATGGCCCTCAAGAGCGACGGCACCGCCATCAACCAGAAGTCCAACTACTGCGGCCTGGCGGCACGCTGGTGTATTGCAGTACCCGGGGGCGACAGCGGGGATGGCTTGCTCACCACACAGCAGGACGGCAGCTATGGACCGACCATTGGCACCTCGCCTGCTGCAGCGCTGGTCAGCGGGGCTCTGGCGGCATTACAAAGCCGTTACCCGCAGATGACTGCACAACAGTTGCGCGAGCGCTTGCTCAGCACTGCCAATCGCAGCGGCATCTATGCCAACAGCGAGGCCTACGGCCAAGGCTTGATGGATCTGGAGGCAGCTTCGCGCCCGGCCCCTTAGCAGTAGATAAAAACTGAACACGCCCATGCCTCCAGGCATTGGGCGCCAACTGGCAAACGCTAAAGCCGTATTTGCGATTGGGCGCCGGATGGGCGTATTGAGCTGTGCCTGTGTGGTAATGCGCTATAAACAAACGCTGGAAGACACGGGGCTGACACCCGGCCGCACTTATAAAAACCTGGTTTCTTCAGGTTTTTTTGTAGTCACACCACCTACAGCCCTTGCTCGTTGTTCTCTCCAAGTCAGCGCTTCTATGTTGCCACTCCTTCAAGCGAACCAAGGAGTAGCAAGCATGCTTGCCCCATCTGAGCACACCCCCGCAATCCAATCCGCCGCCAGCCTGCTCAGCAGCGGCGACGTCTATTCCGGTGCCTACAACTTTATGAGCAGCGTCAGTGCCGGGGTTGATCCGCGCACCGGTTCGTTCTCGGCCTCGATCAGCCTGCCCACCGGCGCCGCCAACGACCTGCGCGGGCCCATCAGCCAGCTGCGCCTCGGTTACAGCCCTTTGATGACTGAAGACCAGGGTTTTGGCCTGGGCTGGGGGCTCGGCACCACCTCGTGGGACGGTGCCAGTCAGCAACTTCAGCTGAACTCCGGCGAGCGTTTTCGCGGTGAAATTGTCGGCCAGGGCATGCGTTTTCCCGATGTGCGCTTGCCGGTGGTAACAGTCACGGTGCAGCGCCAGGAGATGTGGGTCCGCCACAACGACGGCACCTCTGAACGCCTGACGCCGTTGGCCGGGCACCCGAGCCTGTGGGTGGTCCGCACCCTGGTCGGCGCTGATGGTAGCGCCCTGAACTTTGACTGGCGCTCGATTGGCAACGCGGCTTATTTGCAGCACGTCAGCGATGCCCAAGGGCGAGTCGTTGTCGCGCTGGACTATGAAGGCCCGACCCGTCTGACCTTGCAACCGGGCACGCCCTCACAAGTGGTGATGACTTTTCTGCGTATCTCCGGGCAGTTGCGCCGGGTAACGGTGGACGGGTTGCCTGACAATGGCTGGCAGTTTGACTACAGCACTTCAACCTCGGGCCTGTTGCTGCTGAGCAAATGCACCCAGCCTACCGGCAGCACCGAGGAGGTGACCTACAGCGAAGCCAACGGTCTGACGTTGCCGCCGGGAGCGCCGTTCGCACGCATGCCGGTGGTCATCCAGACCCGCAAGGACCCGGGTGACGGCCAGCCGGTGCAATTGGTGGGTTATGACTATGGCCTGCATAGCAGCAACAATTATTTCGGCTGGCCGGCGGTGCGCCAGTGGCGCAACCGCGAGGACAACCTCTACCACCTGACCGGGGCCGGCGATTTTCTGTATGGCTCCACCGAGACCCTGATGGATGCCCGGGGCACGCCGCTGCAGACCATCAGCCGCACCTTTAACCGTTTCCATCTGATGACCCGCGAACGCACGCTGCAAGGCCAGACGCTGCAGGAAACCGAGACCACCTATTACGACGAACCCTGGCTGCCGATTGCCCGGCAACTGCCTTATTTCCAGTTCCCGCACAAGGTGATTACCCGCAAGGCGCAGCTGGACGGGCAGCGGGTTTTGCGTGAATTGAGTACTGAGGAAGAGACCCGTTACGACGACTTGGGCAACCCGATTTGGCACCGCAATTCCCTGGGCGCGGTTGAGGTGTCCGAGTACTACCCGGTCAGTGGTGAGACCGATAACTGTCCGGCTGATCCGTTGGGCAGGATTACCCGTCTGAAAAGTCGCACAGTGAGTCCACCGCCCGGCACCGAAGGCCCGGTGAAGCAGACTCAATATCGCTATCAATCATTGCCAGTACGTCAGGATGCACCGGCGTTTGCGCTGCCGACTTTTATTCAGAGCAGTGAAGAACGTTTACTACAGGTGGAAGGTGAAAAGCGTACCGAGCTGGGTCGTTCCAGCCAGACCTTTATCGTCGATCCAGCCTCGCCCCATCACGGGCGCATGCTCAGTGAAATGCAGACCGTACAGGGTAAAAGCACCACCCGTTCCTACAGCTATCAGCTCAACCAAGCCCGCAATGCCCGCTCGCTTGAGCATGCGGTGCTGCAGGAAAACGTCACCGTCACCGGCCACGACGGGCATGAATCCAGCTCCCAATCCTCGCAGGATATTTACTCGGGCCTGATGGTGACCGAGCAGACCGATGAACAGATGCGCATCGCCTTTGCCCACGATGTATTGGGCCGGGTGGTGCAGGAAGTTGCCGCCCCGGATTCGGCGTTCGAGGCCGAGGTCAACTGGACCTATTCCTTGTCAGCAAGCGAGCGTTGCCAGAGCCGAATAGGCGCTTCGGGGCGTAAGGAAACCGTCTGGCTGGATGGTATGGGCCGGGAAATTCGTCGAGAAAAACAGACCGACAGCGGTGAGACTTATACCGCCTGGACTGGCGAATATGACGTGTTGGGCCGGGTATTTCGGGAGACCAGCTACGACCCCGGTAACGAAGACACTCCGGCCCTGAGCCTGAGCACCGAACGTACCTTTGATGACTGGGGCAATGTGCTGACCGAAACCGGGGCAGACGGCGTCACCCAACACACTGTTGCCGACCCGGTAGCCCTGACCGGCACCCGCTGGCAGACCGACGCCAATGGCGTGGCCGGGCCCAAAACCGTGACCACCCATGGTCTTAATGGACAGCCTTTAAAAGAACAGGTGTTTTGCGCCGACGGCGTGCTGCAGCACGAACTGAGCTGGGCCTATGACGGGCTGGGCCGCTGTGTCAGCCAGTCCGACGCCATGGGCCGCGAGACCTTGCAAGAATGGGATGTGCGCGATCGGTTGGTGTCGACCACGCTGCCAGATGGCAGTGTGATCAAGCGCACCTACGCCGAAGGCCATGACGGTGAACTACCGGCCACAGTGTCGATCACCCATCCTTCGCTAGGCAGCAATGAAGTGCTGCTGGGCGAGCGCAAATACGACGGTCTTGGCCGATTGGTGTGGGAAAAGATCGGCCAGAGTGTGTCTGAATGGCAATACGCCGAAGGACAAATCCACGCCCATACCCAGACACTGCCCGACGGCACCCAGGTCCTGACCGAACGCCAGCCGGAACTGGGCGGTGCGCTGCTGTCGATGCACGCGCCGGGCATCAGCGTGTTCAACAAATACGATCCTCTGAGTGGCCGGTTGCTGGAAGCGCAGGGCAACCTGGGGCTGCAAAAAGATCACTGGTCGCCGTCGGGCCAACTGACCAGGGCCGATTACGCCTGGCAAGGCGACCAACCACGCTCGCAACAGCAAACCGCCACGCCATCGGGCAAGGTCACACGGCTGACCGATGCCGACGGCGCCGAACAGCGCTGCCAGTACGACAAATTTGGGCGCCTTAGTACGCAGCAAGGCCCAGACGTCACGGTCACTATCACCTACGATGCGGCCTCGCGAATTCACCAGCAGCGCACCCAATCCCGTGATGGCTCGCGGGACATGACCGTGACCCTGGGCTACGACAGCCTCGGACGTCCGGCCCGTCGCACCACCGAAACCCACACACCCAGCGCACAACATGTAGAAGTCCAGACTCAGCAATGGCGCAAAGACGGCAAGCTGACCCAGCGCGAACTGACCCGGGACGGTGTTCTGGTACGTCGTGAAACCTTCGACTACGACATCCGTGGCCGCATGATCGCCCAGCGGCTCGTGGGCGAGGAATTGCCCGAAGACGCCCACGGCAAAACCTACCGCGAGCAGCACTTCGAATACGATGCGCTGGACAATGTGCGCCGTCTGGAAACGGTATTGGCCGACGCCAACGCAAACAATGTCACCACATTTACCTACAACCCCTCTGACCTCACCCAGCTGATAAACATCAGCCACAGCCGAAGCGATTACCCGGCACCGGTCACCCTGGAGTACGACGCCCTCGGCAATCTCAAACGCGACGAGAAAGGTAATCCACTGCACTACGACGCCCTCGGCCGACTGATCGGGGTCACCCTGCCTACAGGCGAGCGTCGTTGGCACTACGGCCCCGGTGGCAACATCATCAAGACCGAGGATGCTCGCGGGCCGCGCTGGCGTTACCACACCGGCGGCCAGCTCAGCTGCGAGACGGGTGAAGACACTCAAACCCGCTGGGTGCGGGCCGGTGCGGTGCCGGTGGCTGAAAGTCGACTGGCTTCGGCAGTGCGTGAAGTCATGCTGCTGGGCACCGATGCCCAGGGCTCGGTCACCACTGAAGCCCAAGACGGGATCAACCACCCGGTCTATGGCGCCTATGGTTCAAGCGTGGCCGGGACCAGCCGTCTGGGCTATGCCGGGAGCCTGCGCGAGGACGTCACCGGCTGGTATTTCTTGGGCGACTACCGCATCTACAACCCGGCGCTGATGCGTTTTCACAGCCGTGACAGCCTCAGCCCCTTCGGTGAAGGCGGCCTCAATGGCTATGCCTACTGCGCCGGCGACCCGGTCAACCGCATCGACCCCTCGGGCCATTCGTGGCTGGACTGGTTGCTGCCAGCGGTGGGGATTGCGTTCGGGGTGATGGGCGCGGTGGCCTCATTCGGTGCCCTGGCGGCTCCCGCTGCGGCGTTGACCGCCAGTTACATCACCGCAGTGACCACCGCGACCTTAAGCGTCGTGTCACTGGCCGCAGACGTGGCCTCGATAGCCTTGCTGGCCACCGGCAATGAAAGCGCGGGTCGGATTCTGGGTTTTGTGGGCATGGCCACAGGTCTGGCGTCGGCGGCGCCGTCAATCGCCGGGGCGGCGGCCAAGGGAGTGAAAAAAGTAGGCAAGTTTGTCGGTGGCTGGCAGCACAAGTTGCAGCATGCGGGGGGGGTGCCGGGAGGAGGACGGGCATTGCCAGGTCACGCTCAACGAGTTGGCTCGCGTTCGCCCATGCGCGACATGGACCTGTCTTACCTGCTGGAACAAGGGCCGACCAGGGAAAGTTTCTTGCCGCGTTTGTCCCGTGGCGATTTGCAAAACATAGGGCAGACCAACTCAGCTAACCGAACTTCTGTTTATGCGGCCAGGCCGCCTGAACCACTAGAGCTGCCTTTCCGTGGGAACGCTGGTGTGGTTGATGGGCAATTACAGCAATATGGTTATCCGGTTATTGCCAATCCCGAGTATGTAAATCAAGTAAGACAGACCATATCCGGCACTCATCCCAGGAATTACCCTTGGCAAATCGGTGAAGCGGGTATCGAGAATCCAAGTCAATTAAGGATCATAGACCGTCCGATTTTCGAGGACTATGCTGCGCAGAGACTGGCAGGGCAAGAACCTATGAGGTTAGGACTCTTGAATTTTGAGTCGGATTTTCGGTGGTTTTCACAACGCGGAGAAATAGCGCAAAGAGGATGGAACTGCCGGATCTTGTAACTCCTTTGAGATATCCAGCAGTCTGACATCCCCGGACATAACCCGCGAAGGTGTGAACCTTTTTCAGACCGGGGCACGATGCACAAAAAAGCCGCCCATTCAGGCGGCTTTTTCGTGGACCAACTGACTGACCGGATGCTTACAGCTTCGGGCCGGCAGCCTTGATCGCGTCGCTGACGTCGAACTTCTTGAAGTTCTCTACGAACAGGCCGGCCAAGGCTTTGGCAGCTTCGTCGTAGGCAGCTTTGTCTGCCCAGGTGTTACGCGGGTTGAGCAGAACAGTGTCAACGCCCGGTACGGCCAATGGCACGTCGAGGTTGATGGTGTCCAGGTGCTCGGTTTCTGCGCCGATCAGAGCACCGCTCTGGATCGCTGCAATCACGCCACGGGTGGTCGGGATGTTGAAGCGCTTGCCAACGCCGTAACCGCCGCCGGTCCAACCGGTGTTAACCAGGTAAACCTTGGAGCCGAAACCACGGATACGCTTGATCAGCAGCTCTGCGTATTCGCCAGCCGGACGCGGGAAGAATGGCGCACCGAAGCAGGTGGAGAAGGTCGACTTGATGCCGCTGCCCGAACCCATTTCAGTCGAACCCACCAATGCGGTGTAGCCGGACAGGAAGTGGTAAGCCGCCTGTTCTTCGCTGAGGATCGAAACCGGTGGCAGCACGCCAGTCAGGTCGCAGGTCAGGAAGATCACAGCGTTTGGCTCGCCGCCCAGGTTCTTCTCGGAACGCTTGGCAACGTGCTCCAGCGGGTAGGCGGCACGGCTGTTCTGGGTCAGGCTGACGTCGGCGTAGTCAGGGTGCTTGGCATCGTCCAGAACAACGTTTTCAAGCACGGCTCCGTGCTTGATGGCTTTCCAGATAACCGGCTCGTTCTTCTCGGACAGGTCGATGCACTTGGCATAGCAACCGCCTTCGATGTTGAACACTACGCCCTCGCCCCAACCGTGTTCGTCGTCACCGATCAGGTAACGGCTTTCATCGGCCGACAAGGTGGTTTTACCGGTGCCGGACAGGCCGAAGAACAGGGTCACATCGCCCGCTTCGCCAATGTTGGCGGCGCAGTGCATCGGCAGTACGTCGGCAGCAGGCAACAGGAAGTTCTGTACCGAGAACATGGCTTTTTTCATTTCACCGGCGTAACGCATACCGGCGATCAGCACTTTTTTCTGGGCAAAGTTGAGGATCACGCAACCGTCGGAGTTGGTGCCGTCACGCTCGGGCACGCATTCGAAGTTGGCCACATTGAGCACTTGCCACTCTTCACGACCGGCCGGGTTGTACTGAGCCGGGTTGATGAACAGGCAACGACCGAACAGGTTCTGCCAGGCAGTCTGGGTGGTCATTTTAACGGCCAGGTAGTGGTCTTCGGAAGCACCTACATGAACGTGGGAAACGAAATGTTCTTGCGCGTTGTTGAACGCCTCGACGCGGTCCCACAGAGCATCAAACTTGTCAGCCGGAAACTTGCGGTTGATTGGCCCCCAGGCAATGGCATCCTGAGTAGTCGGCTCTTCAACGATGAAGCGGTCAGCTGGCGAACGGCCTGTACGATGGCCAGTTGTAACCGCCAGTGCACCATTGTCGGCAAGCTCGCCTTCACCACGGCTCAGGGCTTCTTTGACCAGATCGTCGATGCTCAGATCGGTGTACACGGCGTTATTAGCTTGCGTCATGAGGTTCCCCGTCGGCCATTGGCCGAGTGCGCCAAACGTTTTGTAGTAGAAAAGTTTGCACTACTACCGCGAAAAAAGTGGGGCGGATTATGCCAGAAATGCCCAAAAAAAGTAGGGCCCACCTGTCAGAACCGCGCAAGAACGGGGTTTGACAGGTGTTTCACCTGGGCTGAAACGTTTTAGTGATGAGTGTCGGAGGGCGACTTTACACCGGCACCGGAGAACAATTGATCCACATCGGCAGCATCAAACAGGTAGCGCTCATTGCAAAACTGGCAGTCAATTTCGATATGGCCGCCATGTTCAGCTACAAGATTTTGCGCATCTTCAAGGCCCAGACTGGTCAATGCATTGCCCGAACGTTCACGCGAGCAGCTGCATTTGAACTCCACCGTTTCATCGTCAAACAGGCGCACGGTTTCTTCGTGGTAAAGACGATGCAGGATGGTTTCGTTATCCAGACCCAACAACTCTTCAGCTTTGAGGGTGTCGCCCAGCGCGAGCAATGTGTTCCAGCTGTCGACGCGCTCTTCTTCATCTTTAATTTTGTCGCCCGGCAGTTGCTGCAGGAACATGCCGCGCGCACGCTTGCCATCAGCGACCAGCCAGAAGCGGGTCGGCACTTGCTCGGACATTACAAAATAGTTGGTGAAACAGTCAGCCAGGGTTTCGCCGTTCAGATCCACGATGCCCTGATAGCGTTTGCCAACGGTCGGGTCGATAGTGATGGCCAATACGCCGTTGGGCAGCAGGTCTGCAAGGGTCGCATCCGGCGCAATCCGCTCGGCGTCAAAACGGGCAATACCGCGAATTTCACGGTCGCTGGTGCACTCGATCATCAACAACGGCACCGGACCTTCGGAGCGCGCTTGCAGGCTCAAAAGACCATCGATTTTCTGGTTGCCCACCAGCAACGCAGCCGCCGCCATCAGCTCGCCCAACAACTGCTGGACCGGCAATGGATAAGCATGCTTGGCCAATACTTCGGCGTAGCTGTGCTCCAGCGAAGCCAGCTCGCCGCGGGCATCGCAGGTGTCAAACATGAAGCGTTGGGTGGCATCGGTTTTGTTTAAGTCGGACATAGGAATAGGATTCTAAAAGTGGTTACTAAATGTGTACGCACCTGTAAACAGCATGCAGATTTAAGGCTAATAGCCCTATATGGCGCCACACCTGGATAGTTACAAGCCTTGGCTACCCGGACACGACGCACGGTCGGTGAGTCATTGATGCCCGGGCAGCCCTTGTGGGAGCCGGCTTGCCGGCGATGCCAGCGACGCGGTTCCGTGGTAATTCAATCGCTGGCAGGCCAGCTGCCGCAGGGGTCGAGATACGGTACAAACCTATTGCGCGGCGCCCGAATCTTGAAACTGATGCAACTGGCGGCGTTGCTTCTTGGTCGGTTTGCCGTCGCTGATAATGCCCATTGCCCCTGATTTGCGCATGGCGGCCATGCTTTCACGCTTGGCAATGCTTTGCTCGGTTTCGGCATACAGCAGCTGCGCCTCCGGGGCGCCTCGGCGTACAACTGAAAGTCCTTTGACCTCCACTGTACGCTCTTCGAGTCCGACACGAATTTGCAGCTCATCACCCAAACGGGGCTCTTTGCTCGGTTTGCAGCGTTCACCACGGCAGTGCACCTTGCCGCTTTCAATGGCGGTCTTGGCCAATGCACGGGTCTTGTAAAAACGCGCGGCCCAGAGCCACTTGTCCAGACGGACCTTGTCGTCCTCTTCCTGTTTCTGCGCCATTGGAATCTCCTTCACTCGATATTCGCAACTCTACTACTACTTTGGGTGAACCCAAGAAGGAACCTGCCCGATAGAATGCCGCCTGCTGCCATACCGCAACTAAAATACAGCACAGCGTGAACGCAGATAACTGTCGCCATTTACCGGATATTCTGCGTGAATACCGCCTTTATGCTTTCAAGTCGGCATTCGCCGGCTGCTTTACCTGCAGGGCCTGCCCTGCAGCCTGGATACGTTAATCGCCGGTTACCTATATTGAAGACTTTTGACCATTTGACCGTTGTCGGTCTGCGCGAGTGGGTGGCGCTTCCCGATTTGGGAGTCGCGGGCCTGCGGGCGAAAATCGACACCGGTGCCAGTACCTCCAGCCTGCACGCCACTGAAATCGAGCCATTTGTGCGCGACGGTGTCGAGTGGGTACGTTTCAATGCCCATTTGGGCACGCTTGTACAACTACGCCACCGCCGTTGCGAAGCGCCACTGGTGGCGATAAAAACGATTAAAAGCTCCAACGGTCATACACAGGTTCGTTATGTGATCCGTACCGGCCTTGCGCTGGGAGATCGGGTCTGGTCGGTGGAGTTCACCCTCGCCTGCCGCAAATCCATGCGTTACCGCTTGCTGCTGGGCTCCAAAGCGCTGATCGACGGCCAACTGGTGGTCAATCCAGCGTTTAAATACGTACAAGACAAGCCGGTGTTCCCGGTCACTACTACCTCTGCCACAGGTGTTGCATGAAGATCGCTGTGCTGTCGCGTAACCCGCGTCTGTATTCCACTCGTCGTCTGGTTGAAGCCGGTACTGAACGAGGCCATGAAATGGTAGTGATCGATACCCTGCGCGCCTATATGAACATCGCCAGTCATAAGCCGCAGATCCACTACCGCGGCAAGCCGCTGGAAGGCTTTGACGCGGTCATCCCGCGCATTGGTGCATCAGTCACGTTTTATGGCTGCGCGGTGTTGCGCCAGTTCGAGATGATGGGGGTTTTCCCGCTCAACGAATCGGTGGCAATCGCCCGCTCGCGAGACAAGTTGCGCTCGCTGCAACTGTTGTCGCGACGCGGCCTGGGCCTGCCGGTGACAGGCTTTGCCCACTCGCCGGATGATATTCCGGACCTGATCGAGATGGTCAATGGTGCGCCGCTGGTGATCAAGGTACTGGAGGGCACCCAGGGGATTGGCGTGGTGCTGTGTGAAACCGCCACGGCGGCGGAGTCGGTGATCGAGGCCTTTATGGGTCTCAAACAGAACATCATGGTGCAGGAATACATCAAGGAAGCCGGTGGTGCGGATATCCGCTGCTTCGTGGTGGGTGACAAGGTGATTGCGTCCATGAAACGCCAGGCCAAGCCCGGCGAGTTCCGCTCCAACCTGCATCGTGGCGGCAGTGCCAGCCTGATCAAAATCACCCCGCAAGAGCGCATGACAGCCATTCGCGCGGCCAAAGTCATGGGGTTGAGTGTGGCGGGGGTCGATATCTTGCGCTCCAACCACGGCCCGCTGGTGCTGGAGGTCAATTCATCGCCCGGACTGGAAGGTATCGAAACCACCACGGGCAAGGATGTAGCCGGGATCATCATTGAGCATCTGGAGAAAAACAGCACGCCGCACATGACCCGGACCAAAGGGAAAGGTTGAAAGCAGCCACCCCTGACAACTCTGCAAGAGCGAGCAAGCTCGCTCCTGCAGACAGGTCGAAGGCTTTAAACCGCCCCTCTGGGCAACATCAGGCCCAGCGGCAATCGCACCCGGGCCTCAAGGCCTCCGCCGGCACGGTTACGCAGTTCAACATTGCCGCCGTGCATGGAGGCGATGCGCTTGACGATGGCAAGGCCCAAACCTGTCCCCTTGCCGCCACGTGCACGGTCACCGCGGATAAACGGATTGAAGATGTCTTCAAGCTCTGAAGGGTCGATGCCCGCCCCCCGGTCCATCACACTCAGCACCACATACGGCGCACTGGTGTCGCCGGAGACGTAGGCGGCCACTTCCACGTTATCCCCCGCATGGTGCAACGCATTGCCGATCAGGTTGTTGAGCAGACGTTTCATCGACACCCGACGCAACGCAAACGGCTGAATCGGCTGCAGGCGCAGGCTCACTTGCTGTTCGTTCTGGTTGTAAGGCGCAACAACCTCGCGGATCAATTCGCACAAGTCGACTTCTTCGACCGGTTCATCGCGCCCGTCACGTATAAAGGCCAGGAATTGATCGAGAATCGCGTCCATGTCTTCAATGTCGCGCACCATGTCGTCGGTCAGGTCACTGTGGTTGCCCATCAGCTCCAAAGACAGACGCAAGCGGGTCAATGGCGTTCGCAGGTCATGGGACACACCGGCGAGCATCAGTTCGCGTTCGCGGCCTGCCTGCTCCACATCTTCTGCCATCTGATTGAAAGCGCTGTACACCTCGGTCATCTCGCTCGGTGTATCACTGATCGGCAGCCGTACACTGCGCCCCTGCCCCAGTTGCCTGGCCGCATAAACCAGACGCTTGAGCGGCTGGTTGAGCTGACTGACGAAAATCCATGCCGAGGCAGTCGATAACAAACCGATGGCCAGGAACCAGCCGAGCACACTCCAGATTTTCTGCCCGCGTAGCGGATGCGGATACAGCGGTACTTTCAGCCAGCCGTCGCCAAGGCTCGGAGCACGCACCCACAGCGCGGGTGGCGCGTGCATGCGCAAGCGCACCTCGGTGTCGGCCCCCAGCTCGGCCTGCATCTGGCGCTCATAAATTTCACTGTACGGCCAGTGCTGCTCGCCTTCGGGTACGCCACCACCGACCACCCGAATCAAACCGGCTGCATCGGCAATCTTTTCGCGATTCTCCTCGTCGGCAGCCCAATAAGCACGCAGGGTCAAGGCCGCGCCGTGGCTGTACTGGCGGTCGACCAGCATGTCTTCGTTCATCAACAGATAAACCAGGGTCAGTGCCTTGGAGAACAGCACGACAATGAGGACCAGCCACAGGGTGCGAGAGAAAAAACTTTGGGGGAACCACAGAGGGGTTTTCATAGACAGCCGTCTTAACACTTTGCAGGAGCGAGCTGTGAGGCTCGCATAATTTGGAATCGCGAGCCTTCGGGCAACCGGGTACCGGAAAGGCTCGCTCCTACAAATGATCCATCACTTGGTCGCGTTGCCATCCGGCACGAACACATAACCTACGCCCCAAACGGTCTGGATATAGCGTGGCTTCGACGGGTCCGGCTCGATCATGCGGCGCAAGCGGGAGATCTGGACGTCGATGGAACGCTCCAGTGCATCCCATTCACGGCCACGGGCCAGGTTCATCAGCTTGTCGCGGGTCAACGGCTCGCGGGCATGCATGACCAGAGCTTTAAGCACGGCGAACTCACCCGTGGTGAGCATGTGGACTTCGTCGCCACGCTTGAGCTCGCGAGTTGCCAGCGACAGTTCGTAATCACCGAACGTCACGCTTTCGTCTTCGCTACCCGGGGCACCCGGTACAGGAGCGGCCTGGCGGCGCAATACCGCGCGCACCCGCGCCATGAGTTCATCGGGGTTGAACGGCTTGGCCAGATAATCGTCGGCGCCCAGTTCCAGGCCCTTGATGCGGCTCAGCTCGTCACCCTTGGCGGTGAGCATGATGATCGGCACCCGGTTGCCCGCAGCACGCAAGCGGCGGCAAGCAGACAGCCCGTCTTCGCCGGGCAGCATCAGGTCCAGCACCACTAGGTTGAATACCTCACGGGCCAGCAAACGGTCCATTTGCTCGACGTTTGGCACAGCGCGGGCGCGATAGCCCTTGCTGACGAAGAAACGTTCCAGCAGGCTGCTCAGCCCGGGATCGTCGTCAACGATGAGAATTTTTTCGCCTTCTGCCGCTTGTGCAATGCTGCTCATTAGATGCTCCTGTGATCTCGGCGCGCATTATGGCTTAGCTGCTGTCATACGCATGGAGTGCATTGTTAGCAGATTTTTCCTTCACTAACAGCACGCAGACCAATGTGCTGCGCCGCGTAGCCCCCTGAATTCGGGAACGCTGGTTATAATGCGCCGCCTTTTGTGTCGGGCAACCTTGGATTTTCAAAGATCGCGTCAGGACTTATTTTTCCGGTGTCTGGCGTAATGTGCTGATTTCGCGGGTCAACAGGCCGCCCTTTTGGCCCAGGCAGCGGCCTCATTCAGGTCGCTCAACCAGCCTCGCAAGCCTAGAAACCCGGGCATGCGAGCCTGCTTCACAATTTGTCAGGTGGTTTTATGGACAGCATCAACAGCCGCATCGCCGAAGAACTTGGCGTGCGCCCGCAGCAGGTCGAAGCGGCCGTCGCGCTTCTGGATGAAGGCTCCACCGTACCCTTCATCTCCCGCTACCGTAAGGAAGTGACCGGCAGCCTGGATGACACCCAACTGCGTCATCTGGAAGAACGCCTGCGCTACCTGCGTGAACTCGACGAACGGCGTATCAGCATCCTCGCCAGCATCGAAGAACAAGGCAAATTAACCCCTGAACTGGCCCGCGACATCAAACTCGCCGAGACCAAGACACGCCTCGAAGACTTGTACCTGCCGTACAAGCAGAAGCGCCGCACCAAGGGCCAGATTGCCCTGGAAGCGGGTCTCGGCGAACTGGCAGACGGTCTGTTCAACGACCCGGCCCTGAGCCCCGAAACCGAAGCAGCCCGTTTTGTCGACGCCGAAAAAGGTGTGGCAGACGTCAAGGCAGCTCTGGACGGCGCCAAGTACATCCTGATGGAGCGCTTCGCCGAGGACGCCAGCCTGCTGGATAAACTGCGCAGTTTCCTGAAACAGGAAGCGATTCTCAGCGCCCGGGTAATTCCCGGCAAAGAAGAGGAAGGCGCCAAGTTCCGCGACTACTTCGAGCACGACGAACCGCTCAAAAGCATGCCGTCGCACCGCGCGCTGGCCATTTTCCGTGGCCGCAACGAAGGCATTCTCAGCTCCTCGCTCAAGGTCGGTGAAGAACTGCCCGGCACCCTGCATCCCGGCGAGATGATGATCAGCGAGCGTTTCGGCCTGCAAAATCAGAACCGCCCCGCTGACAAATGGCTGAGCGAAGTGGTGCGCTGGACCTGGAAGGTCAAGCTCTATACCCACCTTGAAACCGACTTGCTGGGAGAGTTGCGCGACGGGGCTGAAACCGAAGCCATCAACGTGTTCGCCCACAACTTGCACGACTTGCTGCTGGCCGCACCTGCCGGCCCGCGCGCGACCCTGGGGCTGGACCCGGGCCTGCGTACCGGCTGCAAGATTGCCGTGGTCGATGCCACCGGCAAAATGCTCGAATACGCCACCGTGTATCCGCACGTGCCGCACAACAAGTGGGACCAGACCATCGCCGTGATGGCCGCCCTGTGCGCCAAGCACTCGGTCGAACTGATCGCAATCGGCAACGGCACCGCCAGCCGCGAAAGCGACAAGCTGGTGATTGACCTGATCAAAAAGTACCCGGCCCTGAAAGTCACCAAAGTGATGGTGTCGGAAGCCGGCGCCTCGGTGTACTCGGCCTCGGAGCTGGCCGCCAAGGAGTTCCCGGACCTGGACGTATCGATCCGTGGCGCGGTGTCGATTGCCCGCCGCCTGCAGGATCCGCTGGCAGAGCTGGTGAAAATCGACCCTAAATCCATCGGTGTCGGCCAGTACCAGCACGACGTCTCCCAGCTCAAGCTGGCACGCGGCCTGGACGCCGTGGTTGAAGACTGCGTAAACGCCGTGGGTGTTGACGTCAACACCGCATCGGTGGCGCTGCTGGCCCGTATCTCGGGGCTCAATGCCACACTGGCGCAGAACATCGTCAGTCACCGCGATGAAAACGGCGCATTCAAAACCCGTGCTGCATTGAAGAAAGTCAGCCGTCTGGGCGAAAAAACCTTCGAACAGGCAGCCGGTTTTCTGCGTGTCATGAATGGCGACAACCCGCTGGACGCTTCGGCGGTTCACCCCGAGGCCTACCCGCTGGTCAAACGCATTGCCTCGGACACCGAGCGCGACATTCGCTCGCTGATCGGTGACGCAAGCTTCCTCAAGCGTCTTGATCCGAAGAAATTCACTGACGAAACCTTCGGCCTGCCGACGGTCACCGACATCCTCCAAGAACTGGAAAAACCCGGCCGCGATCCGCGTCCCGAGTTCAAGACTGCCGAGTTCCAGGAAGGCGTCGAAGATCTCAAGGACTTGCAACTGGGGATGATTCTGGAAGGCGTGGTGACCAACGTGACCAACTTTGGTGCCTTCGTCGACATCGGTGTCCATCAGGACGGCCTGGTGCATATCTCGGCATTGTCCGAGAAATTCATCAAGGACCCGCGTGAAGCCGTTAAAGCCGGTGACGTCGTCAAGGTCAAGGTCATGGAAATCGATATCCCGCGTAAACGCGTGGGGCTGTCGATGCGCATGAGCGACACCCCCGGCGAGAAAATCGACGGTGCCCGTGGCGCGCGTCCAGGTTCGGCACCGCGCCAGCAAAACACCGCGCCGCGTAAAGAAACCGTGGCTGCGGCCCCGGCCAACAACGCGATGGCGTCACTGTTTGCCAACGCCAAACAGATGAAAAAACGCTAATGACGCTCCCGGACGGCCTGACCCAAAGCGCCTTCAGTGATCTGATCGGTTGCCGCGTGCAGTGGGTGGAAGACGGCGTGGCGCACGTGGCGCTAAGCCTGGAACCGCAACTGCGTAATCGCGGCGGGAAAATGCACGGCGGGGTTTTATTCAGTCTGGTGGATATCAGCATGGGGCTGGCGTGTTCCAGCGCCCATGGCTTTGACCAGCAGAGCGTGACCATCGAGTGCAAAATCAACTACATCCGGGCGGTGTCCGATGGCGAAGTGCTGTGCATCGCCAAAGTCATTCACCCCGGAAGACGCACCCTGGTCGTCGAAGCAGACGTGCTGCAAGGCGACAAACTGGTGGCCAAAGCACAAGGCACCTTCGCCGTCCTGTAGCCGCCGGCAGGTGATTTGAGTTAATTTCGGCGCATAAGGGTCAATAGACCCTTGTGCGGCACCGAAATGCGCTTCAAGCGCCGAGGGCCGAACAAGGACGGGCGACATCATTACAAGCCAGGCGACCACGCCAGTTTCAACTTCACCCTTGTAGACCGTCCTGACCACCCCCATATTGGGGCGACTGACGCGTGAAGGAATCCAACTTGAGCCAACTTCTCAACCGCCGCCTGGCTCTGCTCAGCGAGCGCGCTAACCTCTCACTGCTGGAGCAGTGCTTGCATGGTATCGAGCGCGAATGCCTGCGCGTTACGGCCGATGCCCGACTGGCGCAGACCCCGCACCCCGAAGAACTGGGCTCGGCCCTGACCAACGATCAAATCACCACTGACTATTCCGAGTCGCTGCTGGAGTTCATCACCCCGGCCCTGCCTGATCCGGCAGAGACGCTGGCCAGCCTCGACAAGATTCACCGTTTTGCCTACAGCAAACTCGGTAACGAGTTCCTGTGGAGCCCTTCGATGCCGTGCCCGTTGCCGGCCGAAGAAGACATCCCGATTGCCTACTACGGCACATCCAATATCGGTCAGCTCAAGTACGTGTACCGCAAAGGCCTGGCCCTGCGTTACGGCAAGACCATGCAGTGCATCGCCGGCATTCACTACAATTTCTCCCTGCCTGAAGTGCTGTGGCCGGTACTGATGAAGGATGAAGGCTTTGTCGGCACCGAACGCGACTACCAGTCCAATGCCTACATCGCGCTAATTCGTAATTTCCGTCGTTACAACTGGCTCCTGATGTACCTGTTTGGTGCTTCGCCTGCGCTGGATGCGGGTTTCCTGCGCGGTCGTTCACACCAGCTGGAACAACTGGACGCCGATACGCTGTACCTGCCTTACGCCACCAGCCTGCGCATGAGCGACCTGGGTTACCAGAGCAACGCCCAGGCCGGTCTGACCCCCTGCTACAACGACCTCAACAGCTACACCGACAGCCTGCGCAAAGCGGTGGCAACACCTTATGCGCCGTATGTTGAGATCGGCACGCACAAAGATGGCGAATGGGTGCAACTGAACACCAACATTCTGCAAATCGAAAACGAGTACTACTCCAATATCCGCCCCAAGCGCGTGACCTACACCGGCGAACGGCCGATTCAGGCGCTGGTGGCCCGTGGCGTGCAGTACGTTGAAGTGCGTTTGCTGGATATCAACCCGTTCCTGCCCGTGGGCATCGACTTGCCTGAAGCGCGTTTTCTGGATGCGTTCCTGCTGTATTGCGCCTTCCAGGAAAGCCCGCAATTCGACAACACGACCTGCAGTGATTGCTCGTCGAACTTCATGAGCGTGGTCAAGGAAGGTCGCCGTCCGGGCCTGCAATTGCAGCGCGATGGCCAGCCGGTCGACCTGAAGGAATGGGCAGCAGAACTGCTGGAGCAAATTGCACCACTGGCCGCTTTGCTCGATGCAAGCCACGGCGGCGATGCTCACAGCAAAGCGCTCGACGAACAGCTAGCCAAGGTCAAGGACGTCTCACTGACGCCGTCCGCCAAAGTCCTGGCCAGCATGATCGAGCACAAGGAAAGCTTCTCCCAGTTCTCGATGCGCCAAAGCCTGGCCCATGCCGAGTTCTTCCGCAGCGAACCGCTGAGTGCTGAAGACCAGGCTGCGTTCGAAGAGAAGGCCCGCAGTTCGCTGGTACAGCAGACCGAACTGGAACAGCACGAAGTCGGAGACTTTGATTTGTTCGTCGCCTCGTACCAGGCGAGCATTCTGGCGATCAGTAACTAAAAGCCCCTCACCTGGGGCCCCGCCCTTTGAGGCGGGGCCGAGGGAGCGCGAGTTACAACGCCTTCTCGAATATCTTGGAATTACGCTGAAAGTTGTACAGCGACGCGCGCGCTGCCGGCAGGCGTTCGACGCTGCTCGGCTCAAAGCCGCGCTCGCGGAACCAGTGGGCTGTGCGGGTTGTAAGCACGAACAGGGTTTTTAGCCCCTGGGCCCGAGCACGGTTTTCGATGCGCTCCAGCAGCTCGTCACCGCGACGACCATGGCGGTACTCCGGATTCACCGCCAGACACGCCAGCTCCCCCGCATCCGAGTCGGCAATCTGATACAGCGCCGCACAGG
Organism: Pseudomonas versuta; assembly: GCF_001294575.1. Lineage (NCBI taxonomy): Bacteria > Pseudomonadati > Pseudomonadota > Gammaproteobacteria > Pseudomonadales > Pseudomonadaceae > Pseudomonas > Pseudomonas versuta. The sequence continues at coordinate 4,245,145 of NZ_CP012676.1, forward strand.
CGATGATCATGCCTTCACGCTCAACCACACTGAATTGCTCGATCTCGCGCTCCAGCACTTCGCGTGAGCGACGTACCAGAATCCCCTGCTCTTCCAGCGGGCTGATCAGGTCGAGCAAACCGCCCACGTCTTCAATCGCCGCTTCACGGGTGACTTCGAATTGCTCCTGGGCCACCAGCGTACCGCCACCATGACGGGTAAACAGTTCCGTCAGCAGCGCACCATCTTCGGCGTAGCTAACGATGTGGCTACGCGCCACGCCGCCACTGCAGGCCTCGGCAGCCGCTTCCAGCAGTTCGGCCTGATAATCGCTCCCCAGACGCTTCATGTGCGCCGGTATCTGTTGCGGACGTAACTCACGGACCAGATGCCCGGTCTCGTCGAGCAGGCCCGATTCGGCACCGAACAACAGCAGTTTGTCAGCGCCCAGGTCGATAGCGGCGCGGGTGGCGACGTCTTCGCAGGCCAGGTTGAAAATCTCACCGGTCGGTGAGTAGCCCAACGGTGACAACAGCACGATCGAGCGCTCGTCCAGCAGACGGTTGATACCCTTGCGGTCGACCCTGCGCACTTCGCCCGTGTGGTGATAATCCACGCCATCGAGCACACCGATCGGGCGCGCCGTGACCAGGTTGCCGCTCGCCACCCGCAGGCGTGAACCCTGCATCGGCGAAGAAGCCATGTCCATCGACAGGCGCGCCTCAATCGCAATACGCAACTGGCCCACGGCGTCGATCACGCACTCCAGGGTCGGCGCATCGGTAATGCGCATACCTTCGTGGTAATGCGGCATCAGGCCACGGGCTTCAAGCCGGCTTTCGATTTGCGGGCGCGAACCATGGACCAGCACCAGCCGCACGCCCAGGCTGTGCAACAGCACCAGGTCGTGAACGATATTGCCAAAGTTTGAGTGCGCTACGCCGTCGCCGGGGAGCATGACGACGAACGTGCAGTCGCGGTGAGCATTGATGTAAGGGGAAGCATGACGCAGCCAATTAACGTAATCGTGCATAACCGGAGCCTGTAAAAAATGAGCAGCCTGAAAAGGGCAAAAAACAGCAAACGCACAACGGGCTGGTGGTTATCGTCGAAACATACTTGGCAACACGCGTGCTCTCCTCATGTGTGGAAGTGGTGGGCGATGGCGCTCCCGCCTTTTTGTCAGGTCAGACAATAGTGTTCGATCAACTGGCTTAATAGACGCACTGTCGGCTTCAAACGTGACATTTCCAGGTGTTCTCCCGGCTGATGAGCACAACTGATGTCGCCGGGGCCCAGCACAATGGTTTCGCAGCCAAGCTGCTGAAGATAAGGCGCTTCCGTGCCAAACGCCACTGCTTGTGCGCGATGTCCGGTGAGGCGCTCGGCTACACGTACCAGTTCAACATCGGCCGCCTGCTCAAATGGCGGGACACCGGCAGCAATCGGAGCGAAATCGATCTTCACTTGATGGCGCTCGGCCAAAGGCTGCAATTTGCCCCGAATGATCGCCCGCAGTTCGTTCGGGTCCATGCCCGGCAAAGGCCGCAGGTCAAACTCCAGCGAACATTGACCGCAAATGCGGTTTGGATTGTCGCCACCGTGAATGCAGCCAAAGTTCAGGGTCGGCTGCGGCACGCTGAACTGCGGGTTGCGGTATTCGTTGAGCCATTGCTGACGCAGACCCTTGAGTTCGCTGATCGCATCGTGCATGGCTTCCAGAGCGCTGTGACCAAGGCTAGGGTCGGAGGAATGGCCGCTACGCCCCAGAATGTCGATACGCTCCATCATCACGCCTTTGTGCATGCGGATCGGCTTGAGCCCGGTTGGCTCGCCGATCACCGCAGCACGTCCCAGCGGGCGCCCGGCTTCGACCAGAGCCCGGGCACCGGCCATCGAGGTTTCTTCGTCGCACGTGGCCAAAATCAGCAGTGGCTGCTTGAACGGCTGATCGAGCAGCGGGCGCACGGCCTCGATCACCAGCGCGAAAAACCCCTTCATGTCACAACTGCCAAGGCCTACCCAGCGATTGTCGACTTCTGTCAGTTTCAGCGGATCGGTCTGCCACAGCGCTTCGTCATAAGGCACGGTATCGCTGTGCCCCGCCAGCACCAGCCCCCCGGGGCCGCTGCCAAAGCTGGCGAGCAAGTTGAATTTCCCCGGGCTGACCTGCTGGATATCGCAACTAAAACCCAGCTCGGCGAGCCAGGTGGCCAACAAATCGATCACCCCTCGATTGGATTGATCCAGATGAGGCTGGGTGCAACTGACCGATGCAGTGCCGATCAAGGCAGCGAATTGCTCTTTCATGGAAGGTAAAGGCATGCGCTGACTTCCTGTTAGCTGGGCGAGGCCCATCATAGAGCCATCTGGCGGGCAGAATAAACCCGTGCGACGCGTCGGAGCGGCGAGTCCTGTACACTGCACGGCCTTGGCAGCCACACCTTTTCCCGGCTGCGCAACCGTTCCTGGATTTTCCGGCCATGCAAAAAGAAACCGAAATCAAACTGCGCGTCAGCCGCGAAACCCTCGCCGCCTTGCGCGAGCACCCACTGCTGAAAAAGCGCAACAAAAGTGGCTGGGAAAGCCGTGAGTTGTTAAACCAGTACTTCGACACACCTGAGCGCGACCTGGCCAAGGCCAAAGTTGCCCTGCGCCTGCGCCGCGATGGCGAAGAAGTGATCCAGACCCTCAAGACCCGCGGCCAGAGCATTGCCGGCCTGTCGGAGCGTAACGAGTACGACTGGAAGCTGCCTAAAGCCAAGCTCGATACCAAAAAACTCGACGGCGAATGCTGGCCCGAAGAGTTGGCCGAGCTGGACAAGAAAACCCTGAAACCAATCTTCACCACCGATTTTGTCCGCGAGCGCGCAGAAATTTCGTGGGGCCGCGGCAAGGCCAAAGTCGTGATCGAAGCGGCGCTGGATCTTGGCCACGTGATTGCGGGCAAGCAGAAAGAAGAAATCTGCGAGCTGGAACTCGAACTGCGCGAAGGCGAACCGTCTGCGTTGCTGGAACTGGCAGCCGAGCTGGCCGAGAAGCTGGCCCTGATGCCATGCGATATCAGCAAGGCCGAGCGCGGCTATCGCCTGTTCGATGCCAACAGCTATGCCGTCAGCCTGCCGGCACCTGTTTTGACCCCGCAAACACCGCTGGACGACGCCTTTGCCGCGCTGGCCTGGCACTTGCTGGGCAGCAGCCAGCGCCTGGCCGAACAGTACCGCTTCAATGGCCACTGGCGTTTGTTGCAAGACTGGGTTCAACAACTGACTGACCTGCGTGCCCTGGTCAGCAGCCTGGGTCAGGCCGCGCCACGCCAATCCACCAGCGCGCTGCGCGCAGAGCTCGATGCCTTGCTTGAAGACTGGCGCCCGCTGGTACAAATCGGCCAGGACGACGAAGACGTGCGTAAAGCCGCTCCCGAGCAGTTCCTGGAAGAGCTGGAAGACCCACGCTGGGGCCAGTTCTCGCTGAACACCTCACGCTGGTTGATGGGTCGCAGCTGGACCATTGATCGCGGCACCACCCGTGGCAATCGCCAGGGTGCTGCACAGTTGGCCAGCTGGTTGCCGCGCCTGCTCTCGGACGAAGCCATCGCCCTGCGCCTGAACCGCTACCAGCAGCAACCCGAAGATCTGGCCGAGCAACTGCCGCGTATCGAGCGGATTCAGGCATGGCTGCGCCTGGCGCGTAACGTGCTGGAAATCCCGGAAGTCGATCGTTTGTACGGTGAACTGAACAAGCTGCAGGAATTGGCCAACCAGCCAATCTCTGAAGATGCCGAGAGCAATGACCTCTTGCTCAACGCTCGCAAGCAGCAAGCGATTGCCGTGTACCAGAACCGCGCCTGGAAGACCCTGCTGCGCGCCTAAGCGCACGCCCCCTGCAGGAGCGAGCTTGCCGGCTCCTGCAACTGCGGCCCTACTTCGTGCCTTTGGGCATGTCCGCGTCTGGCGTTCGCCAAATCAGTCGCGTGGTGTCATACCCCTGTTGTTGAGCCTTGCTCAGCAACTCCTCCCGGGTTTGCTGATCAATCTGCGGCTTGCGTGACAGCAGCCACAAATAACGCCGATCAGGATTACCCACTAGCGCCGTGCTGTAGCCATCGCCCAGGTACAACACCCAGTAATCGCCCTTGGTCACCCCCGGTAGCACCGCTGACACCCAGTTATCGAACTCGACCCACAGTTTGTCGGTTTTACCCGCAACCTGAGGCGTAGCCGTACCCTTGGCCTCTTCCCACTCGCCTTCAGCGGTCTGGCAACGGTTCAGTACCGCCACGTTGCCGTCCGGCTTGAGGCTGTAGTGCGCCTCGGATTGCACGCAGTTACGCTGGAAGAACATTGGCAATCTCGCCTGCTCATACCAGGTACCCTGATAACGTTTGAGATCAACGCTTTCGACGGTTTTGGGGGCCAGCGAATTGTCGGAGGTGCTGCATCCGGCTAACAGCAGTGCAGCGCCGAACGTGGCTAAAAGACCTTTCATCGCAGATGCTCCTGATCAGCCTTACTTAAGACCTTGCCCGGAAAAAATCAGCACTTTATCGCCAGCGTATTGCACGCTGATAAAGCTGGTTTTATCACCCCAGGTGCAGCTCGACATACCCAGTGCACCGGAACAATCGGTTGGGCTACCCAACAACTTCTCTACCTCGGCCTTGGTCATGCCGGCCGACAGTTTTGAGTAGTTTTCCTGGTTGACCTTGCTGCATGCCGCCAGCAATACGCAAAACGACAACATTGCCAGAGAACGCAACTTCATGGAAAAGCTCCTGATTGAGAAAGTCGGCCGAGCCGCTTGATGCAAGCTTAGAAGAGAAAAGTACGGGGTGGTTCCCGATAGGCGGGGGGATTTGTTCCGAGGCCGGAAACAACTGTAGGAGCGAGCTTGCTCGCGAGCTGTTGGGGACGCTCGCGAGCAAGCTCGCTCCTACATGGGCAAGCTCGCTCCTGCAGGAGAGGAAGCGGTGCGTCTTACTTGTTGTGGTACGAGGTCACGCGTGCCACTTCTTCTTTCGAGCCCAGGAACACCGCTACACGCTGGTGCAGGCCTTCCGGCTGGATGTCGAGGATACGCTGGTGGCCGTCAGTGGAAGTACCGCCAGCCTGCTCCACGAGGAACGACATCGGGTTGGCTTCATACATCAAACGCAATTTGCCCGGCTTGGACGGCTCGCGGCTGTCACGCGGGTACATGAACAGACCGCCACGGGTCAGGATCCGGTGTACGTCGGCAACCATCGCGGCAACCCAGCGCATGTTGTAGTTCTTTTCCAGCGGGCCTTCTTCGCCAGCCAGCAACTCGTCAACATAGCGTTGTACCGGAGCTTCCCAGTGACGCTGGTTGGACATGTTGATGGCGAATTCCTGGGTGCTCTCAGGAATGGTGATGTCTTCGTGGGTCAGTACGAAGCTGCCCATTTCACGGTCCAGGGTGAAGCCTTTGACGCCATCGCCCAAGGTCAGCACCAGCATGGTCTGAGGACCATAAATGGCGTAACCGGCAGCTACCTGCTGCGTGCCCGGCTGCAGGAAGGCCTTTTCATTCAAAGGCTCGTTCTGGGTCAGGTATTCGTTCGGGCAACGCAGCACCGAGAAGATAGTACCGACCGGGGCGTTGATATCGATGTTCGACGAACCGTCCAGCGGGTCGAATACCAACAGGTATGCGCCTTTCGGGTATTTGCCCGGGATCTGGTAGGCATTGTCCATTTCTTCGGACGCCATACCGGCCAGGTGACCGCCCCACTCGTTTGCTTCAAGCAGGATTTCGTTGGAAATCACGTCGAGCTTCTTCTGCACCTCACCTTGCACGTTTTCGGTGCCCATGCTGCCCAGAACACCACCCAGGGCGCCTTTGGACACGGCGTGGCTGATCTCTTTGCAAGCACGCGCCACCACTTCGATGAGGAAACGCAAATCAGCAGGCGTGTTGTTGCTGCGGGTCTGCTCGATCAAATAGCGACTCAGGGTAACGCGGGACATGTAAGGCTCCGAACAATGGGGAGGGGGGCGAAAAACCCGCGCAGTTTAACGCGTGTTGCCGTGCAAATCTTCTAATCAGACTCAGAACCGGCCAAGCGGGTTCAGCTGAATCCTTAAATCATCCGCAAAAAAACGTGTAGTCGCCGCCGAAGGCTGCGAAGGGTTGCGGAGCAACCCGTTCTCTCAAGGGCAAAGATGCCCCCTTCGCAGCCTGCGGCAGCGACTACAAAGAGCTCTACAACGCTTTCCAGATTTCAGTCGCATACTCGCGAATGGTGCGGTCAGAGGAGAACCAGCCCATGCGCGCCGTATTGAGCACGGCTTTGCGCCACCAGGCGTCCCTGTCGTGCCACAGGGTTTCAACCCGCATCTGGGCAGCCCAGTACGCATCGAAATCCGCGCAGACCAGAAAACGGTCGTAATCAATCAGAGAGTCTACAAAGCCGGTGTACCGCGCCTGGTCGTCATGGGAAAAGACCCCGCCGCGAATGGCCTGCAATACGTCATTGAGTCGATGGGAGGCGGCAACATCAGGCCCGGCGTGAAACTCGCCATTGCGCTTGCGGGCTTCGACCTGCTCTGCGCTGAGGCCGAAAATAAACATGTTATCGGCGCCAACCCGCTCGCACATCTCCACGTTGGCGCCATCCAGGGTGCCGATGGTCAACGCTCCGTTGAGGCCGAACTTCATGTTGCTGGTACCCGAGGCTTCGAAACCTGCAGTGGATATCTGCTCGGACAGATCCGCAGCCGGAATGATGCTTTCGGCCAGGCTGACGTTGTAGTTGGGGATAAACACCACTTTGAGCAGGCCGCGTACGGTCGGATCGTTGTTCACCGTGCGGGCGATATCGTTGGCCAGTTTAATGATGAGCTTGGCCTGCTCATAACTGGCCGCCGCCTTGCCCGCGAAAATCTTGACCCGGGGCACCCAGTGGTTGCCCGGCTCGGCGCGAATGGCCTGGTACAGCGCGACGGTGTGCAACAGGTTGAGCAGTTGGCGCTTGTACTCGTGAATCCGTTTGACCTGCACATCGAACATCGCTTCAGGATTGACCACGATACCCAGGCGCTCATAGATCAGCGCTGCCAAGGTGCACTTGCTTTGCAGGCGCTGCGCGGCAAATTGCCTGCGAAAATCTTCGCGTTCGGCAAAAGGCTCCAGCTTGATCAGCTTGTACTCGGTTTCATCAAGGACATCGGGCCCCAGCGCTTCAACCAGCATCGCGGTCAATGGCGGGTTGGCCTGAAACAGCCAGCGGCGGAAGGTCACGCCATTGGTCTTGTTATTGATCCGGTTCGGATAGAGCTTGTGCAACTCGGAGAAAACCGTGCTGCGCATCAACTGAGTGTGCAACCCGGATACGCCGTTGACGCTGTGGGAGCCGAGAAACGCCAGATTACCCATGCGTACCCGGCGGCCGTTTTCCTCTTCAATCAGCGACACGGCACGCAGCACATCGAAATCATGCACCCCTTTGTCGCGCAGAGAATCGATGTGATAGCCATTGATCAGGTAGATGATCTGCATATGGCGCGGCAACATGCGCTCCATCAACCCGACAGGCCAGGTTTCAAGTGCTTCGGGGAGCAAGGTGTGATTGGTGTACGACAAGGTGTCGACAGTGATTTTCCAGGCGGTTTGCCACTCGATGGCGTGTTCATCGACCAGGATGCGCATCAATTCCGCAACGGCGATCGAGGGATGAGTGTCGTTGAGCTGGATGGACACATGCTCGGCCAGGTTCAGCAGCGTGTCGTGAACGTGCAAGTGCCTGCGCAACAGATCCTGCAGCGAGGCCGAAACAAAGAAAAACTCCTGGCGCAGGCGCAGCTCCTGCCCGGCCTCGTTGCTGTCTGCCGGATACAGCACACGGGAAATACTTTCGGCGCGCACCACCTCGGCCACCGCACCCAGATGGTCACCGGCGTTGAAACGCCCCAGGTTCAGGTCATGCAGCGCCCTGGCGCGCCACAGCCGCAAGGTGTTGACACTGGCACCGCGCCAGCCCACGACGGGGGTGTCATAGGCGATGGCCCTCACCGTCTCGCTGGGCTCCCAGACCTGCCGTGACTGGCCGTGCTCATCCTGCCGGGTTTCAACCGCACCGCCAAAGCCGATCGAGTACAGCACTTCGGCGCGCTCAAACTCCCAAGGGTTACCGAAGTCCAGCCAGTTCTCGGTTTGCTCCTGCTGCCAGCCGTCGACGATGCTCTGCCGGAACAACCCGTGCTCATAACGGATGCCGTAACCATGGGCGGCGATGCCCAGGGTCGACATGCTTTCCATAAAGCAAGCGGCCAGACGACCCAGTCCGCCGTTGCCAAGCGCCGCATCGGGCTCCAGCAGGCGGATGCGCTCCAGATCGACCCCAAGCTCGGTCATTGCCTGGCGCGCGACCTCCAGCAGCCCCAAATTGCTCAGGCTGTCATACAGCAGGCGCCCGATCAGAAATTCCAGCGACAGGTAGTACACCCGCTTTTGGTCCTTGCGATAAATCTGCCGCGTATGGTCCATCCAGTGCTCGACCATATGGTCGCGGGCAGCCAGTGCGATAGCTTCGAACCAGTCATGGTCAAACGCGTGATCCGGGTCCTTGCCCACCGCGTAAGTCAGTTTGGCTACCACAGCGGCACGAAAAGCCGCCACCTGTGCGTCACGAACAAGCGGTTCCTGGGGCATCGATACAACCTCGAACGAGAAGGAGCGATTTGAAGAACGAATGGTGTCAGCCTAGACCGTTCGACATGAGGAAAGCGCTTTGATTCGGGGTTTTAGGGCTGTTTTTACAAATAAAACTGACGAAATGAATATCGCCCCAAAACGAGGCGCGAACGCCAGTGAGCGCTTTAAAACATGGCCCTGATCGAAAAACCGGCAAATGGTTGTTCACACATTCACCAACCCCGGTATCATCGCGCGCCCTGATGCACGCCGGAATACAAGCCTGATGAAGTCCAACCTGATCGCCGCCGCGGAAATCGACCGTATCGATACCTGGGCCAAATACTCCGCGCCCATGTGCGGTTCCTGCATTTCCAGCTGCTGCACGCTGCCGGTCGAGGTCAAAATCAAAGACCTGATCCGCATCGGCATCGTCGATGAGTTTGAGATGGGCGATCCGCCGAAGAACATCGCCAAACGCCTGCAGAAAGAAGGCATCGTGGAGCGCTTCAATCAGAAGTCCGGGATTTTCACCCTGCAGCGCATGAGCAATAACGACTGCTTGTACCTGGATCGCAAGTCGCGCATGTGCACCATTTACGAAAAGCGCCCGGACACTTGCCGCAACCACCCACGGATTGGCCCGCGCCCGGGTTATTGCGCCTATGTGCCCAAAGCGGTTGAACGCAAAAACAGCAGCGAGAAACTGATGGTGTTTTAACCCGCTCTTGATCCATGGGCGAGCTGGCCTGCGTCGCTCTGCCTGATAAACCGCACCTGCCCCGTCGCTGGCAAGCCAGCTCCCACCAGGCCCGCGCAGTACACAAATCCCGGACACAAAAAAACGCCCCCGACCGCAAGGCCGGGGGCGTTTTTTGTTCAGCTAACTAAATAGCTTATTTGCTGCTTTTCTTGCTAGCGCGGGTACGCTCGCTTTCGCCCAGGATCTTCTTGCGAAGACGGATGGACTTAGGCGTCACTTCGCACAATTCGTCTTCTTGAACGAATTCCAGAGCTTGCTCCAGTGTGAAGCGGATAGGCGGAACCAGAGCGATGGTTTCGTCTTTACCCGAAGCACGCATGTTGTCGAGCTTCTTGCCTTTGGTTGGGTTAACGCCCAGGTCGTTGTCGCGGCTGTTGATGCCGACGATTTGACCTTCGTACACGTCTTCACCGTGACCCAGGAACAGTTTGCCGCGAGCCTGCAGGGTTTCGAGCGAGTAAGTCAGAGCCTTACCGGTAGCAACCGAAACCAGAACGCCGTTCTGACGGCCGGACATGTCGCCCGACTTCATCACGTCGTAACGGTCGAAGATCGAGGTCAGGATGCCAGCGCCCGAAGTCAGAGTCAGGAACTCGTTACGGAAACCGATCAGGCCACGTGCAGGGATGTTGTATTCAAGACGAACACGGCCCTTGCCATCCGGAACCATGTTGGTCAGATCGCCTTTACGGATACCGATCTGTTCCATGATTGCGCCCTGCGATTCTTCTGGCAGGTCGATGGTTACGTTTTCGTACGGTTCGTGCTTAACGCCGTCAACCATGCGGATGATTACTTCCGGACGACCAACACCCATTTCGAAGCCTTCGCGACGCATGGTTTCGATCAGTACGGACAAGTGCAGCTCACCACGACCCGACACTTTGAACTTGTCAGCGGTGTCGCCTTCTTCAACGCGCAGAGCAACGTTGTAGAGCAATTCTTTGTCCAGACGTTCCTTGATGTTACGGCTGGTTACGAACTTGCCTTCACGGCCGCAGAACGGCGAGTCGTTAACCTGGAAGGTCATCGAAACGGTAGGTTCGTCAACGGTCAGCGGCTTCATCGCTTCGACGTTCAGTGGGTCGCACAGAGTGTCGGAGATGAACAGCTGGTCGAAGCCGCTGATGCAGACGATGTCGCCGGCAGCTGCTTCTTCAACGTCAATACGGTGCAGACCGTGGTGACCCATCAGCTTCAGGATACGACCGTTACGGCGCTTGCCGTCAGCATCGATAGCTACAACCTGGGTGTTCGGCTTGACGCGACCACGAGCGATACGGCCAACGCCGATGATGCCCAGGAAGCTGTTGTAGTCCAGTGCCGAGATTTGCATCTGGAACGGGCCGTCACGGTCAACTTTTGGAGCCGGAACGTGGTCAACAATCGCCTGGTACAGCGGGGTCATGTCTTCAGCCATGTCGGTGTGGTCAAGACCAGCAATACCGTTCAGGGCAGAGGCGTAAACCACTTTGAAGTCCAGCTGTTCTTCGGTAGCACCCAGGTTGTCGAACAGGTCGAAGATTTGATCCAGAACCCAGTCCGGACGTGCGCCTGGACGGTCAACCTTGTTGATAACCACGATTGGACGCAGGCCGGCTTCGAAAGCCTTCTTGGTCACGAAACGGGTTTGCGGCATAGGGCCGTCTTGAGCGTCAACCAGCAGCAGAACGGAGTCAACCATCGACATTACACGTTCAACTTCGCCGCCGAAGTCGGCGTGGCCCGGGGTGTCCACGATGTTGATGTGGTAGCCGTTCCAGTTGATAGCGGTGTTCTTGGCAAGAATGGTAATGCCGCGCTCTTTTTCCTGGTCGTTGGAGTCCATCACGCGCTCGTCGTTGAGCTCGCCGCGTTCCAGAGTGCCGGATTGACGCAAGAGTTTGTCTACCAGGGTGGTTTTACCGTGGTCAACGTGAGCAATGATGGCGATGTTACGTAGATTTTCGATCACTTGTGTATCTCGATCAGAGGATTCGGTGTGCTGACAGGTCGTGGCAGCGATTAACAGTAGAGTCAGGTCAAGCCGTTACAACTTGACCTCGGCGTCGGGGGGCCGGTGACGCAGGCCACAGGCATACAGCCCCGGGCTCTTAGCTCGGTCGATAAACGCGCACATTGGCATGTCCCTCACTGAGCAAATGGTGAGCATGCAGGCGACTCATCACGCCTTTGTCGCAATACAACAGGTACTGACGGGTGTCATCCAGTTCCTTGAAGCGGCTGTTCAATGCATAGAACGGCAACGCTTGTACTTCGATGCCAGCCAGTTCCAGCGGTTGATCTTCCTGAGCATCCGGGTGACGGATGTCTATCACGATCTGGCCCGCCAGCACTTCGCTGACCTCTTCGACTTGCAAGTCCTGGCCCAATTCATCGATCACCCGATCAATCGGCACCAGTTTGGCCCGCTCAAGTGCACGCTCGAGCACGGCCATATCGAACTGTTGTTCTTCGTACTCCACGCGGTTGCGTTTGGCGTGGGTCTTGGGGTTGACCGAAATCACCCCGCAATATTCAGGCATGTGCTTGGCAAAATCGGCCGTACCGATTTCAACCGCCTGATCAATGATGTCCTGCTTGTGGCTCGCGATCAGTGGACGCAGGACCAATTTGTCAGTAGCCGAGTCAATCAGCGACAAATTGGGCAGGGTCTGGCTCGATACCTGGGAAATCGCTTCGCCGGTTACCAGCACTTCGATATCGAGACGCTCAGCGATACGGGTTGCAGCGCGCAACATCATACGCTTCAAAATGACGCCCATATGACTGTTATCGACTTTGCCGAGAATTTCGCCCAAAACTTCTTCGAACGGAACGCTGACAAACAGCACGCGCTGCGAGCTGCCGTACTTCTTCCATATATAGTGCGCGACTTCCATCACGCCCAGTTCATGGGCACGTCCGCCCAGGTTGAAGAAGCAAAAGTGGCTCATCAGGCCGCGACGCATGATCTGGTAGGCCGCAACGGTAGAATCGAAACCACCGGACATCAACACCAAGGTCTGTTCCAGAGAGCCCAGCGGGAAGCCGCCGATGCTGTCGTGCTGGCTGTGAATCACAAACAACCGTTGGTCGCGAATTTCGAAGCGGACTTCAATTTGCGGATTTTTCAGGTCAATTCCTGCCGCACCGCATTCACGACGCAGCTTGCTGCCGACGTATTTCTCGATTTCCATCGAAGTAAACGGGTGCTTGCCGCCGCGCTTGCAACGCACGGAAAAAATCTTGCCCGCCAGCGCATCACCGAAGTGCAATTTGCACTTTTCAACCACGTCATCGAAGTCACCCAGCGGGTACTCGTCGACTTGCAGGAAATGGGTGATGCCCGGCATGCAGCTAAGGCGCGCAGTCATCTCCTTCAGGGCTTTGGGGTCACTTACGCGCGTTTGCAGCTCGATGTTGTCCCACACGCCCGTCACCACCACAGCCGGATCCAGATCGCGGAGCACAGCGCGGATGTTTTTAGCCAATTGGCGGACGAAACGCATCCGAACCGGACGGCTCTTAATAGTGATTTCGGGGAAGACTTTTACGATTAGTTTCATGAAAACAGCGCGCGAGCAGCCTGCCAAAAAAGGGGGGCGCGGATTATAGCGGAAATTGCTCAAGGTTTAACCAGTTATCGTACAAACGGTTTTCACCGCACCAAAATGGGTCAAAAGACCCGGATTTCGCTTCATTTGAGTGCGGCAAAGCTTCTTAATCGGTAGTCTGCGGCGCTGACCTGCTTAAGATTGGGGCATTAAGCCCAAGTCGGGGCACTGGCATGCAATTTGCTCTCTTGTGAGGCAGGTTGCCTTGGCAGAGTATTCGCGCCGGCATCAACCACCTTTAACGGGCTCTCCACTACTCAGCCCGAAGCCACCCGGAGGACACTATGTCGAAGTCGGTTCAACTCATCAAAGATCATGACGTCAAGTGGATTGATCTGCGCTTCACTGACACTAAAGGCACTCAGCACCACGTGACCATGCCGGCCCGTGATGCGCTGGATGAAAACTTCTTCACCGACGGCAAAATGTTCGACGGCTCCTCCATTGCTGGCTGGAAAGGCATCGAAGCGTCCGACATGATCCTGCTGCCAGACGACAGCACTGCCGTTCTGGACCCGTTCACCGAACAGCCAACGCTGATCCTGGTGTGCGACATCATCGAACCTTCGACCATGCAAGGCTACGATCGCGACCCGCGCGCCATCGCCACCCGTGCCGAGGAATACCTGAAGTCCACCGGTATCGGCGACACTGTGTTTGTGGGTCCTGAGCCTGAGTTCTTCATCTTCGACGAAGTGAAATTCAAGTCCGACATCTCCGGTTCCATGTTCAAGATCTACTCCGAACAAGGTTCGTGGATGTCCGACCAGGACGTGGAAGGCGGCAACCGTGGCCACCGTCCAGGTATCAAGGGCGGCTACTTCCCTGTTCCTCCGTTCGACCACGACCATGAAATCCGTACCTCCATGTGCAACGCCATGGAAGAGATGGGCCTGGTCATCGAAGTACACCACCACGAAGTGGCAACTGCCGGCCAGAACGAAATCGGCGTGCAGTTCAACACCCTGGTGAAAAAGGCTGACGAAGTTCAGACCCTGAAGTACTGCGTACACAACGTGGCAGACGCCTACGGCCGTACCGCTACTTTCATGCCTAAGCCTCTGTACGGCGACAACGGCTCGGGTATGCACGTACACATGTCCATCTCCAAAGATGGCAAGAACACCTTCGCTGGCGAAGGTTATGCCGGCCTGTCCGACACCGCCCTGTACTTCATCGGCGGCATCATCAAGCACGGTAAGGCCCTGAACGGCTTCACCAACCCGGCTACCAACTCCTACAAGCGTCTGGTACCAGGCTTCGAAGCCCCGGTAATGCTGGCCTACTCGGCTCGCAACCGTTCCGCTTCGATCCGTATTCCTTACGTGTCCAGCCCTAAGGCTCGCCGTATCGAAGCACGCTTCCCGGACCCGGCTGCCAACCCGTACCTGTGCTTCGCAGCACTGATGATGGCTGGTCTGGACGGTATCCAGAACAAGATCCACCCGGGCGACGCAGCTGACAAAAACCTGTACGACCTGCCGCCTGAAGAGGCGAAAGAGATCCCGCAGGTTTGCGGCAGCCTGAAAGAAGCCCTGGAAGAGCTGGATAAAGGTCGTGCCTTCCTGACCAAAGGCGGCGTTTTCAGCGACGATTTCATCGACGCTTACATCGCTCTGAAAAGCGAAGAAGAAATCAAGGTTCGCACCTTCGTACACCCACTGGAATACGAGCTGTACTACAGCTGCTAATCCAGCAACGACTGCCCACGCAGGCGTTACCAAGAGGCCTCCTTCGGGAGGCCTTTTTTATGGCCGCGGTTTTATCGCTTGCGCACGCACAGAAAAAAATCCGACCGGTGCTGCAGCCATCGACCCAGTCAATAAAGGCCGCAGCTGACATCAATCCCCTCGACACTAGCCCAGGCTGACGCCCCCTGTTTCTCACAAGGTGGCCCCGGCAATGCCCCGCGAAAGTACTGCGACTCCAACAGACCCCACCGGAATTTCCCGAGTGAGACAGCAGGCAACCCTGCTTTTATTTGTACTGCTTTGTGCCCAGCCGGCGGCAGCGCAGATCTATCGCCACAGCGATATCAACGCCAGCGTGACATTCAGCGACGTACCGGCGACGGGCGGCCACTCGCAGCAGATATCTGTTTTGCCGGCAAACCGGATCGCAGCGTTCCGGCATTCACCTGCCAGCATCCCCCCTTACATGCTGCTGCCCGAACAGGAGCTCGCCCAGCCGCCCAACCCCGATCGCTACAGGCATCGTCAGCCACAGCAGGCCGCGCAGGACAATTTAGAGGCGAACTGAATCTATTCAGCATTTCTGCACTATATTGGTGCGACTGCTGATCTATTACACACTTATCAGCCCAGTTTGGTTCAAAACGACCCACGCCAATTGCATTAACGCCATCTAAAAGGGCTGTAACTCCTTATTTCAGGCGAATCGCGCTTCTTTTCGGAGCCTTGGTTTGTTTTTTGCATTTTCCTTGTCTCAGCGCCTCACCCGCGCATGCAATCCGGGATCGGCCCATGACCATCAGTGACGCCCTGCACCGACTGCTACTCGACAATCTGACCACTGCCACCTTGTTGCTCAATGCCGATCTGCGCCTTGAGTACATGAACCCGGCAGCGGAAATGCTGCTGGCCATCAGTGGCCAACGCAGTCATGGGCAATTCATCAGCGAACTGTTTACTGAGTCGACGGAGGCCTTGCACTCGCTGCGCCAGGCCGTTGAACAGGCCCACCCGTTTACCAAGCGCGAAGCCATGCTGACGTCGCTGACCGGCCAGAGCCTGACGGTCGACTACGCCGTGACCCCGATCCTGAGCCACGGCGACACAATGCTGCTGCTTGAAGTGCACCCGCGCGACCGGCTGCTGCGTATCACCAAAGAAGAAGCACAGCTGTCCAAGCAGGAAACCAGCAAGATGCTGGTGCGCGGCCTGGCCCACGAAATCAAGAACCCGCTGGGCGGCATTCGCGGCGCGGCGCAGTTACTGGCCCGCCAGTTGCCCGATGAAAGTCTGCGTGACTACACCAACGTCATCATCGAAGAAGCCGATCGCTTGCGTAATCTGGTTGATCGCATGCTGGGCTCCAACAAACTGCCTTCGCTGGCCATGACCAATGTCCATGAAGTGCTGGAGCGGGTGTGCAATCTGGTCGAGGCCGAGACACAGGGCAGCATCACGGTAGTGCGCGACTATGACCCCAGCCTGCCCGACCTGCTGATCGACCGCGAACAGATGATTCAGGCCGTGCTCAATATTGTGCGTAATGCCATGCAGGCCATTGGCAGCCAGAACGAACTGCGCCTGGGCCGCATCAGCCTGCGTACCCGGGCCATGCGCCAGTTCACTATTGGCCATGTGCGCCATCGACTGGTGACAAAAATCGAAATAATCGACAACGGCCCGGGCATCCCGGCCGAGTTGCAGGACACCCTCTTCTTTCCAATGGTCAGCGGCCGCCCTGACGGCACCGGGCTGGGGCTGGCCATTACCCAGAACATCATTAGCCAGCACCAGGGATTGATCGAGTGTGAAAGCCACCCTGGCCACACACTCTTCTCGATCTTTCTACCACTGGAACAAGGAGCCGCATCGACATGAGCCGAAGTGAAACCGTGTGGATCGTCGACGACGACCGTTCTATCCGCTGGGTCCTGGAAAAAGCCTTGCAACAGGAAGGCATGACCACACAGAGCTTCGACAGCGCCGACGGAGTGATGAGCCGACTCGCCCGCCAGCAGCCCGACGTGATTATTTCTGACATTCGCATGCCCGGCGCCAGCGGTCTGGACTTGCTGGCCAAGATTCGCGAACAGCATCCGCGCCTGCCCGTAATCATCATGACCGCCCACTCGGACCTCGACAGTGCGGTAGCGTCTTATCAGGGTGGCGCGTTCGAATACCTGCCCAAGCCGTTCGACGTCGACGAAGCTGTATCCCTGGTCAAGCGAGCCAACCAGCATGCCCAGGAGCAACAAGGCCTGGCCGCCCCTCCGTCACTGGCACGCACGCCGGAAATCATCGGTGAAGCACCGGCGATGCAAGAGGTATTTCGCGCCATTGGCCGACTCAGCCACTCCAACATCACCGTTTTGATCAACGGTGAGTCGGGCACCGGCAAAGAACTGGTCGCCCACGCCCTGCATCGCCACAGCCCGCGCGCGGCATCGCCTTTTATCGCGTTGAACATGGCAGCCATCCCCAAGGACCTGATGGAGTCCGAGCTGTTCGGCCACGAGAAAGGTGCCTTCACCGGAGCCGCCAACCTGCGCCGCGGACGGTTTGAGCAAGCCGATGGCGGGACCCTGTTTCTGGACGAAATCGGCGACATGCCTGCCGACACCCAAACGCGCCTGCTGCGGGTTTTGGCCGATGGCGAGTTCTACCGGGTCGGTGGCCATACGCCGGTCAAGGTCGATGTACGGATCATTGCCGCGACACACCAGAACCTCGAAACCCTGGTGCAGGCCGGCAAGTTCCGCGAAGACCTGTTCCACCGCCTGAACGTGATCCGCATCCACATCCCGCGCCTGTCGGACCGTCGCGAAGACATCCCGACCCTGACCCGCCACTTCCTCAGCAGCGCCGCGCAAGAGCTGTCTGTCGAGCCCAAGCTGCTCAAGGCCGAGACTGAGCAATACCTGAAAAACCTGCCGTGGCCGGGCAACGTACGCCAGCTGGAGAACACCTGTCGCTGGATCACCGTGATGGCTTCAGGTCGCGAAGTGCATATCAGCGACCTGCCGCCCGAGCTGTTGAACCTGCAGCAAGACACGTCGCCGGTCACCAACTGGGAGCAGGCCCTGCGCCAGTGGGCTGACCAGGCGCTGGGCCGTGGCCAGTCCAACCTGCTCGACAGTGCGGTGCCGACGTTTGAACGGATCATGATCGAGACCGCCCTCAAGCACACCGCAGGCCGTCGCCGCGATGCAGCCGTGCTGCTGGGCTGGGGCCGCAACACCCTGACCCGCAAGATCAAGGAACTGGGGATGAAGATTGATGGCGACGAGGATGACAGCGACGAGGCATAACTCGCCATCGGGATGATGGGGGAGCTGGCTTGCCAGCGATGGCACCCCTGTGATCCGCCTGAAAGATCGCGAGCAAGCTCGCGCCTACAGAACCGCACCAGCTTCAGGCAACACGCACTATTTGTGTGCACAGCTCTAGATCAATGGTTACAGCAACATCGGCAACCCAAAACAGCAGTCCCAAAAAAGCCCCGGATTCCGGGGCTTTTTTGTATGGATGAAAAAAATAACATCGAAAAACCAAAACTGGCATGCACCCTGCAATAACCCTGACAACGCTTTAGGGGACCTTGATACAGGCAGGTCAAGACTCCCCACTTTTACATCCGCAGCCTTGATGCCTTCTGCATCAACGCGCACAACGCTTTTGGGGAACCGGTACAGGCAGGCCGCAATTCCCTCTTTTATTACTCTCGCAGGTTTACCTGCAACCGCCAGCGCCCTTCCTGCGGCGCTCCGGCCCAGTCGCCCCGCAGAGCACGGGCCGCCACCAACGTGAGCAGCAACCCGCCATCGGTATGACGTAGCCGCCAGTTCACAACCTTGTCAGCGAGCTTCAACTGGCCATTTTGCGGCGTGCCCCTGGCATCGAACAGCAACCCCAAGGTGCCATCAACCAACTCGCCATGCAGCTTGGGCTCAGCGCTGAACCACACCACCAGCGCGCCGGGCAACACGTCCACCTGCTGCAGCTCAACCGGCACAGGCGCGGTCAAACGCCCTATCATCATCCCCACCATTACACCGACTATCGCCAAAGAACCTAAAACCCGTGGCCATAGTTTCGGTCGCGGGTCCTCTTCAGGCGTAGAATGCTGCCCATCTTTAAGTTCGGAGCCGTGCATGTTTCACGTCATCCTTTTTCAACCAGAAATTCCGCCGAATACCGGCAACATTATCAGGCTGTGCGCCAACAGCGGCTGCCACCTGCATTTGATCGAGCCTATCGGTTTTGAGCTGGACGACAAGCGCTTGCGCCGCGCCGGGCTCGATTACCACGAGTACGCGCCGCTCAAGCGCCATGCCGATCTGGCCAGCTGCCTCGAAAGCCTTGGCCATCCCCGACTGTTCGCTTTTACCACCAAAGGTTCACGACCGTTCCACGACGCCCGGTTTGCCGAAGGTGATGCCTTTATCTTCGGCCCTGAAAGCCGTGGCCTGCCGCCAGAGGTGCTGGATGCGCTGGACAGCGAACACCGCCTGCGCCTGCCGATGCGCGAAGGCTGCCGCAGCCTGAACCTGTCCAACACTGTGGCCGTGGCTGTGTACGAGGCCTGGCGCCAGCTGGACTTCAAGTAATACGCCAAAAACTGTAGGAGCGAGCTTGCTCGCGAGCTCTGTGGGGCCAGCTTGAAGAGCTCGCTCCTACAGGTTGCCTTTGGACAGAGGCAATAAAAAAGCGCCATCAAGGCGCTTTTTTATTGGGCATCGACTATTTATTGAACAGTCGGGCTGCCTTCTTCCTGCATGCGCTGCAATTCTTGCGCGTACAAGGCATCGAAGTTCACCGGAGCCAGCATCAACGCCGGGAACGAGCCACGGGTAACCAGGCTGTCCAGGGTTTCACGGGCATAC
The DNA here is from genome assembly GCF_001294575.1 of Pseudomonas versuta. NCBI lineage: Bacteria > Pseudomonadati > Pseudomonadota > Gammaproteobacteria > Pseudomonadales > Pseudomonadaceae > Pseudomonas > Pseudomonas versuta. The sequence continues at coordinate 4,264,709 of NZ_CP012676.1, forward strand.
GGGAACAGGATGTTCGGGCAGAACGCGCCCAGCGTGTGGTTCATCGACGCAGGATCAAGGTTTTTGATCAGGAAGATGCCAGCCTGCTGGACTTCAGCAATGAACGCCACTTCTTCACCGTTTTTGACGGTAACCGACAAGGTCAGAACCACTTCGTGGAAGTCGCCTTCCAGCGGCTTTTGACGGGTGTTCAGGTCCAGGCCAACGCTCGGCTCCCACTGCTGACGGAAGATCGCCGGGCTTTTAGGGGCCTCGAACGACAAGTCGCGCACGTAGATACGCTGCAGGGAAAATTGTGGAGCGGTGTCTTCATCGCTAACAGCAGCGGTGTTCTGTTGGTCAGTCATCACAGATCCTTGTTGATCTTGGGGCTTATAGAGAATGAGAGTCAGACGTTCAGCAGCGCATCCAGTTTACCCGCGCGGTCCAGGGCAAACAGGTCATCGCATCCGCCGACATGGGTCTCGCCAATCCAGATTTGCGGGACTGACGTACGACCTGCCTTCTTGGCCATCTCGGCACGTACCTGAGGCTTGCCGTCGACCTTGATTTCTTCAAAGGCAACTTTCTTGCTTTCCAGCAGGTACTTGGCGCGGCTGCAGAACGGGCAATAATCGCTGGAGTAAACGATGACCTTGGACATTTTTACTTCACCACTGGCAGGTTGTCGGCGCGCCAGCTGCCAATACCGCCGGACAGTTTGGCAGCGTTGTAGCCGGCCTTGAGCAGCTCACGGGCGTGGGAGCCTGAATGCTGGCCCTGGGCATCAACCAGGATGATGGTCTTGCCCTTGTGCTTGTCCAGCTCGGCAATACGCGCCATCAGCTTGTCTTGCGGGATATTCAACGAGCCCACGATGTGGCCGGCGGCAAAGTCTTTAACCGGGCGAATATCAATCACCACGCCTTCGTCGCGATTGACCAGACCGGTCAGTTCGCCCGTGCTGATGCTGCGCCCGCCGCGGCTCATCTCGTGGGCGATCAACAACGCCAACAGGATGACAAACGCGCCTACAAGCAGGTAGTGAGAAGTCGCAAATGCAATCAGGTGCTCAACCATCAGAAGGTTCCAGGGTCGTAAAATGTGGGCCAGTATACACAGCCGCCTTGGTCGGCCAAACCCCGCCCGGCGGTGACGTCACATGAACTTCGCTTTAAACTGCGCGTCTTCTTCACACCTTCCAATAAACCAGCCACGAGTGGGATCTATGACTACCACGCCTAAACCTTTGGTCCTGATCATCCTGGATGGCTTCGGTCACAGTGAAAGCCACAAGGGCAACGCCGTCTATGCGGCCAAAAAACCGGTGCTCGATCGTCTTTGCGCGAACATGCCAAACGGCCTGATTTCGGGTTCGGGCATGGATGTGGGCCTGCCAGACGGCCAAATGGGCAACTCCGAGGTTGGCCACATGAACCTGGGCGCCGGCCGCGTGGTGTATCAGGATTTCACCCGTGTCACCAAGTCGATCCGCGACGGTGAGTTCTTCGAGAACCCGACCATTTGCGCGGCGGTCGACAAGGCCGTGGCTGCAGGCAAGGCCGTACATATCATGGGCCTGCTGTCCGAAGGTGGCGTTCACAGCCACCAGGACCACCTCGTGGCAATGGCCGAGCTGGCGTTCAAGCGCGGCGCTGAAAAAATCTACCTGCATGCCTTTCTGGATGGCCGCGACACGCCGCCAAAAAGCGCGGCGTCGTCCATCGAGCTGTTGGACGAAGCCTTCAAGGCGCTGGGCAAAGGCCGTATCGCCAGTCTGATCGGGCGCTACTTCGCCATGGACCGCGACAACCGTTGGGACCGCGTGGCCCAGGCCTACAACCTGATTGTCGACGCCAAGGGCGAGTTCAACGCCGCCACCGCCCAAGAGGGCCTGGAAGCCGCCTATGCCCGTGGCGAGAGTGATGAATTCGTCAAAGCCACCACCATTGGCGAGCCGGTCAAGGTAGAAGACGGCGATGCCGTGGTCTTCATGAACTTCCGCGCCGACCGTGCCCGCGAACTGACCCGTGTATTTGTTGAAGACGACTTCAAGGAATTCGCCCGCGCCCGCCAGCCAAAACTGGCCGGTTTCGTGATGCTGACCCAATACGCCGCCAGCATCCCGGCGCCAAGCGCATTTGCCCCCGGCAGCCTGGAAAACGTCCTCGGCGACTATCTGGCGAAAAACGGCAAAACCCAGCTGCGCATTGCCGAAACCGAAAAATACGCCCACGTGACCTTCTTCTTCTCCGGTGGCCGTGAAGAGCCGTTCCCGGGTGAAGAGCGCATTTTGATCCCGTCGCCTAAAGTAGCCACCTACGACCTGCAACCGGAAATGAGCGCGCCCGAAGTCACCGACAGGATTGTCGATGCCATCGAGCACCAGCGTTACGACGTGATTGTCGTTAACTACGCCAACGGCGACATGGTCGGTCACAGCGGTGTGTTCGATGCTGCAGTCAAGGCCGTTGAGTGCCTTGATGCCTGTGTCGGCCGCATCGTCGAGGCGCTGGACAAGGTCGGTGGCGAAGCCCTGATCACCGCCGACCACGGCAACGTGGAGCAGATGTCCGACGACACCACCGGCCAGGCGCACACCGCCCACACCTGTGAACCCGTACCGTTCATTTATGTAGGCAAGCGTGCATTCAAGGTGCGTGAAGGCGGGGTTCTGGCCGACGTAGCGCCGACCATGCTCAAACTGCTGGGTCTGCCACAGCCCGAGGAAATGACCGGCAAGACCATTTTGCTCGACGCCTAAAGCCATGCACCTGTAGGAGCGGGCTTGCTCGCGAGCTTTTAAGGCTCGCGAGCAAGCTCGCTCCTACAGGAGTTTCGCGTACAGGATCTGCAGCTACTATTTCACTTTCATCCATTTCTTATAGGTAACGATGGCGGGCATACTAGGCCGTCCCGTTCCCCAGGTGTCGCCCGCCCCATGCTTCGCGCCCTTATAGCCCTGACCCTCGCATGCCTGCTCCAACCGGCGTTTGCCGACGAGCGCGCACAAACCCAACAACAGCTGGAAGTTACGCGCCAGGACATCGGCGAGCTTAAAAAACGCTTGGGCCAGCTCCAGCAAGAACAATCGGGCGTGCAAAAAGAACTGCGCGGCACCGAAACCGAAATCGGCAAACTGGAGAAGCAGGTAGACGCCCTGCAAAAAGAACTAAAAAAGAGTGAAGGCGAGCTGCTGCGCCTAGATAGCGAGAAAAAAAAACTCCACAGCGCAAAACTTGAACAGCAACGCCTGATCGCCATTCAGGCCCGTGCCGCCTATCAGGGCGGACGTCAGGAATACCTGAAGATGCTGCTCAACCAGCAAAACCCCGAGAAGTTCGCCCGGACCCTCACCTATTACGACTACCTGAGCCAGGCCCGTCTGGAGCAGCTCAAGGGTTTTAACGAAACCCTGCGCCAACTGGCCAATGTCGAAGCCGACATCAACTTGCAACAAGCCCAGTTGCTGACCCAGAAAAGCAGCCTCGATGAGCAGCGCGCCGCACTCGATAAAGTCCGCGCAGAGCGCCAGCAAGTGCTGGCCAAACTAAGCTCCGATGTCAAAGACCGCGATCAAAAGCTGCAAGCTCGCGAGCAGGATCAGGCCGATCTGGCCAAAGTCCTCAAAACCATTGAAGAAACCCTCGCCCGCCAGGCCCGTGAGGCCGAAGCAGCGCGGCAAAAAGCCCTGATTGCACAGCAGGAAGCAGAGAAAAAACGTCAACGGGAGGCTGAATCGGTTGCCACCGACGCCCCGCGCAAACCGGTCAAATCGACACCGGGTGCCCTGGTGTCGAGTGCCGGCGTCTCCTATGGCGGACCTTTTTCTCAAGCACGGGGCAAACTTCCTTGGCCAGTTGATGGTCGATTGCTTGCGCGCTTCGGTGAAAGCCGTGGTGATGATGCCCGAACCAAGTGGGACGGCGTGATGATCAGCGCCGGTGCAGGCACTCCGGTCCACGCGGTACATGGTGGGCGCGTCGTGTTTGCCGACTGGCTGCGCGGCGCTGGACAGCTGGTGATTCTGGACCACGGCAACGGCTATTTGAGCCTGTATGGCCACAACCAGACGCTGCTCAAGTCGGCCGGCGATATCGTTAAAGCCGGAGAAGTGATTTCCACCGTCGGCAACAGCGGTGGTCAGGCTACACCCGCACTGTATTTTGCTATTCGTCAGCAGGGCCGCCCCAGCGACCCTGCACAATGGTGTCACGCTCAAGGATGAGCCCATCACCTTTAATACGTAGGAGTTTGTTCAACATGCCGCATTTGTCCCGCCTCAACTCGCTGGCCCTGATGATCGCTCTGGTGATCGGCTCGCCTCTGGCATTTGCTGCCGAACCCGTCGCTCATCCGGCACCGGCAAACAGCGCCAAGGCGCCACTGCCGCTGGACGAGCTGCGCACATTCGCCGAGGTCATGGACCGGATCAAGGCTGCGTATGTTGAACCTGTAGATGACAAGACCCTGCTCGAAAACGCCATCAAGGGCATGCTCAGCAACCTTGATCCGCACTCCGCGTATCTGGGCCCTGAAGATTTTGCCGAGCTGCAAGAGAGCACCAGCGGCGAATTTGGCGGGCTGGGCATCGAAGTCGGCGCCGAAGACGGCAATATCAAAATCGTCTCGCCGATCGACGACACCCCGGCAAGCAAGGCCGGGATTCAGGCGGGCGACTTTATCGTCAAGATCAATGGTCAGCCCACCCGCGGCCTGAGCATGACCGAGGCGGTCGACCTGATGCGCGGCAAGATCGGTCAAAAAATCACCCTGACCCTGGTACGCAACGGCGGCACGCCTTTCGACGTAACCCTGACCCGCGCCAACATTCAGGTCAAAAGCGTCAAGAGCCAGCTGCTTGAAGACGGCTACGGCTATATCCGCATTACCCAGTTCCAGGTCAAGACCGGCGAAGAAGTTGCCGCCGCGCTGTCCAAACTGCGTCGTGAAAACGGCAACAAAAAACTCAAGGGCATCATTCTCGACCTGCGCAACAACCCGGGCGGCGTCCTGCAATCAGCCGTTGAAGTGGTGGATCACTTCATCACCAAAGGCCTGATTGTTTACACCAAAGGCCGCATCGCCAACTCCGAGCTGCGCTTCTCCGCGACCGGCAAAGACCTGAGCGAGGGCGTTCCGCTGGTGGTGTTGATCAACGGCGGCAGCGCCTCGGCATCAGAAATCGTCGCCGGCGCCTTGCAAGACCAGAAACGCGGCGTGGTGATGGGTACCACCAGCTTTGGTAAAGGCTCGGTGCAAACCGTACTGCCGCTGAACAATGACCGCGCACTGAAGATCACCACTGCGCTGTACTTCACCCCCAACGGCCGTTCAATCCAGGCCCAGGGCATCGTGCCGGACATCGAAGTCAGCCGCGCCAAGATCACCCGCGAGCAAGACACCGAGTACTACAAAGAGGCCGACCTGCAAGGTCACCTCGGCAACGGCAATGGCGGGGCAGACAAGCCCACCGGCTCCGGCCCCAAAGCCAAACCCATGCCGCAGGACGACGACTTCCAGCTGAGCCAGGCCCTGAGCCTGCTCAAAGGCCTGAGCATTACGCGCGGCAACTGAGATGCGTTTTTCGTCGGCACTTGCCCTGCTCTGCTGCCTGACCGGTGCCGCCCATGCGGCGCCGGCCAGTCCCACCACAACACCGCACAAGGCTTACCTGAGCCTGATCATTGATGACCTTGGGCAAAACCTGCCACGCGACCGCCGCGTGCTGGCCTTGCCCGGCCCGGTCACCACCGCCGTGATGCCCGACACCCCGCACGCCGCCGAATTCGCCCGCGAAGCCTACAAGGCCGGCAAGATCGTCATCCTGCATATGCCCATGGACCCGGCCACCGGCCCGTTTGCCTGGCACCCCGACTTGCCCCTCGACGAGCTGGCAAAGCGTCTCGACGCCGCCTTCAAGGCCGTGCCCTATACCAGTGGCATCAACAACCACATGGGCAGCCGCATGACCTCACAGCCGCAGGCCATGGCCTGGCTGATGGAGAACCTGCAGCAGCGGCACAAATTCTTCGTCGACAGCCGAACCAGCGCCCAGACGGTCGCAGCGGCCCACGCACAGAAGATCGGCCTGGCCAGCGTGTCGCGGGATGTGTTTCTGGATGATGTGCGTACGGAGGAAGCGATTGCCAATCAACTGCAAACGGCGATCAAACTGGCGCGCAAACAAGGGTCGGCAGTGATGATCGGTCATCCGTATCCCCAGACCCTCGCCGTGCTGGAACGCGAACTGCCCAAGCTCAAGACCCAGGGCATTGAGTGGATCGATATCAGGCAAATGATCGGCGTGCGCAGTAACAAGGCCATGTCCGGACACGGCAAGGACGGGGTCTACCGGGCTACCCCCCTGATAATCCGACCCTTGTAGGAGCGAGCTTTACCTTGAAGAGCTCGCTCCTACAGATAGGTCAGGTCAGGTTCAGAGGTATTTGGCGCGGATCTTGTCAACCACACCTTCGGCCCGTAACTGATCCAGCGCCTTCTGTAACCTGGCGACCACCTCATCCGGCACCTCTTTGTTCAACGCCAGAAAAAGTTCGGCCTGATTGAAGCGCAGCACGGTCTTGAACCCTGAAATCCCTACCTGACGCGCTAAAAAGCGCCCGGCCGGGTCGCCGGTGGCCCAGAGGTCAATCTGACCGGCCAGCAGCTTTCTGGCGTTGTCCTGATCGCGCAGCACAATGACCGGCGCCATTCCTTTCTCTTCCAGGGCCAAGGCGATCGCATCGCCCTTATAGGCGCCCACTTTGTATTGGCGGGCCTGCTCAAGGGAGGTCAGGGTTATCGGGCTATTGGCCCGCGCCAACAACACCCAGTCATCCGGGCCGATGGGGCCGACCCATTTGAACAAGGCTTCGCGCTCGGGAATCCGGGCCGTGACGAATACGCCATAACCGGGGTTATCCAGGGCAAGGTGATAGATACGCTCCCAGGGAAAGCGCAGGGTCATGCTGTAACCGATATCTGCACGCTTGAAGGTTTCGCGCAGGACATCGACGGCAATGCCTTCCAGGTTCTGGTTTTGAGCGAAATTTTTACCGTTCTTCGCCATGTTGTAAGGCGGGAAGTTTTCAGTCAGCAGCACCAGCGAGTAACGCGAAGTATCAGCTGCAAAAACAGTACTCGTCAGGCACAGGGCAGAACTGGCGAGAACGAGTAAAAAACGTTTAAACATGACAGACGACCTAAATCCATGGCGTGCCCAAGAGTGCCGTGGGCCCGCCATGCTGTCCAGTAGCCTTTGGGCTTAGCGCACCACAATCCCGCGCTCGGCCATGTAGGCCTTGGCCTCTGGCACGGTGTATTCGCCGAAGTGGAAAATACTCGCCGCCAGTACCGCGCTGGCGTGGCCTTCGAGGATGCCGTCAGCCAGATGCTGCAGGTTGCCGACACCGCCCGAAGCGATCACCGGGATGCCCAGCGCATCGCTGATGGCACGGGTCACGCCCAGGTCGAAGCCGCTTTTCATGCCGTCCTGATCCATGCTGGTCAGCAGGATCTCACCGGCACCCAGACCTTCCATCTTCATTGCCCACTCGACTGCATCGAGCCCGGTCGGCTTGCGCCCGCCGTGGGTGAAGATTTCCCAGCGCGGGGTTTCGCCCGGCAATGAAACCTTCTTCGCATCAATCGCCACCACGATGCACTGCGAACCAAAATGCTGCGCCGCCTCACCCACAAACTCCGGGTTAAACACCGCTGCCGTATTGATCGAGACCTTGTCGGCACCGGCATTGAGCAAGTTGCGAATGTCCTGGATGCAGCGCACGCCACCGCCCACGGTCAGCGGGATGAACACCTGGCTGGCCATGCGCTCGACGGTATGCAACGTGGTGTCGCGGCCATCGACGCTGGCGGTGATGTCGAGAAACGTAATCTCGTCGGCACCCTGCTCGTCATAGCGACGGGCAATTTCCACCGGGTCACCGGCATCGCGAATGTTCTCGAACTTGACGCCCTTGACGACCCGGCCGTTATCCACGTCCAGGCAAGGGATGATGCGTTTGGCCAGCGCCATGCCGTTCTCCTCAGGCCTTGTAGGCGTCGCAGAAGGCTTGCGCCTCAGCTACATCCAGGGTGCCTTCGTAAATCGCACGGCCGGTGATGGCGCCGACGATACCGGGCGCTTTGGCGTCCATCAGGGCTTTGATATCGCCCAGATTGTGGATGCCGCCCGAAGCGATCACAGGAATGCTGGTGGCTGCTGCCAGTGCCGCGGTGTAGCTCACGTTGCAGCCCTGCATCATGCCGTCTTTGGCAATGTCGGTATAAACGATGGCCGATACGCCGTCAGCCTCAAAACGCTTGGCCAGGTCGATCACCTGAATGGTGCTCACTTCAGCCCAGCCGTCAGTTGCGACGAAGCCGTCCTTGGCGTCCATGCCGACAATGATTTTGCCGGGGAAGGCGCGGCAGGCTTCAGCCACGAACTCAGGGTTCTTCACCGCTTTGGTGCCCAGAATCACGTAGCTGACGCCAGCCTTGACGTAATGCTCGATGGTTTCCAGCGAACGGATGCCGCCACCGATCTGGATCGGCAACTGCGGGTAACGCCTGGCGATGGCAGTCACCACCTCGCCATTGACCGGCATGCCTTCGAAGGCGCCGTTCAGGTCAACCAGGTGCAGGCGGCGGCAACCGCCCTCTACCCATTTGGCGGCCATGCTCACCGGGTCATCGGAGAACACGGTGGAGTCTTCCATACGGCCCTGGCGCAGACGTACACAGGCACCGTCTTTAAGATCGATAGCGGGGATAATCAGCATCTGGCAAACCTTCAAATTCGGGAGTCAGTGACTCGCAAGTCAGTTCTTTTCGAGCGCCCACAGGTCGCTTTCGATGCTCTCGAACCTCTCTTTGAGGTGCGTCTGCACATCGAAAATCGCGCGATTGTAGTAATGCGGCGCGATTTCGCGGGTGAACAGCTCAAGGATTTCAGCCGCTTCGAATGAACCCAGGTCCAGTTCGAAGCGGTCTTGCATAAAGCGTTTGATCTTGCTGTTGGCTTCGTTCTCTTGCTCGGGGGTGAGCGTGAGAATCGGCGGCTTCTTACGAGGCGCCATTACCAGCGCCCGTCCCAGGCCATGAAGTTTTCCAGCAGTTGCAAGCCGTGGGTATGGCTCTTCTCTGGATGGAACTGCACCGCAAAACGCGAACCGTCAGCCAGCGCGGCTGCAAAGTCGACGCCATAGTGCCCGCCACCGACCACCTGGCGAGGATTACCCGCCGCAATGTAGTAGCTGTGGACAAAATAGAAGCGCGCCATATCGGGAATGCCATGCCACATAGGGTGATCGACCCTTTGCTGCACCTCGTTCCAGCCCATGTGCGGCACCTTGAGGTGCTCGCCGTCTTCGTGCAGATCCTTGCCGAAAAATTTCACCTGACCGGGGAACAGGCCGATGCAATCAACGCCACCGTTCTCTTCACTGCTATCGAGCATGGCTTGCATGCCGACGCAAATCCCGAGAAAAGGACGGTCCTGACTGACTTCACGCACCAGCGAATCAAACCCCAGACGACGGATCTCGGCCATGCAATCGCGAATGGCGCCCACACCGGGGAACACCACGCGGTCAGCTTCGCGAATCACATTGGCATCGCTGGTAATCACTACCTGCCCGGCGCCAACGTGCTCCAGCGCCTTGGCCACCGAGTGCAAGTTACCCATGCCGTAATCGATAACCGCCACTGTCTGCATCAGAGCACGCCCTTGGTCGATGGCATTTGCCCTGCCATACGCTCGTCCAGCGCAACGGCCATGCGCAGCGCGCGGCCGAATGCCTTGAACACGGTTTCGATCTGGTGGTGGGTGTTGGTGCCGCGCAGGTTGTCGATGTGCAGGCTGACATTGGCGTGGTTCACGAAGCCCTGGAAGAACTCCTGAAACAGATCGACGTCGAAGCCGCCCACGGTGGCGCGGGTATACGGCACATGCATTTGCAGGCCCGGACGGCCCGAAAAGTCGATGACGACGCGCGACAGCGCTTCGTCCAGCGGCACGTAGGCGTGACCGTAACGGGTCATGCCTTTTTTATCGCCGACTGCCTGGCTGAAGGCTTTACCCAGGGTAATGCCAACATCCTCGACGGTATGGTGATCGTCGATATGCAGGTCGCCTTTGCACTCGATGTCCAGGTCGATCAGCCCGTGTCGGGCGATCTGGTCGAGCATGTGCTCAAGAAAAGGAACGCCGATATCAAATCGGGCCTTACCGGTACCATCCAAGTTGATCGAGGCTTTAATCTGGGTTTCCAGAGTATCGCGCTCGACTGACGCCTTACGTTCGGCCATCACCAGCTCCGCAAAATCATTGGGCGAAAAAGGTGGCCATTATAGGCACGGGTCAGGCAAACAGAAACATGGAAGGGGATATGACTGACGGACTGAGTCATTCGGTAGGAGCGAGCGTGCTCGCGAGCCCTTTAAAAGCTCGCCAGCACGCTCGCTCCTGCGGGTCAGGCATCGGTATTAATGAAACAACACTGCCGTCTTCTGCACTGTCACCCACACACCCCACAGCAGCGGAATGCCCACTGCCAGCCAGGCTGCGATGACCAGGGGCAGACTGCCGGAGGCCGCTTTCCATTCCAGCGAGGTGCTGGCATCGGCGCCTTTGTCGTGACCCAGCGCCTGTTCAGCCGCCAGTTGCGCGTCAGTCATGAAGTACTTGTCATCCACCGGGCGTACCAGCAAGTTGCAGATAAAGCCCAGCACCAGCAGGCCGGCCAGGATATACAAGGTGATGTCATAGGCCGCCGCACGCTCGACCCCGATGCTGAGCTGATACTCACGCAGATAGTTGACCAGCACCGGCCCAAGCACACCCGCGGCCGCCCAGGCAGTCAGCAGTCGACCATGAATCGCACCCACCATTTGCGTACCGAACAGATCCGCCAGGTAAGCCGGAACCGTGGCAAAGCCGCCGCCGTACATCGACAGGATGATGCAGAACGCAGCCACAAACAGCGACACGTTGCCCAAATGACCCAAGTTCGGAATCATCGCGTACAACGCAAAACCCAGGGCGAAGAACACGAAGTAGGTGTTTTTACGCCCCAGGTAGTCGGAGAACGACGCCCAGAAAAAACGCCCGCCAATGTTGAACAGGCTCAGCAGACCGGTAAAACCGGCCGCAATCGCCGCGATTTGGGCCAACTGCGCCGCATCCAGCTGGCTGAATGTCAGGTCATTGCCCAGCAATTTGCCCGCGAACACTTCCTGCAACAGCGGTGAGGCCATCCCCAGAATGCCGATACCGGCCGACACGTTCAGGCACAACACCAGCCACACCAGCGCAAACTGCGGGGTTTTCCAGGCAACGCTCACGTGTACATGGCGCTGGGTAATCATCGCATTGGCGGCTTTCTTCGCCGGCGGGGTCCAGCCCTCAGGCTTCCAGCCGGTAGGCGGAACGCGATACGACAACGCGCCACCAATCATGAACACGAAGTAAATCGCCGCCATCACCACAAAGCTCTGCCACACGCCCACGCCATCGGGGCCGGCGAAATGGCCCATCAACGCAGCTGCCAGCGGCGCACCCACCATGGCGCCACCGCCGAAGCCCATGATCGCCATACCGGTCGCCATGCCGCGCTTGTCCGGGAACCACTTGATCAACGTCGAGACCGGCGATATATAGCCCAGGCCCAGGCCTATACCGCCAATCACCCCCGAACCCAACCACATCAGCCAGATCTGGTGGGTATAAATGCCCAATGCTGAAACCAGCAGGCCACCACACCAGCACAGTGCCGAGACCACACCGGCCTTGCGCGGCCCGGCATGCTCAAGCCAGCCGCCCCACACGGCTGCCGAGCAACCGAGGAAGATGAAAAACAGGGTGTAGATCCAGCCGAGCATGGATATCGGCCAGTCACATTGCGACGAGAACACCTGCGCGATGAAGCTCATGTCCGGCGCACAAGCCACTGGCGCGGTGACGCCCAGGGCTTTGGACAGAGGCAGCCAGAACACGGAAAAACCGTAGGCCATGCCAATACACAAGTGAATGGCCAGTGCGGCCGGCGGAACCAGCCAGCGGTTGAAACCGGGCCTGGCGATGATGCGCTCCTTTGACAAGAACCCGGGCTGTGAGGCAAGACTGCCCGCAGCGGTGCTGTTATTCATTGTTGTTTCCCCCATGGATGAAGTGATCCCCGGGCACGCTAAACCCCCGACTTTGGCACCTTGCGGCACGAGTCATTTTTGTAGGATTTATTTCGAGGCGCGACAAAGCGCCGCAGAAGGCCCGAAAAACTGCCGAAGATTACCACTTGAACACAGGAAAATGCCCACGCTGATTCGGTGTTTGATAGCCAGACTGATCCGCCACTATCCACCCCACAGTCGGCCTGCCCGTGACGCTATACTCTGCGACCAACTTTAAAATTTCCCTTCACTCAGACTTACAAGGACTCGCCCATGAAAGCGTTCGGCAAAATCCTGGGTCTGGTGCTTCTCGGATTGTTGCTGATCATCGTGGCTCTGGGCTTTGCTCTGAGCCATCTGTTCGATCCCAACGACTATAAAGACGAGATCCGCCAGATAGCCCGCGACAAAGCCCACATTGAGCTCACGCTCAATGGCGACATTGGCTGGAGCCTCTTCCCCTGGCTCGGACTGGAACTGCACGACGCCAGCGTCGCAACCCTGGCGGCACCGAACCAGCCCTTTGCCGATCTGCAAATGCTGGGCCTGTCAGTACGCGTACTGCCCCTGCTGCGCAAAGAAGTGCAGATGAGCGATGTACGGGTCGAAGGCCTGAACCTGCGCCTGACCCGCGACAAGGACGGCCACGGCAATTGGCAGGACATCGGCCAACCGGCACCTGCCACCGCCAGTACCGATGCCGGCAGCGCCAGCACCGAAACCGCAAACAAGCCGGACAGCGTCAGCCAGCCACTCAAGCTGGACATCGACAGCCTGACCGTGAATAACGCGCGGGTTGAGTACAACGACGAGCGGAACGGCCAGCAGTTCAGCGCCGAAAGCATCCAGCTGAGCACCGGCCCGATTCACGAAGCGACCAGCACCCCGGTCAAACTGACTGCGTTCCTGGGCACCAACAAGCCAGTGATGCGGGTCAAAACCGAAGTCGACGGCAAGCTGCGCTTTGACCGCGTACTCAAGCGCTATCAGTTTGAAGACATGAAAATGGTAGGCGAGGCCTCTGGCGAACCGCTGCAGGGCAAAACCATGACCTACGCAGTTCAAGGGCAGATACTGGTAGATCTTGCAGCCAACGTCGCCGAATGGAGCGGCCTGAAGGTATCAGCCAACCAGCTGCGCGCCCTGGGTGAACTCAAGGCCAGCAACCTGGACAGCACGCCACAGATCAGCGGCGGCCTGTCGATTGCCCAGCTCAATCTGGCCACCTTCCTCGACAGCATCGGCCACACCCTGCCCCAGATGGCACCGGGCAGCCTGAGCAAAGTCGAACTGGTCAGCCGCCTGTCCGGCAGCCCCACCAGCCTGGCCTTCGACGAACTCAATCTGAAAGTCGATGACAGCACCTTTACCGGCCGTATCGCCATTGACGACTTCGCCAGACAAGCCCTGCGTGTGCAGCTCAAAGGCGACACGTTCGACGCCGATCGCTACCTGCCGCCTAAATCGGCCGCAGCCAACAGCGCTGCAGCCGCGCGCAAAACCGAAGTTCAAGGCAGCGAAGCAGGCGCATTGGCAGCATCAGGCGATACGCCATTGCCAGAGGCACCGACCAAGAGCGGCTGGAGCACGACCAAGATCATTCCCGTGACTCGCCTCAAGGCGCTGGACCTGGAGGCCGACCTCAGTTTTGGCCAACTCACCCTGACCCGGCTGCCGATCCAGAATGCAGCGCTCAAGGTCAGCAGCAAAGACGGCCTGCTGACCCTGCAAAACCTCAGCGGCAACCTCTACAAAGGCACGTTTGCCGCCAACGGCAGCCTCGATGTACGGCCCATGCTGCCACTGGCCAACCTGCAAACCCGGATCAACAACGTGCCGGTCGAAAAAATCCTCCAGAGCCAGGGGCAAAAACCGCCTGTAACCGGCCTGCTGACCCTCAACAGCAATGTCACAGGCAGCGGCAACAGCCAGAGCGCGCTGATTCAAAGCCTTAACGGCACGGCAAACTTTGTGCTCAACGACGGCGTGCTGCTGAACGCCAACCTTGAACAACAGCTGTGCAAAGGCATCTCTGTGCTTAACCGCAAAACCCTGAGCGGCACACCACCGGGCAAAGACACTCCGTTCAAGGAGCTCAAGGGCAGCCTGGTGTTCCGTAATGGCGTGGCCAGCAACCCGGACATGATCGTGCGCATTCCCGGCATGAGCGTAAAAGGCGATGGCGACATCGACCTGCGCGTACTGGGCATGGATTACCGCATCGGCATCATCATTGAAGGCGACACCCGCGCCATGCCGGACCCGGCGTGCCAGGTCGGCAAAAACTTCGTCGGTATCGAGCTGCCATTGCGCTGTCGCGGTCCGCTGGAGCTGGGCGCCAAGGCCTGCCGCCTGGACAAGGAAGGGCTGGGCAAAGTCGCTGCCAAAGTGGCGGGCAATAAAATCAGCGAGAAGCTTGAAGAGAAACTCGGTGACAAGGTCAGCCCGGAACTCAAAAATGCCCTCAAGGGGCTGTTTAGCCGATGAAAGACGAGCAATTTTCTGTGGCGGTACTGGACTGGTATGACCGCCACGGCCGCCACGATTTGCCCTGGCAACAGGGCATCACCCCATACCGGGTATGGGTCTCGGAAATCATGTTGCAGCAGACCCAGGTCAGCACCGTGCTCAACTACTTCGACCGGTTTATGGCCTCGCTGCCAACAGTCCAAGCCCTGGCCGCCGCCCCCGAAGACGAAGTGCTGCACCTGTGGACCGGGCTGGGCTACTACACCCGCGCGCGCAACTTGCAGAAGACCGCAAAAATCGTCGTCGCTGAATATGGTGGTGAATTTCCGCGGGATGTCGAAAAACTGGTGGAACTGCCCGGCATTGGCCTGTCCACTGCAGGTGCGATCGCCAGCTTGAGCATGGGCCTGCGCGCCCCGATCCTCGACGGTAACGTCAAGCGGGTGCTGGCGCGCTATACGGCGCAAGAGGGGTACCCCGGCGAGCCCAAGGTCGCCAAACAGCTGTGGGCCACCGCAGAACGCCTGACGCCCCGGGACCGGGTCAACGCCTATACCCAGGCGATGATGGACATGGGCGCCACGCTTTGCACCCGCAGCAAGCCCAGTTGCCTGCTGTGCCCGCTTGAAAGCGGCTGCCAAGCGCACTTGCTGGGCCTGGAGACACGCTACCCGATCCCCAAGCCGCGCAAGACCATCCCGCAAAAACGTACCCTGATGCCGATGCTGGCGAACGCCGAGGGCGCGATCCTGCTTTACCGTCGCCCGTCTACCGGCCTGTGGGGCGGGCTCTGGAGCCTGCCCGAGCTGGATGACCTCAAAGACATCGAGCATCTGGCATTGCAGCACGCCCTGAAGCTGGGCCAGCAACACGAACTGCCCGGCCTGACCCACACGTTTAGCCATTTCCAGCTGGCCATCGAACCCTGGCTGGTCCACGTCGAAGAGTCCGGCCATCACATGGCCGAGGCTGACTGGCTCTGGTATAACCTCGCCACCCCGCCGCGCCTGGGCCTTGCTGCCCCGGTCAAGAAGCTGCTCAAACGCGCAGCCGAGCTATTGAATCCAGGAGAGTCGTCATGACCCGCACCATCATCTGCCGCAAGTACAAAGAAGAATTGCCCGCCCTTGAGCGCGCTCCGTTCCCGGGCGCCAAAGGTCAGGACATTTTTGATCACGTCTCGGCCAAAGCATGGGCAGACTGGCAAAAACACCAAACGCTGCTCATCAACGAGAAGCGTTTGAACATGATGAACGCCGAAGACCGAAAATATTTGCAGGGCGAAATGGATAAGTTCTTCAGCGGAGAGGAATACGCACAAGCTGAAGGCTATGTTCCGCCAACCGAATAACCCCCGGTTTTATTGGGTTTGGCCCGTAAGCGACGGTAATAGTTAAATATTTTTCAAAAAAGTGTTTGACGGATAACCGAAAAAGGCTTCTAATGCGCCCCGTTGCCCAGATAGCTCAGTCGGTAGAGCAGGGGATTGAAAATCCCCGTGTCGGCGGTTCGATTCCGTCTCTGGGCACCACATTCAGCATTGATGTGGTGTTCGCACCACCTCAAAGCAAACAAGAAACCCGCCTAGTGCGGGTTTTTTGTTGGGCGCGATTTATACCCGGTGGCGCCACCTCTCTTGGCGATTGCAAAGAGATGGGGTTCAATCCTCTCCTCAGCCTGCAAAGGACACACGTTCATGGCAACGCCAAAGAAACAGCAAAAACACGCGCAGCGGGCCAAATCCAAAGCCAAACAGAACCGCATCGGCAAACCGGCCAAGGCTTCGGCTGCGACCCTGATCGACAATCCGTTCGATGACGTAAAAATCGACCTCAGCACCTTCAACTTCCAGGACATCCTCGACAACGGCTTTGACCCGGCCGATTACGACGATCTGTTCCAGGTGATGAAGGCCGCCGAAGCCATCAACCTGCAAACCATGTGCACGGTGTTCCTGCAATACCCGGTGCTGGAGCTGGTGATCTCCGAAGAGGAAGAAGAGCCCGCGACCGACTTCCTGATGGGCCTGCTGATCGAGTACCGGATTGCCATCCATGGCGACGATGAAGACAGCGCCGTGGCCTGGATCGAAACCCCGGCATTTCACAAAGCCTACGTCGAAGCTTCACGCCTGTTGCAAGAACGCAACACCCGGAGCAGCCACTGACAGCTGCCCTGCCCCGACCTGTCAGCCGGGCGTTCACCGAGGCTGCTGCTGACGGTTACTTGCTGGGCGGTCTTGAATGGCGCCAGCACACGCCGCACGCCTCGCGCGCCGTAGTCATCATCAATGCCGCCACCTCGGTGCGCTGCTGCTACTACACGCGCTTTGCCGAGTATCTGTTCAGCCATGGCATGGACGTGATGCTGTTTGACTACCGCGGCATCGGCGCCTCGCGCACAGGATCACTGCGCGGCTTCAAGGCCTCATGGTCGGACTGGGGATCACTGGACTTTGAAGCGCTCCTCAAGCGCGCACAGCGCCAATACCCGGGGCAGCCGATCGATGTGGTCGGACACAGCTTTGGCGGCTGTGCAGCAGGCCTGGCAGCGTCCGGGGCGGTTATTCGCCGTGTAGTGACCGTAGGGGCGCAATTTGCCTGCTGGCGTGACTATGCGCCCGCACAGCGCTGGCAGATGGTTACCAAGTGGCACGCCGTCATGCCTTTGCTCACCGGGCTCTGCGGCTACTTCCCGGGCAAGCGCCTGGGCTGGCTAGAAGACACCCCGGCAGGCGTGGTCAAGGACTGGGTGACGTTCGGCACGCGCTTTGAGCAACTCCCCAGCGCCCGCCACCTCGGGGCCCTGCCCTTTGCTTCGGTAAAGGCCAAAACCCTCGCCATCAGCCTTAGCGACGATCCGTTCGGCACCGTGGCGGCCATCGAGCGCTTGCTGAGCCATTTCAGCGCCAGCTCCCGCACACATTTACGCATCAGCCCGGAAGATATCGGTGTAACAGAGATCGGCCATTTCGCGTTTTTTCATAACCGATTCCATGACAGCTTATGGCCGATTGCCCTGCAATGGTTACAAACGGGGGCATTGGCAATCGATGTGCCCGGATCCATACAATACCCCCTGTAGGAGCGAGCTTGCTCGCGAGCTCTTCCTGAGAGCCGGATAGAGCTCGCGAGCAAGCTCGCTCCTACAGGGGGTTGAGACCCTTTAGATCGCCCGCTGGTTAACCCGGTCAGACAACTCTTCAGCCGTTTCCTTGCGTTCCGAATAGCGATCTACCAGGTCCGGACGGTCGCGCAGGAGCAAGGTGAATTTGACCAGTTCTTCCATCACATCTACCACGCGGTCGTAGAGCGCCGAGGGCTTCATCCGGTCCTGATCGTCAAATTCCATGTAGGCCTTGGGCACCGAGGACTGGTTGGGGATGGTGAACATGCGCATCCAGCGCCCCAAATTACGCAACTGGCTGACGGTATTGAACGACTGCGAGCCACCCGAGACCTGCATCACCGCCAGGGTCTTGCCTTGCGTGGGACGCACCGCCCCCAGCGCCAGCGGCACCCAGTCAATTTGTGCCTTGAACACGGCAGACATGGCGCCGTGACGCTCGGGTGAGCACCACACCTGCCCTTCTGACCATTGCATCAACTCCAGCAGCTCCTGGACCTTGGGATGGTCGCGGGGGGCATCATCGGGCAGCGGCAACCCGGACGGATTGAAGATCCGGGTCTCGGCACCCAAGTGACGCAGCAAGCGTGCAGCCTCTTCAACCAGCAAACGGCTGAACGAGCGCTCCCGCGTCGAGCCGTACAGCAGCAAAATGCGCGGCGGATGCGGTTGCTGCTCCGCACCGGGCTGATCGAGCAGTCCGAGGTTGAGGTTAGGCATCTGTTCGCTCATCAAAGTCTCCTGTTACAACGTGGAAATTCGCTCAAGCTCAAGCCTGAGCCCAGGCACCGAAAGGGATTCAAACGGTAGCTCGAAAAAAGTCCGGCAGCGCCTCTCAATCTGCGCCAGGGTGGCTCGAAATGCCTGATCAATCCCGGCTTCGTCAGCCACAACCTCGGAAGGGTCGGCAAGCCCCCAATGGGCTTTGACTGCGGGGCCGAAATACACCGGGCAGGCCTCACCGGCCACCTTGTCACACACCGTAATTACGATGTCGGGGGGCGCTCCTTCGAAGGCCTCGTTGCCTTTACTGTACAAACCCGCCGTGGCTATCCCGGCGTCTTGCAGGGTGCTCAGGCTGCGCGGCAGCACCCGGCCTTTGGGAAAGCTGCCGGAACTGACAGCCTCAAAGCCTGGCGGTGCCAAATGGTTGAACATCGCCTCGGACAAAATGCTTCGGCAGCTATTGGCCGTACACATAAACAGAACTTTCATCACCTACCCTCCCAACCGCACGGCCAACGCCGCCAACGTGATCAACAGCACCGGTAACGTCAGCACGATCCCGACCTTGAAATAGTAACCCCAGGTAATGCGTATCCCTTTGCGCGCCAGTACGTGCAGCCACAGGAGAGTGGCCAGACTGCCGATCGGGGTGATTTTTGGCCCAAGGTCGCTACCGATCACGTTGGCGTAGATCATGGCCTCCTTGATCACCCCGGTAGCGCTGCTGGCGTCAATGGACAGGGCTGCGATCAGCACGGTGGGCAGGTTGTTCATGATTGATGACAGCAACGCCGTCAACAGGCCAGTACCCAGGGTCGCGCCCCACACACCGTAGCGGGCAAAGCCGTCGAGCCAGCCGGCCAGGTAATCGGTGAGCCCGGCGTTACGCAGGCCGTAGACCACCAGGTACATGCCCAGGGAGAAAATCACGATCTGCCACGGCGCCTCCTTGAGTACCTTGCGGGTGGAGATTTTGTGCCCCCACGCCGCGATGCCCAGCAACAACGCCGCGCACAAGGCCGAGATGGCGCTGATGGGAATCCCCAGCGGTTCCAGAGCGAAACAGCCCGCCAACAAAATCCCCAGCACCCACCAGCCCGCCACGAAAGTGGCTTTGTCATTGATGGCACTGGCCGGGTCATCAAGCTGCGCAGGGTCGTAATCGGCGGGAATGTCGCGCCGGAAAAACCACAACAACATGCCCAGCGTGGCCGCCACGCTCACCAGGTTGACCGGCACCATCACCGCGGCGTACTGGTTGAAGCCGATGTTGAAGTAATCCGCCGAGACGATATTGACCAGGTTCGACACCACCAGCGGCAAGCTTGCGGTGTCGGCAATAAAGCCTGCCCCCATCACAAAAGCCAGGGTTGCCGCCGGCGAAAAACGCAGCGCCAGCAACATGGCGACCACGATAGGGGTAAGAATCAACGCCGCGCCGTCGTTGGCAAACAGCGCCGACACCAGGGCACCCAGCAACACCATATAGGCGAATAAACGTTTACCGCGGCCTCTACCCCACCGCGCCACATGCAAGGCCGCCCAGGCAAAGAACCCGGCTTCATCGAGCAACAGGCTGATGATGATCAACGCCACGAAGGTGCCTGTGGCATTCCAGATGATCGACCACACAACCGGGACATCGCCCGGTTGCACCACACCAAAAATCAGGGCCAGCAGCGCCCCCAGCGAGGCGCTCCAGCCCACCCCGAGCCCCCGGGGCTGCCAGATGACCAGCACAATCGTGAACACAAAAATCGCAATGGCAGCCAACATAAAACTCTCCCGACCCGGCTCAGCAGCAGCGGTTGCGTTGAGGGCGGTCGCCCATGGCTTCAAGGCGCAACACATCGTCGCGCAACCATTGCCCGTTGGCATTCAAGGTGGTGTCGAGGACCGACATGACCCACTGCGGCAGCGCCGGATTAAGCCGGTAATAAACCCACTGGCCCTGGCGACGGTCCAGCAGCAGCCCGCAATTGCGCAATTGCGCCAGGTGACGGGAGATTTTGGGCTGGCTGTCATTGAGCGCACACATCAGCTCACAGACGCACAACTCACCTTCTTGCACGATGAGCAGCGCAGAGCGCATTCGGGTGGCATCAGCCAGACACTTAAAAATCGCCGGAGGGGGAAAATCGTCCGTCATCTCGCATCGCCTTACATATGGAAAACCGAATATATGGATTTCCATATGTATTGGCAACCGGCCGGGATAAGCGGTGCAGGTCAGTTGCGGGCGGTGCAGCCTTCAGGCTTGGTCACTCGCGTTTTGGAGGCCGGGTTATTGCCCAGCTTGTTGACCGGTCGACGCGGCCGCACCATCAGCTCGCCCCCGCAGTTAGGGCAAAGCCCGCCCAGTTTTTGCTCCGAACAGGAGGCGCAAAACGTGCATTCGAATGAACAGATCCGCGCAAGGGAAGAATCAGGCGGTAGGTCACAATCACAGCATTCGCAATTGGGGCGTAATTCGAGCATGAGCACCTCATCTAGACGGAAACATTCGTTGTTGTAGTTAAGACGCTTCCAACAAAAAGCCAATCGTTAATTTGCGCGTAAAAATGCCGGAGCAGTGCCTGATATCAAAACCTTCTATCTGAATGAATGGCACTTTTTGATTATCACGCCTTCAAATCCTGATCAGCGCTCCTTTCAAAGCGTACACAGAGAGCCCGTCACACGGCATGCCATACGAATCCAGCTCCCCGCCAACGCCTTCGGTTTTGAACGAGCTCCGCTCAGGCACCCGGACCCTGCATGTTGCGCTTGAGAAGCGCCTGCCGTTTTTCTCGGACAGTCTTGACCTGCAACGTTACACACGTCTGTTGGCGGCCTATTACGGGTTCTATCAGGCAATGGAAAACCGGCTTGAACACAGCACGTTGATCCCGCCGGGTTTTGACTTGCATGCTCGCCTCAAGACCCGGGCCCTGGTGCAGGACCTGCGCGCCCTGAACATCAGCCCCCGGTCACTGTCGCTGTGCCCGGCACTGCCGCAACTGGGCAGCGAAGCCAGTGTGCTGGGGGTTTTATATGTGCTCGAGGGCGCCACGCTGGGCGGCAATATTTTGCGCAAACAGATTGCTGAACGCCTGGGGCTGCAAGCCCATGACGGCTGTGCCTTTCTTTACGTTTATGGCGAAGCCACTGGCCGCTACTGGAAGTCTTTCCTGGATTTTCTCTGTGCAGTGCCACTGGACGCCCGGGCACGCGATGAAGCCGTGAAGGCGGCCTGTTCTACATTTAGCTGCTTCGAGCAATGGCTCGAACGTCAGGAGGTGTTGTTATGAACCCACTGGACCCTGAAACCTTTGAAACCTTGCTGACCAATTGTGCAGACGAGCCCATTCGCTTTCCGGGGGCCATTCAACCCCACGGTCTTTTAGTGACCCTGCGTGGGCCCGATCTGCACATCCAGCAAATCAGTGCCAACGTCGAGGCGCTGTTCGGCGTAGCGCCTGCGGCCTTGCTGGATCAACCGCTGTCGATGCTGACCGGACCGCAGGCGGCAGCCGCAGTGCTACAGGCCAGTCACTTCATCGAACAGGTCGAGGTGCCGCCGCTGGAGCTGCACCTGCAGGGGCTGACCTATGAAGGTTTATTGCACTGCAACAATGGCATCCTGATTCTGGAGCTCGAATTAAAGCCCGATGAAACCGAGCTCAACCATACGATGGCCAAGGTGCGCAACCTGAGCCGGGTACTGCAACGCCTGCAAACTGGCAAGACCCTGCCCGCGCTGTATGAAACCTGCGTCAGCGAGATTCAGGCGCTGACCGGGTATGACCGGGTACTGATATACCGTTTTCAGGAAGAGGGGCACGGCCAGGTCATCGCCGAAGCATCAGCCCCTGCGATGGAGCTGTTCAACGGCATGTTCTTTCCTGCATCAGACATCCCCGAGCAGGCGCGCGAGCTTTATCGCACCCATTGGCTGCGCATCATTCCCGACGCGGCCTATGAGCCGGTACAGCTGGTCCCCAAATTGCGCCCTGACACGGGGCAAGCACTGGACCTCAGCGGGGCAGTCTTGCGCAGCGTGTCGCCGATCCACTGCCAATACATGCAAAACATGGGCGTACTGTCTTCGATGAGCATCTCCCTGATGGATGGCGAACGCCTCTGGGGCCTGATCAGTTGCGGCCATCGCACCCCTCTGCATGTGCCGCACGAACTGCGCATGGCGTGCCAGACGATTGGCCAGGTCCTGTCCTTACAGATCAGCGCCTTGCAAACCCTGGAAATCAGCCGCCAGCGAGAAGCAAAAATAGACGCTTTGGTGCACTTGAATAGCGCCATGGAGCAAGGCCCGGAAAACGTGTTCGACGGTCTGGCGCTGGAGCCCCGATTGTTGATGGAACTGACCCGGGCCAGCGGTGTAGCCATCATCGAAGACAAAGTGCTGCACCGTTACGGCCAATGCCCGCACCCCGAACAAATCCGTGATCTGTACCAATGGTTCAAGCAATCCGGCGACCCTGTGTTTTCCACGCACAGCCTGTCGACGCTTTATGCCCCGGCCGCCGAGTACAAGGATGTCGCCAGCGGCCTGCTGGCCATGTGTCTGCCCAAGCCTGTCGATAATGCCGTGCTGTGGTTTCGCAGCGAGATCAAAGAAAGCATGCCGTGGAGTGGCGACCCGAAAAAACCTCTCAACCTGGAACGCAGCGCTACCGGCTTGCGACTAAGCCCGCGCACCTCGTTCGAGCTGTGGAAGGTCGAGGTGGACGGTATCTGCGACAAATGGAGCCACGGCGATTTGTTCGCCGCCAACGACCTGCGCCGCTCGGCACTGGAAAACGACCTGAGCCGTCAGGTTCTGCGCGAACAGCAGGCGGTACGGGCACGGGATGAGTTGGTGGCGGTGGTGTCTCATGACTTGCGCAACCCCATGACCATCATCTCCATGCTGTGCGGGATGATGCAGAAAACCTTCAGCAGTGACGGCTCCCATGCTTCACGGCGCATCACAACCGCCATCGACACCATGCAACAGGCCACCAGCCGCATGAACATCCTGCTCGAAGACTTGCTCGATACGTCCAAGATAGAAGCCGGGCGCTACACCATCTCCCCGCAATCACTGGACGTGACCCAGATCTTTGAAGAAGCGCTGTCGTTGCTGACGCCATTAGCCACCGACAAGGGGCTCGAGCTGACCTTCCACTCAGAGCCCGATCTGAAAATTCATGCCGACCCCGAGCGCCTGTTCCAGGTGCTGTCCAACTTGATCAGCAACGCGATCAAGTTCACCCCTGCTCAAGGCACCATCCAAGTGGCCGCCATAACGAGCGGAGACGACATCGTGTTCAGCGTGCGCGACTCCGGCAAAGGCATCCCGGCCGAGCAACTGCCGCACATCTTTGAACGCTACTGGACGGCGAAGGAAGGCAATACGTCTGGCACTGGCCTTGGGCTGTACATTTCTCAAGGGATCATCAAGGCCCACGGCGGCCTGTTAGTTGCACAAAGCACCCCGGGCCAGGGAAGTGAATTCCGCTTTACCGTGCCTAAATTTGCGTGACGCCCGTCGCCGGCAAGCCAGCTCCCACAAGAGCTGGCCTGCCACTGCCTGACCTCAGCTGAACGCGTTGATAAACCAGGTGATCATCGGGATCGCCACAATGTCGATCAGTACTGCACCGCATAACGGCACGATGATGAAGGCTTTGTAGGAGAACACTTTGTAGTGATCGCAGATGGCGCCCATGTTGGCCACGGCATTGGGCGTCGCTCCCAGCCCGTGCCCCATGAAGCCTGCACACAGGACGGCGGCGTCGTAGTTGCGGCCAAACAGGCGGAACAGGACGAACACGCAGAGCAGGATCATGATCACCACTTGCACCACCAGAATCACCAGCAGCGGCAACCCCAGCTTCTCCAGCTCCCAGAACTTCAGGCTCATCATGGCCATGGTCAGGAACATGCCCAGGCACACGTCACCAATGGTGCTCACGGCATGGTCAGGCATCTCGACAGCCTGGGTGCGGTCATTGAGGTTGCGCAGAATGATGGCCACAAACATCGCGCCCACATAGCTTGGCAACACGATGCCCAAATGCTGCTGCAAGCTGCCGCCCAGCCAGAAACCCAGCACCATGATCACCACGATGCAGGTCAGCAGCCGCAGCAGGGTCGCCGCGTCCAGAGCCGCCGGCGGGGTGTGGACCACTTCTTCAAAGGCCTTGAGGTTACCCACCGCTTCAGCCTTGACCGTGAGCTTGTTGCGTTCAATCAACCAGCGCGCCAGCGGACTGCCCAACAAACCGCCGGCCACCATGCCGAAGGTCGCTGCCGCCAGAGCGGCAGTGGTCGCGCCTACCGCACCGAGGTTCTCGGCAATCGGGCCGAACGCGGCCGCTGCACCGAAACCGCCTTCCAGCGACACGGCACCGGCCATGATGCCCAGCAACGGATCAATCCCCAGCAGCTTGGCCACGCTGACCCCCACCACGTTTTGCACCAGGGCCAGGCCCCAACACGCACCCAGGTAGATAAACAGCAACTTGCCGCCCTTGCGCAGCAGGCCCAGGCTGCCACCCAGACCGACAGTGGTGAAAAACGCCACCATCAGCGGGGTTTGCAGGCTGGTATCGAGGGTCAGGTTGAGCAGTTGCTGATCGCGTAACAGCCAGATCACCAAGGCAAAACCAAAGCCGCCAATCACCGGCGCCGGAACACAAAGTTGGCGCAGCCAGTAGCTGCGTTTTTTCAGCTGGGCACCCAGGCCCAGCAGGAGCAACGCGAGAGCGAGGGTGCTCAGCGCATCCAGTTCGAATGTCAGCATGGCGAATTTCTCTTTTTCTTATGATTCAACAAGCGGTTTCAGGGATGTACGGAAAAACTTAATCAACCAGGCTGGCGAGCAGACGCGCGCCAATCCGGGCGGTGCGGTTATCGGTGTCCAGACTCGGGTTGAGCTCGGCAATATCGGCCATGCGCAATTTGCCGCTGGCTTTGGCATGGCGTACCAGATGCTCGACGATCTGCATGTCCACCCCATGGGCAGACGGCGCGCTGACCCCGGGCGCCTGGCTGGCGGGCAGGACATCAAGGCAGATGGTCATGTAAAGGTGGTCGACGTCTTGCAAGAAATCGTCGATCAGGGCTTCGCAGGCACAGATGTCCCAACTGTTCATCTGTCGGTCGAGGCGGTAGCGCACCTTCAGTTGCTCGGCCTGCTCAAAGAGCGCCGCAGTATTGTTCAGTTGGCTGACGCCCAGGCAGCAATAGGCGAATGGCATTTCTGCGCGCTGGCAATATTCGGCAATCTGGCGGAACGGCGTGCCCGAACTGCTTTGCCCGGCATGGCGCAAATCAAAATGGGCGTCGAAGTTGAGAACCCCGATCCGCGCTTGCGGGTTGCGCTGGCGCAAGTGATCGGCCAGACCACTGAAGCTGGCAAAAGCGATTTCATGCCCGCCACCCAACCCCAACGGCAAGTGCCCCTGATCGAGCAGGTAGCTGACGTGGTGGGCGTAGATCTGCTGCGCGCCTTCCAGGTTGCTGTCGGTGCAGCTCACATCGCCCGCGTCATACAGCGGCGCGTGGCCGTGCCATGCCAGATTGGCCAGGGCCTTGCGCAAGGCCGACGGCCCCTCGCGGGCACCGGTGCGGCCCTGATTGCGCTTGACCCCCTCATCGCAGGCCAGCCCGATCAGCGCCGCGCCCGCCGGCTGGCTCCGGGCAAAGGGTTTGACCCATTGATGCCAGCGCAATGCGCCCTGCCCTTCGGCAGCGTCTATGCGGCCTGTCCACACGTGCATGTCAGGAACAACGGTCATGCTTGAAACTCCAGTCAAAATCAGTCGAGCCGGGCGCTCAGGCGCAGCGCGACATCCTGGGTCCAGCGGATCAGGCGTTCACTGCGGTGTTGCGCCCGGATGGCCGGGGCCATGAGGCTGATAGCGCCGAGCAGGCGATTGCGACTGTCGATCACCGGGGCACTGACGCCCCAGATGCCGTCGTCGATTTCGCTCAGACTCACGGCATAGCCGGTCGCCCGGATCTCGGCAAAACTGCGCTGATAGGCGGCGATTTCTTCGCTTTCCAGGCCCTGTGCCTGAAGAATTGGCAGGCTTTGCGCCTCATCCATGTGCGCCAGTAACACCCGGGCCGAGGCGCCGACCAACAGCGGCTGGGCCAGCCCTTTCTGGTAGCAGCAGCGCAGTGGCTGCGAGCTGTCGACCAGTTCAATGCAAATCGCCTGGCCGTTACTTGGCACCATCAACGCCACGCTTTCCTGGCTTTGCTCTGCCAGGCGTTTGAGCGCTGACTTGGCCAGCGTTACCAGCACGGCTTCACGATCGAACTTCTTGGCCAGCTGCAAACAGGCCGGCCCCGGCAAATAGCGGCCCTGACCGTTTTCTTCGGCCAGACCCCAGCGCAGCAGGGTTTTGAGATGCCGATAAGTGCTGCTGAGCGGCTGTGACAATTGCTCGGACAGTTCTTTGGCGGAGATCGCCTCACCGGATTGACCCAGGGTGACGAGGATCTGCAGCAAGCGATCAGTGGGCGTGTTGTAGTTCATATCGGCCTCATGCTCTTGCCCGCATGGTGCACGGAGTTTCCCATTAGCTGAAACTTGATTCCCACCCAGTGAGAAAAAACCCTCAGATAACGATCAGCGGTAGGCCATGGGTATTCCTGCGCCCACAAAAAAGGCCGCGATCCCTAGGGATCGCGGCCCGGTGTACTGAACGTCGAGCGCCGTCCTGGCGTCAGTTCAGTACAGTTGCCCCCAGCTTCTCAATACGTCGACGACGTGCCACCAGCAGGCCCGCCGTTACCACCAGAATACTCAGCAAGCCGGTGGCCATGATTTCAACCCGGTGCGACTCCTGGAACAGCATGATGGTCAGGATCGCCACGATAAACACGATGACCGCCCAGGTCAGGCCCGGGAACAGCCACATTTTAAAGGAGATGGTCTCGCCCAGCGCCATACGCTTTTGACGCATGCGCAATTGCGAAATGGCAATCACCAGGTACACCAGCAGCGCAATGGCGCCGGAGCTGGCCAGCAAGAACTCGAACACGGCTGCCGGTGCTACATAGTTGGCGAACACGGCCAGGAAGGCTGCACCGGTCGACATCATCACCGCCCAGTAAGGGGTGCCGCTGGCGTTGGTACGCTTGGCCGCAGCCGGTGCGTCACCGCGTTTGCTCAGGGAGTAGAGCATGCGCGACGAGGTATAGAGCGCCGAGTTCAGGCAGCTGGTCACCGCGATCAATACCACGATATCGACAATCAGCTTGGCATTCGGGATGCCCATGCGCTCAAGCACGGTCTGGTAGGAGCCGAACTGGGCCAGGCCCGGATCGTTCCATGGCACCAGTGCCACAACGATGAAGATCGACACCAGGTAGAACAAGCCGATACGCCAGATCACCGAGTTGGTGGCCTTGGTGATTTGCTTGCTCGGATCTTTGGATTCTGCCGCCGCGATGGTCACGATTTCTGTGCCCATGAACGAGAACATAGTGGTCAACATGGCGGCAAGTACCGCGCCCATGCCGTTGGGCATAAAGCCTATGGTGTCGACCAGATGCGAAACGCCGCTGACCTGACTGGTCGGCAGCAGGCCGAAAATGGCCATCAGGCCCAAGATAATGAAGCCGATAATCGCCAGCACTTTGACCAGCGCAAACCAGAACTCGAACTCGCCGTAGTTCTTGACGCTGAACAGGTTGGTCACGGTCAGCAACAGGGTGATGACCAGGGTAAAGACCCAGATCGCAGTGCCAGGGAACCATGCATGCAGGATGGTGGCGGCGGCGACGGCTTCCAGCGGGATAACCAGCACCCAGAACCACCAGTACAGCCAGCCAATGGTGAAACCGGCCCAGTGCCCGATGGCACGGTCGGCGTAAGTCGAGAACGAACCGGTGTCAGGGGATGCGACGGCCATTTCGGCCAGCATGCGCATCACCAGCACCACCAGCGTACCCGCTGCGGCGTAAGCCAGCAGTACGGCAGGACCCGCCTGTGCAATCGCGTGTCCGGAGCCGACAAACAAGCCGGCACCGATGACCCCGGCAATCGACAGCATGGTTACATGCCGTGGTTTGAGACCTTGCTCCAGGCCGTTAGGAGTTTGCGTATTGCTCATTGGGACTACCTTTGCAGTGAAAGCCATTCCGAGCGCCGCGCTTGTTTACCTTCTCGTAAAAAGTAACCAACGGGGCGTTTAGAATTATTTACGCAATAAATGAGCCAAAATGTGACAGATGCACGGTTTGCGCGGGCTGCATCGGTTCACCTCTGGGTTTGCAACTTGTTGAGAGTGATGGCTTTTTGCCTATTCGTTACCGTAACACTCAGTCACAAGTTCCGGAGCGCACCAAAAATACCCAATTTTGCCCATATGGTGCAAAAGCAGTGCACATCTTTAACCTTTAGTAGGTTCGCGCTTCCAACACCGGGCCAAAGCTGGCAACATCGCGACCTTTTTTAAGCGACACCTGTCTGGCCGAACGGCAAAATACAGGGTCAGTTGTAGTTCGCGCGACAGTCAGCTGTCGGGATGCGACAAACGACCACCCTGTCGCCTTTTGTTCCCCAGGAGCGGCTGGTTGCCTTTGTGGCCCTATGCTAGCTTGGCCGCCCAACAGCAGGATCGCTCCCGAACACAATGAGGAACGCACATGGCTTTGGCCACGCCCGCGCTTGAAATCCGCAACTTGCATAAACGCTACGGCGAGCTTGAGGTACTTAAAGGTATCTCGCTGACCGCACGCGACGGCGACGTGATCTCGATCCTGGGTTCTTCCGGCTCCGGCAAGTCCACCCTGCTGCGCTGCATCAACCTGCTGGAAAACCCGCACGAGGGCCAGATCCTGGTTGCCGGCGAAGAACTCAAGCTCAAGAAAGCCAAAAATGGCGAACTGGTCGCTGCCGATGGCAAGCAGATCAATCGCATGCGCAGTGAACTGGGTTTTGTATTTCAAAACTTTAACCTGTGGCCGCATATGACCATCCTCGACAACATCATCGAGGCCCCGCGTCGTGTTCTGGGTCAGAGCAAGGCTGAAGCGATCGAAGTTGCCGAAGCGTTGCTGGCCAAGGTTGGCATCGCCGAGAAACGTCACGCCTATCCGTCCGAATTGTCCGGTGGCCAGCAACAACGCGCCGCCATTGCCCGCACATTGGCCATGCAACCCAAAGTAATCCTGTTCGATGAACCGACATCGGCACTTGACCCGGAAATGGTCCAGGAAGTACTTAGTGTTATCCGCGCGCTCGCCGAAGAAGGCCGCACGATGCTGCTGGTCACCCACGAAATGGGCTTTGCCCGTCAGGTGTCCTCGCAAGTCGTGTTTTTGCACCAGGGCCTGATCGAAGAACAAGGGTCGCCAGAACAGGTGTTCGACAACCCGGTTTCAGCGCGCTGTAAACAATTCATGTCCAGCAACCGCTAACGGAGCAACACGAATGCAAAACTATAAAAAGCTTCTCCTGGCCGCTGCCGCCACCCTGGTTTTCAGTGCCAATGCCTTGGCTGTTGATAAGTACAAAGTGGGGATTGAAGGCGCTTACCCTCCGTTCAACAACAAGAACGCCAGCGGGCAAGTGGTTGGTTTTGACTACGACATTGCCATGGCCCTGTGCGCCAAGATGAAAGCCGAGTGCGAAGTTGTGACCTCGGACTGGGACGGCATCATTCCCGCACTGAACGCCAAGAAGTACGACTTTATTGTCTCCTCCCTGTCGATCACTGACGACCGCAAACAGGCTGTCGACTTCACCGACCCGTACTACTCCAACAAACAGCAGTTTGTGGCCAAGAAAGGTGTCGATTTCAAAACCGACATTGAATCGCTCAAAAGCAAGAAACTGGGCACCCAGCGTTCAACCCAGGCCGCAACATGGCTGGAAGATAACGTGGGTGGGGACATCGCCTTGTATGACACCCAGGAAAACGCTTATCTCGACTTGTCCTCGGGCCGTGTGGACGCACTGCTGGCCGACAAGTACGCCATCTATGGCTGGTTGAAGGATGATCCGGCGGGCAAGGACTATGAGTTCAAGGGCAACCCGATCAACGAAGACGACAAGGTCGGCATTGCTTTGCGTAAAGGCGAAAGCGACTTGCGCACCAAGTTGAACCTGGCGCTCAAAGAAATCAAAGAAGACGGCACCTACAAAAAGATCAACGACAAGTATTTCCCATTCAGCATTGAATGACCTGCCTGACCGGCGCGCCGCAAGGCTGCGCCGGTCCCTAGCAAAGCCTGCCTAATTTATGACTATCGACTTATACGGATTCGGCCCGGCGCTTGCCGCTGGCGCGCTGATGACCGTCAAACTGGCACTCACTGCGCTGTGTCTGGGCCTGGTGCTCGGGCTGCTCGGTGCACTGGCCAAAACTTCATCCTACAAACCACTGCGATGGCTGGGCGGTGCGTATTCGACTCTGGTGCGCGGCGTCCCGGAACTGCTGTGGGTCTTGCTGATTTACTTCGGCAGCGTGAATGCCGTACGTGCCCTCGGCGAATTCATCGGCATGCCCGACCTCACCCTCAGTGCCTTCGCGGCGGGCGTGCTGGCTCTGGGCCTGTGCTTTGGCGCTTATGCCACTGAGGTTTTTCGCGGCGCCATTCTGGCCATCCCCAAAGGCCACCGCGAAGCGGGCCTGGCGCTGGGCCTGACCAGGCCGCGGATTTTCACCAAGCTGGTTTTGCCGCAAATGTGGCGCATTGCCCTACCCGGCCTGGGCAACCTGTTCATGATCCTGATGAAAGACACCGCGCTGGTATCTGTCATCGGCCTGGAAGAAATCATGCGTCAGGCACAAAACGCCGTAACCTTCGCCAAACACCCGTTCACCTTCTACATGGTGGCTGCCGTGATGTACCTGGGCCTGACCGTACTGGCCATGGGCACCATGCATGTGCTTGAAAAACGCGCGGCGCGCGGCTTTGTGAGGAGAACG
Organism: Pseudomonas versuta; assembly: GCF_001294575.1. NCBI lineage: Bacteria > Pseudomonadati > Pseudomonadota > Gammaproteobacteria > Pseudomonadales > Pseudomonadaceae > Pseudomonas > Pseudomonas versuta. The sequence goes on from NZ_CP012676.1 coordinate 4,296,118, forward strand.
TAATGGTCCTGGAACTCTTCCTCAAGTGGCTGCCCAAGCTGATTCAGGGCGCGACCCTGACACTGGAGCTGACTGCCCTTTCGGTCATCGCCGGTCTGATCGTGGCCATCCCGCTGGGTATCGCCCGCTCCTCCAGGCTCTGGTACGTGCGTTCTCTGCCCTATGCCTACATCTTTTTCTTCCGCGGCACGCCGCTGCTGATCCAGCTGTTTCTGGTCTATTACGGCCTGTCGCAGTTCGATGTAGTGCGTGAAAGCGTGTTGTGGCCGTACCTGCGCAGCCCGTTCTGGTGTGCGGTGATCACCATGACCTTGCACACCGCGGCGTACATCGCCGAGATCCTGCGCGGTGCAATCCAGGCCATCCCGCCGGGTGAAATCGAAGCCGCACGCGCCCTGGGCATGTCGCGCTTCAAAACCCTGGTGCATATCGTGCTGCCGCGTGCTGCGCGTATCGGCCTGCCGGCCTACAGCAACGAAGTGATCCTGATGCTCAAGGCCAGCTCGCTGGCGAGCACCGTGACCCTGCTGGAACTGACCGGCATGACCCGCACCATCATTTCCCGCACCTACCAGACGGTGGACATGTTCCTGATTGCCGGTGTGATCTATCTGGTGATGTCGTTTGTCCTGATTCAGGGCTTCAAATTACTGGAGCGCTGGTTGCGCGTTGATGCCTGCCAAGGGCGTTAAGCCCCGGGGCGAGCCCCTGCTCGCCCGCTTCGAGGCACTGGACAGGTTTTTGCGTGACCACCAGCACCTGTGGCGCCCACGGCCATTCACTCAGCTGAATATGCCGTGGGAAGCGCAACACCCTGAACTCGCCCGATGGCTGCGCAGTCGTTCGCTGCAAGACGCCGAAGACAGTCACAACCCTCTACTGGATCTGCCTGCTCCCGCGCCATTCCCGGAACTGGCAGCCACTGCCCTTGCCCTCAGCCGCGTCGAACGCTTGCCCGCGCAAGCCCTGCCACCTGCCGCCCAACGCCTGCAAGTGGATGTACCGGGGCGCAAATGGCAGCAAATAGAAGCCTTCGCCCAAAGCCTGAACTTCAGGCAAACACCCGTTCACTGGCTGGACTGGTGCTCGGGCAAAGGGCATTTGGGCCGTCGGCTATTAACTGAAGGACAACAGCTGACGTGCCTGGAATACGACTGCGCACTGATCGATGCCGGTCAGGCACTTAGCCTGCGTCACCACTTGCCGGCCCGCCATGTACAACAGGATGTCCTCGCCCCGGACGTCGGATTACACCTGCGGGCCGATATGACTCCAGTCGCCTTGCATGCCTGTGGCGATTTGCATGTGCGCCTGCTGCAACTGGCCAGCGCGGCGGGCTGTGCACAACTGGCGATTTCGCCCTGCTGCTACAACCGTATCAGCGCGAGCCACTATCAGCCGTTATCCACAGCTGCCCGCGCCTCGACCCTGCGCCTGTCACTGCAGGACCTGAGCTTGCCGATGAGCGAAACCGTGACCGCGGGCAGCCGGGTACGGCGCCAGCGCGATGAATCAATGGCGCGCCGTTTGAGCTTCGACGTGTGGCAACGCCAGCGCCGTCAATGCGACGAGTACTTATCCACACCCTCACTGCCCGGCACCTGGCTCAATAAGCCTTTCGCTCAATACTGCGAAGATCTGGCAGCGCTGAAGAACTTATCCACAACCGGCGAAGAAGACTGGCCGGCGCTGCAGGCTGCGGGTCGGGAGCGGTTGGCGCAGGTGCGCAATCTGGAGCTGGTACGCGGCTTGTTCCGCCGCCCGCTGGAGCTGTGGCTGGTGCTGGATCGAGCCTTGTTCCTGAGTGAACGCGGCTATGAGGTGCAGCTTGGCGAGTTTTGCGACAGCCACCTGACGCCACGCAATTTGCTGTTACTGGCGCAGCGTTGTGGATAACTTGTGGGAGCACCGCTCCCACAATGATTAGCTGCGGTTTACGAGCCGCGATAGGTCGAGAACCCGTAAGGGCTCAGCAGCAACGGAATGTGATAGTGCTGATCCACATTTTTCACTTCAAAAATCACCGGGATTTCCGGAAAGAAGGTATCTCGCCCCGCTTTCTTGAAGTAATCGCCCGTTTTGAATACCACCCGGTACTGACCCGCTTCCATTGCCTGTTTATCCGGGAACAACTCGCCGATGCGCCCCTGTTCGTTGGTCACACCCTGTGCCAGCGGCTGCCAGTTCTGGCCAACGTATTTTTCCAGGGTGACGTTAACGCCTGGCGAAGGCAGACCGTTTTCAAGGTTGAGCACATGCACGCTCAACGGGTTGCCCGCCGCCAGTGCCAGGCTGGATATCGCGCTCAGGCTCAAGGCCGTCAAAGTGATTCGTAAAGCTTTCATCGGTTTTCCTCAATGGTTAAAACATTCAATTCAGCGTTGAGTCGTCAGACCGATCTGTTCGGCGGCCTTGATTGCGCAGGCTTCGTCCTGCTCCGCACCACCCGCCCCCGCTACACCCAGCGCGCCCACAAGCTCACCGTCTGCAAACAGCGGCACACCACCGCCCAGCAGTAACAGTTCAGCAATGGAGTTGAGGTTCGCAGCTTCGGGATTGCTGCGCGCACGCTCGGCAAACAGACGGGTCGGGGTTTTAGTCGACAGCGCGGTAAAGGCTTTACGCTGGCTGGCCAGCAGGTTGTGCGGGCCTACCCCCTCGGGGCGCATGGCCGTCAGCACGTTGCCACCACGATCCAGCACGCTCAGCGCCCCGGAGCAGTGCTTGAGCGTGGCATCGGCCAGCTGGCGGGCGGTGGCCAGGTCCAGATCAGCATGACGCGCCAGGTTTGGCGCAGCCTGGGCCGCACCGGCAACGCCAACCGCAGTCCATAACAGCAAAGTTTTCAGCATCATCGGCAAGCTCCTTAACGAGTGCCGACACCTTAGCCAGCGGGCTCCGTCAAAAGCCCGTCAGTTGCATTACAAGTTTGTAATAGGCAATGCCACAGAAGACGCCTAGCCTGTGCAGACGATTGATCGAGGTGTGCGATGCGTTTGTTACTGGTTGAAGATGAGGCCAAGACGGCAGATTTCCTGGCCAAAGGCCTGGGCGAGTCCGGCTTTGCGGTAGATGTGGCGCTGAACGGGCTGGACGGCCGCTACTTTGTTGAGCAGCAGGAATACGACCTGATCATCCTGGACGTGATGCTGCCGGGGCTCAACGGCTGGCAACTGCTGCAGTTGATCCGTCAGCGTGGTGCCACCCCAGTATTGTTCCTGACCGCCAAAGACGCGATCGAAGACCGGGTTCGCGGCCTGGAACTGGGCGCCGACGATTACTTGCTCAAACCCTTCGCCTTTGCCGAATTGCTGGCCCGGGTACGCACCCTGCTGCGTCGCGGGCCGTTGCGCGAGGCCGAGTCTTACACCATTGCCGACCTCGAAATCGATGTGCTGCGCCGGCGCGTCAGCCGTGGCGGTCAACGCATCAGCCTGACCAACAAGGAGTTCGCATTGCTGCACCTGCTGGCCAGCCGCCAGGGTGAAGTGTTATCGCGCACCTTGATCGCCTCCCAGGTCTGGAACCTCAACTTCGACAGTGACACCAACATGGTTGAAGTCGCCGTACGCCGCCTGCGCTCCAAGGTCGACGACCCGTACATGCCAAAACTTATCCACACTGTGCGCGGTGTCGGCTACCAGCTCGAAGCCCCGGATGAATAGATCCATCGCCTGGCGTCTGGCCCTGGCGATTGCCTTGACCTGCGCTCTGGTGCTGAGTGTGATCGGAGTGTTTCTGTATCGCTCGCTGGCCTCGGAACTGACCTTTCGGGACGATCAGGCACTGCTCGGTCGCCTCGAGCAGGTCCGGGCCCTGCTGCATGACAGCGACAGCCTCGAAGCCCTGCAGGAGCGTCCGCGCCTGTATCAAAACATGCTGGGTAATCTGGACAGTGTGTTGCTGGTCAAACGTAGCGATGGTGGTCGGGTCATCGCCATCAATCCGCATCAGCAAACACTGCCCGACCTGCCACCCATTGCTCAAGATTCGTCGCCGCTACGGTCTGACATCCAGACTGTGGATAACATCGCCTTGCTCACAGGGGTGGCACAAGGTCCGAGGGACGAGCCTTTGATTGTCACCGTCGGCAAACGCCTGCAAGAGCGTGAGCAAATGCTCGCCAGCTACCGGGGGCGCCTGTACATGGCGGTAGGCTTTGGCGCAGTACTCGCCTTCGGCCTTGGCTTGCTGTTGTTGCGGCGCGGTCTGGTACCTCTGCGTGAACTGGCGCAGGCCATGCGCGACATCACCCCCCGCAGCCTCGATCAACGCATGCCCGCCGACGATGTTCCGGCAGAGCTGAAAGAGCCCGTACAGGCACTTAACGCAATGCTGGTTCGTCTCGAAGACAGCTTTGGCCGACTGTCACAGTTCTCTGCCGACCTGGCCCATGAAATTCGCACGCCGCTGCACAACTTGCTGGGCAGTAACAGCCTGGCACTGAACCAGCCGCGCAGCCCCGACGAGTACCAGGAACTGCTGGCGTCGAATATCGAAGAGTACGAACGGCTCAACCGTATGGTCGAAAACCTGATTTTCCTGGCCCGTGCCGATCACGGCCAACGGCCCCTGCAACTGCAAACCCTGGCCTTGCAGACCGTGGGCGACGAGTTGTGCGATTACTTTGAAGCCTTGGCAGAAGACCGTCAGTTACAGCTGAATAACTCACTTTGCGGCGAACTGAACGTCGACCAGCAGTTGCTGCAACGGGCCTTGGGTAACTTGCTGGCCAATGCCGTGCGCCATGCCGAAGCCGGGACCACCATCACCTTGCAACGCCTTGATGACGCCCAATATTGCTGGGTTGGCGTACATAACCAGGGCCCGCCCATTGACCCGCAGCATCTGGACAGACTATTCGACCGGTTTTACCGCGTCGATCCCTCCCGTGCAGAACCCGGTGACAGCGGCGGGTTGGGGCTGGCGATCGTGCGCTCGATCATGCTGTTGCATCACGGACAAGTGCGGGTACGCAGCGACGCTCAAGGAACGTTGTTTGAGCTGGGGTTCCCGGCGTTGCCCAGGAGCGCTTGAAAGGTTAGCGCGTCGTTGATGGCGAAACCGCTGGCCGTGTTATCGAAAATGAACCAGTACTCGGTCGTTGACGCTGCGCCCATCAGTACCTGTTCTGACAACGCCCTGAGTCGGGCCACGCCATATTCACTGTGATAAATACGCGGCGAGCCATGCAGCCGCCAATACTGGACGCCAGGCCACCCGCCCGGTTGAAAGCCTGCGCTTAATACCGCCGGATCAGCGGCAACCCGGCCGATATGCAGTGTCTGTAACAGCTCATCGGCCGCCAGCCATGAGTCGTTACGCGGCTCCAGCACCAATGAGCCCTTGTACCGAAGGCGCACCTCCCGGAAAAACGCCCGTGCAATCTGCGGTTCATAAATCAATCCGGGCGGTAATTGCACCAACACACATCCCAGGCGATCGCCCAACTGCGTGCATTGTGCAAAAAAACTGTCCAGCTCGTCTTCACAGCTCTGCAAGCGCCGTTCATGGGTGATCGATTTGGGTAATTTGACCGAGAATCGAAAATCCGGCCCTACGCTGTCAGCCCACCGCTGGTAAGTCTGCGCACGGTGGGGCCGGTAAAATGAACTGTTAATTTCGGTGGCCGAAAAGCGCCCGGCGTAACGCTGCAAATGCGTACCGTCACTGGCAAAACGTGGCCAGTATTCACGCCCGATGCTCCATCCGGCGCAGCCTGTGAAGACGCGGTTCAAAACAACACCGCAGCGGCATCGCGCATAAAGATTTCCACAGTCTTTGGCCCCACACCGTCGAATTCCAGCAAGCGACGCTCAAAGGTGTGGCGATCTTTACTGGTGCGACAGAGGGCGCCGAATTTACCGTCATATTCATCGACCAGTTTCTGGGCCAGGGCAGACAGACGGGTGGCGGTAGTTTCGTCGTAGCGCACGTAATGTGCCTTACCGAGAATCGACACCAATTGCCGATGGGAAAACTGCGCCAGACGCTGAGCAGAGTCACAGCCGTGCTCTTCGACCAGAACCTGATAAGCCCTGGCGGCAATCGGTGCCTGAATTCGCTTGCCCATCAAAAAACTGGCTACGAACCATTTGAACAAGGCGGTCTCATCGCTGGCCTGCAACCTGATGCCCAGATCGTTGGCGGTGATCACTTCAGTCATGACGCGCTCCCTCATTAACCCTGTGTAGATATGAAAAACACCAGGTGCGCAAGTTCGTTTTTTCGGGTCCACTGACGCGCGCGTAAAAATAGTCTGTTATCAGGGGTTTACAACCTAAAACATCCGGGTATACTCGTCGCCCATAACGCCGGTATAGCTCAGTTGGTAGAGCAACTGACTTGTAATCAGTAGGTCCCGAGTTCGACTCTTGGTGCCGGCACCATACAAGGTTCCAAAGACAGCCAACACAGTCTTTGAAACCCCCGAAAAACCCGCCTTCTGGCGGGTTTTTTCGTTCTGGGGTTTTTTCGGATTCCAGCCGGTTCAAGGGTCGAGTTTTTTTGGGGAAGGTCGCTGCGGTAAAAAGCCCCCCCCTTATGTTGCGCACCACTGCGGGACCGGAATCCGGATAGGCCTGCGGTTCAACCAGCAGTGCCAGCACACGACGGCTTGGTGGGAGTGCCACACCACGCGGACGCAGCCTCGTTTAACTCGTCAGCTGCTACGGGAATTTTGGCTGCGCAACAGGCCCCTAACTCAAGGTCCGGCGACCCTTATCGCAGCCTCGTGCCTCGTCAGCGACTACGGGTTCAAACCATTATCCGGGTTCTTATAGATGACCCCACATCACCCGTCCCTTGAAGATCCATCCTTTGTCAGTCCCCTGAGATGTAACTTCTAATTGCTGGAAGCAAAGTGACTCCGATCACTGATTTCAACAATAAAAGCGCTTCCAGGAGATTCCATGCACAGTGCTCCCACTCTATTGCTGGTGCTGTTTTGTGCCATCGCTCTGATTGTTTTCCTGATCGTCAAAGTCCGCGTCCACGCCTTCCTGGCCTTGACCGCCGCAAGCTTTGTGGTGGGTATTGGTTCGGGCATGCCGCTGACGCACATGGCTGCTTCCTATGAAAAAGGGGTCGGCGGCACGCTCGGGTTTCTGGCAACCATCATTGGTCTGGGCGGGATTCTGGGCAAGATGCTGGAAGAGTCCGGCGGCGCGGAGCGCATCGCTCAGGCACTGCTCAAGGCTCTGGGTAAGGAACGTGCCTCTTGGGCCATGATGCTCGTAGGATTTATTGCCGGCATACCGGTGTTCTTTGAGGTGGGCTTTGTTCTGCTGATTCCGCTGATCTATGTGGTCGCGAAAGAAACCAGAATCAATCTGTTGTACCTGGGCGTGCCCCTGGCCGTGTCGCTGATGGCTGTGCATTGCATGTTGCCGCCACACCCGGCCGCAATGGCAATCACCGGGATGCTGGGGGCCGATGTCGGCAAAGTGATCATCTATGGCCTGATTGTCGCCCTGCCGACTGCCATGATCGCCGGGCCGCTATGGGTCAGGCTGGTCTGCAAGCGTGATGCGCCGGACTCCCAGGAAGCGTTTTTGAACGAGCACTGTGATGACAGCAAAACCCGTGAGTTACCGGGCCTTGGCCTGACCCTGCTGACCATTGTGTTGCCACTGCTGCTGATGGTCGGGAAAACCTTCGCGGCCGGACTGCCCCAGGACTCCATGGCATTCAGCGTCATTTCATTTCTGGGCACTCCCCTGATCGCCCTGTTCATTGCCGTGGTGTTCGCCTATTGGGCGCTGGGCTTGCGCCGCGGGTTATCCATGCCTGAGCTGCTCGCTCACACCCAGAAGAGCTTCCCGCCTCTGGCCAGCATCCTGTTGATCATCGGCGCCGGCGGGGCATTCAACGGCATTCTGGTGGACAGCGGCGTGGGTGACGCGCTGTCCGGCACGCTGGCCCAACTGAATATGAACCCCATCGTCCTGGCCTGGCTGGTGGCCGGCCTGATGCACTTCGCCGTCGGCTCGGCAACGGTGGCCATGATCAGCGCAGCGGGCATGGTCCTGCCCATGCTCGGCGCCCATCCGACAGTGAGCAAGGAAATCATCTGCGTGGCCATCGGCGCCGGTGCCATGGGCTGGACCCATGTCACGGACTCGGCCTTCTGGGTGGTCAAGGAGTACCTGGGGGTCTCGCTGACCGACGCCCTGAAGACATTTACCACTGCCACGGTACTGGCCTCGTTGGTCGCGCTGGGCCTGACCCTGCTGCTGTCGCACTTTGTTTGATCCAACCCGTATTTTTTAGCCTGATTGTTTAAAGGGACCACGTCATGATTTTGGGAAAACCCCTTGAAAGCTGGTATGCCAGCTACCCGCTGATTCGCGATCTGGTCGCGCTGCAAGAAACCACCTGGTTCAATCCCGGCGTGGCTCCGGTCGCTCAAGCGATTGGCGATGTGGGGCTGACCGACGCCGATGTCGCCGATGCCAGCGCCCGGCTCGCGCGATTTGCTTCTTACTTGCGCCGGGCGTTCCCGGAAACCGCCAGCAGTGACGGCATTATTGAATCGGACATTGTGCCGGTGCCCCATCTGCAGCAACTGCTGGGTGAACGCTACCGCCAGGCATTGACCGGCTCGCTGTGGCTCAAACGCGACAGCCATCTGCCCATCTCGGGCTCGATCAAGGCCCGTGGCGGGATCTATGAAGTGCTCAAGCATGCCGAAGATCTGGCACTGGCCGAGAACTTTCTGACCCTCGAAGACGACTACGCGCTGCTGCACAGCGACAAGGCCCGGGCGTTTTTCGGGCAGTACAAAATAGCCGTCGGTTCGACCGGAAACCTTGGCATGTCGATCGGGATCATGGGCGCGGCCTTGGGCTTTCAGGTCACCGTGCACATGTCGGCCGATGCCCGCCAATGGAAGAAGGACAAGTTGCGCTCACACGGTGTGACCGTCATCGAGTACGCCAGCGATTACAGCGTGGCCGTGGCCAAGGGCCGTGAGCAGGCAGAGGCCGACCCCGCCTGCCATTTCGTCGACGATGAAAACTCGGTCAATCTGTTTCTGGGTTACGCCGTCGCCGCCGAGCGCCTGCAACAGCAGCTGGCAGCGGCGCGGATTACGGTGGATGCGCAGCACCCCCTGTTTGTGTATTTGCCCTGTGGCGTGGGCGGCGCACCGGGTGGTGTGGCTTTCGGCCTGAAGCTGGCGTTCGGTGACGCCGTGCACTGCATCTTCGCCGAACCCACCCATTCGCCCTGCATGATGCTGGGCGTCTACACCGGCCTGCACGATGAAGTCAGTGTGCAAGACTTCGGCATTGATAACGTCACCGCTGCAGACGGCCTGGCGGTTGGCCGCGCTTCCGGCTTTGTGGGTAAGGCCATGCAACGCCTGCTTGATGGTTTTTACACCGTTAGCGATGAGCACATGTACAGCCTGCTGGCACTGATGGAGCGCAGCGAAGGCATGCGTCTTGAGCCTTCCGCGCTCGCCGGTGTACCCGGGATTGCCAGGGTGCATGCCGATCAGCAAGGCTACCTGGCTCGCGCCGGCCTGGACGCCCCTGCCATGGCCAATGCCACTCACCTGATCTGGGCTACCGGCGGCAACATGGTGCCTGACGACGAGATGGACGCTTATCTGACCAAGGGCCGTGAATTGCTCGCCAGGGGCTGATTCTGTTCGCTGACTCAAAGGCCGGACCGGATGTGGCAAGATGCACGCCTTGCCACATCCGGCAGGCCTGACCGGCCTTTTGGCTTGAGGGGAAAACACGTGCTCAACCTTCCGCCCCGCATCAGCTCCAGACTCAACAGCAGCCAGTTCGCCAATTTGCATACTTTTCTGGTTGCCGCACGCCATCTGAGCTTTGCCCGCGCCGCACAGGAACTGTGCCTGACCGCCAGCGCCGTCAGCCACCGTATCAGCCGGCTCGAAACCGCCCTGAACATGAAGTTGTTCCAGCGCCTGACCCGCCAGGTCAGCCTGACCGACGAAGGCGAACGCATCTTCGAAATACTGCAGAATGCGATGGGCGAATTGTCCGAGGCCCTTGAGCAGTCGTCACAGGCAGAAGTTGCCGGCTCCATTGCGCTTTATGTAAGGCCTTCGGTCGCCCAATGCTGGCTGGTGCCCAGACTGGCTGATTTCGTCGAGCGTTACCCGCTGGTCTCGCTGGATCTGCGGGTAGGCAATGACAATGTCGACTTCCGCACCCGTAAAATTGACCTGGCCCTGTATTACGCCAACGGCGAATTTCCCGGACTGACCAGTCACCGCTTGATGCAGGAGCGTCTGGCCCCGGTCTGCAGCCCGCAATACGCGAAGCGCCACGGCCTGCTGCAAAGCCCGGAAAACTTGAGACACTGCACCACCTTGCACGACTCACTGGCCTGGGATCATGCAGCCTTTGATGCCGAGTGGAGGTTGTGGGCCGAACAACACAACATGCTCCAAGCCCTGCCCAAACGTACCCTGACCTTCGATCGCTCTGACCTGAGCGTGACGGCAGCCATCAACCATGCCGGCATCGCCATCGGCCGTCAGCAGCTGGTACAAACGCGCGTCAATCGCGGCGAACTGATACTGCCCTTCGCTGACTTCAGCGTGTGCGGCCACTACGACTATTATCTGGTTCACCCACCGCTCAGCACCCTCCCCAAGCGCTTGCTGGTGTTTATGAACTGGCTCAAAGAGTGTGCCCTACAGTCATCGTCTGTGGATCAGCGTGATCCGGTGATCAATTGAGGCTGCGCAGCCCTCTACATTATTCCCGGACAAAATACGACTCGAACCGAGTCGAACGTTAATTAGTTCAGACATCCGCCCTCTTTAACAGGCCGTAGCCTCATATGATGGGGATCGAAATACACTTAATAAATCAATCTGTCACTATTCGTGAAGCTTACAGGCACGCACCCAACAACTACTCTTTATCTGTTAGCGCCGAGGGGAAATACAGATTACTTCTTCGTGCCTGATGGCACAGGCTTCTACAGTTTTACTTAAAATATAACTTTCCTCGACTTGTAGGCGCCCCTTGTACAAAGTACACATTCACCACAGGCTAGATAATTCGCCACAAAAATGCATAATTAACAACACTGCTAACTAAAACATTATCACCATCTTGGCTTCCAATTAATTTTTACGTTTTTCATTCTAGAACACCTATCGAGTTCAAACTCAGCGTCCCAAAGCCTAAGTTTTTTACCGCATAAAAAAACGTCTATACTAACTTATATAACATCTCCGCAACTCTTATCATGGAAATATTTTAATATGAAAAATATACTCACACTGACTCTAGAAGACAACAAATTCTACGGCCAGCCTTACGTGGGATCACCATCTCAAAGCTTCAACATTGTTCCGTCCTCTGATGGCTCGGTAAGCATTCGCCATTTTTATCAAGATCTGGCGCTATCCATGTCAGGCAATGAGGCATGGGCATCACCTTACACAGGGGATCACACGCAACGCTTTAATCTTGAGAAACACAAAGATGGTTCCAGCACCCTACATAGCGCCTACTATTCCGTGGTGCTGGAGATGACAGACTCAGGCGTGGAAGTCAAAACTTACATTCCCGGTGACCAAAATCAACGCTTCAGCTTTACGACTAATTCAGCTGAGGGTTCAACGAGGATTCAGACTGCCAATCTGGTGTTTAACACCAATGAGGTAATTAATAATTTGCAAGGGTCACTGGTGGCTAATGTTCAATTTGCCCAGAGTCAAATTTTTCCGACCATCCCTAAGGCCGCAGACCCACAACCTTATTTAATCGCCAAGCGTAAAATGCTACTAATGGTCAAACCTCGAGACAATATTGACTCACTGGAAGTCAGTGTTTTTGATAAGGAGGGGAAAACACTTGGTTCATTGCCCATGAACAGTCCTGATCAACTGCCTGACACTGTCTACCATCTGGACGGGGACTTGGGCGATATCGATTTCACCCCTTTACCAGGCACTATTTACCTTCTGAATGACAGCAGCGAACTCGAACTGCTGAGCGATCCTGCAGGGACCTTCCTACTACAAAAACTTCAACTAAATTCTGTCGTAGATATTCATACTACCGATGGCGCTTGGGTTGACGAGATCCATTTACCCAGCAGCGCTGCCCTGGAAGGAAAAATCGTCCGCTTCAGTTCCACTGCCGGTTATGAAACCACTGTTATCTACAGTGGCCGAGAGGTCTTAGTCTCACAACAAGAAGCTTATGAATTCAAATTCACTTCCGAACAATGGATCAGCGATGCCGAGGCGGCCAACCAGGGGCTTTTATACTCAGAAAACACTTGGAGCGTTGATATTCCATCCGAATGGATAACACCAGGCATTGGCATATTTTTGGAAACAGGTGACTTGATAGGCCTGTTAAATAATATACAGGTCGGCGGAGCAACAGAGTTAATCCTCAATACCATCGACATTGGTATGCTCACCCCCCCGCGTGACGCTTATATCTTTGCAAAAGACCCCGCCGCGCACAGGGAGTATTTCCAGACCCTCCCTGCAGCGCGTATGATCGTTAGCGACTTTGAGTCGATTTATCTAAACGAAGTAATGTTACCTGATGGCACTTTACTGACTGACTTTGATCCGAGCGAGGGGGGATGGCACGAAGGTACAATGCGTCAGACAATTGGCAAGGAACTGATATCACTAGGCATTAACCACGCCAACTATGGTATCAACTGCTCAGAGGGAGAGGGGGAGTGGAGCCCTTATATGGCGGCTCTGATCACGGCCCACAATAGCTGTGGGAAATACTCCAATGGTATTCAGGTGCATGGAGGCTCCGGCGGTGGAGGAATCGTCACGCTTGAGAATTCAATCGGGAACGAGTTTAGCCACGAAGTAGGACACAACTACGAGCTAGATCACTACCCTGGTGGTTTCGATGGGTCTGTGCACCGCGCGGCTGATCAGATCAACTCGACCTGGGGCTGGGACAGTGATCTTAACCGGTTTATACCTAACTTTAGTGCGGAAGTTACTAATCAGGACGTTTGCCTGGTAGATGAATGCCAATCCCCCTTTCATGGTCGCGCTTTCGGTGCTGATCCAATGGCTGGCGGCGAGCCGATGTCGCAGGCCAACCGATTCACTCTGCATACGCCTTATACGGCGGCAATTACTCAGGGGTTCATGGAAAGCAAAGTTGTGTTTGCGAGCGACTCGAGCACAGGTTTTCGCAAATGGGACCCAGCTACTAAAACCATGGAGCCCTTCGTCCATCGGGTAGATCTGTACGAACCAGCGATTGCTTCCAACGACGATCTGAGTGAAGCCGCGCTCTCGAGATTATTCATTAAAAACCAAATAGTTAAAGTGGTCATGTCGGACGGTAATTGGGCTGAGACTATCCATGTACCGCCTGCGTCATCGTCTAATGCCCAATGCATTCTCTCAATTGATCATGATGCCGGCTATGACAGCGATCTCTATATCAACGGGCGGATTATTTCTGTCGCGCAGGGCTTCAAGAAAAATTACGTCTCAACTGGCTTTAGCTGGAACGAATGTATTTTATTAGACACGAGCATGACGCGAGTAACTGCCCGCAACGAATATTTGAGCCAATCTGATATCGCGAGTCTCTTAGCCCTATACAATGTCGTAAATATTAGTATGACCGACGGAAACTGGGCCGCCTCAATTAATGTACCACCCGCCTCACAAATCAATGGCGAACGAGTCGTCACGCTTGCAAATTCTGCGACCTACAGCACACAACTTTATATTAATGGCCTGTCCATTGAACTATCAAAAGACGACAAAAAATACTACCTCAGTGACGGAGAAAACTGGCGTGAATATCTTCACCTTAATGACATCAGCATTGAACGCTCGCCACAGGAATTCGGGGTACCTGTCACCACGTTAGTTGGCTATTACGACCCCCGGGGAGAGTTACAAAGCTATATTTACCCAGCCTTGCACGGTGCCTACGGCTTTATTTATGCGGACGATAGCAGCATGCTGCTCGAAACTGACTACCAATTGTGGGTGGAGTCGGAAGATAAAATTCTTCGTTTTAAATTAAATGGCAATCGTATCCACAACCACGTCATGAACAAATTCCATATTAATATTGCAGAGTCTGAGCAGACTCGAACCGTCTCCCTCGTCTGCAATGGCAATGTCATTATACGGCAGGCCATTGAACCCGCTAAACGGCCCCTTACTTATACAATTAACGGGGCATAAATCATCAACGACAGCGGGTGTAAACCATTCCTGCGGCACATGCACTTTAACCGCAAGACCTAGAGCTGCCCCCAACATTCAGGATATCTGTCCTGCATGTTGGGGGCTTTTTTCATGGCTAAATTAGTGGCACAACTGAAGCAGCAGCTAAAAGGGCCGTGGATCAGTACAGACCCCGGCCCTTAAGACGCCTCGCCATGAACTGTCCAACTTGTTGGGATCAGTTCAAACTGAACGGGGCGTTTTTATTCAGATGTCCGGCCTGTGCAGCAGGCCGGTGGCATCAGAAGATGCTGATCGGATAATCAACAAATACGCGTACTTCGTTGCCGCCGACGTTGTAGTCGCTGGCGTTGTTCGACACGCGCAACCACGAACCGCGCAGACGCACGCTCAAATCCTTGACCGGGCCGCTTTGTACGACGTACTTGGCCTGGTTGAAGATTTCGCGCTCGGTACCACGACCACGGTCGGAACCGTCGTCGATGTTGCTGCCGCGTACGTAGGCGATGTTGTAGGTCAGGCCCGGAATGCCAACGGCACCGAAGTCGAAGCCATAACCCAGCTGCCACGAACGTTCGTCTTTGGCGTTGAAGTCGGACCAGTAAGAGTTGGCCAGCAGGATGGTGTTGCCGCCATCGCCCACGCCGCCTGCATTGCGGTAGCCGCCGTACGGGTAGCCGATCTCGCCGGTGCTGCTCTGGTAAGCCAGGGTCAGGGTGTGTGCGCCAAACGCGTAGGTGGTCGCCAGGCTCCAGATCTTGTTGTCCTGACCGTCAACTTGCAGTACGTCGCGAGCGTAGTCTTCTTTGACGTGGGTACGGTAGCCGTTGAAGTCAAACGTCAGGGACTGTTTGTCTTGCAGCGGCATGACGTAGTTAACACCCACGTACTGCTTGTTCAGCTCATCGACCATCTGCGAGCCGTACAGCGAAGCCGACAGGTTGTCGGTGAACTTGTAGCTACCGCCGAACACATTGATGCTTTTCAGGTCGCCGCTGTCCCGTGCGTCAGCGCTTTTACGCGACTCTGCGGTGAAACGACCGACATTGATCTCCAGGCCGTTGATTTCCTTGGAGGTCAACAAAGTACCGGTGAAGCTTTCTGGCATCAGACGCGAATTGTCGTACATCAGCACCGGCAGAGCAGGCATTTGATCGCCGTACTTGAGCACCGTGTTGGACACACGGAACTTCACTGCAGCGCCAGCCTTGGAGATGTCGTCAGCAGCCTTGCCGTCGGCATCCTGCTTGAAGAAATCGATGCCGCCCGCGCCGCTTTTTCCACGACCGCCATCCAGACGCAGTGCGTAAATGCCGAAGGCATCCACACCGACGCCAACGGTGCCCTGGGTGAAGCCCGAGCTGAACGTGCCGAGGAAGCCTTGGCCCCATTCAGCCTTGTCCTGTTTATGGTTTTTGTAGTCGCGGCTGATGTAGGCGTTACGCGCCAGTACATTCAGGTGGCTGTCTTCTACAAAACCTTTTGCATCAGCTTGATCGTTAGCCATGGCGTGGGTAGCACTAAGTACGCCCAACGCGAGCAGGCCTATCCGTTTGTTCAACATATTATTTTCCTTATTTCTGAATACGAAGCGCGCTGTGGGTATCAAGCTGAAACATTGAGTGGTGGTTGCTTCACATAAACAAAAAAAACCTGCACGACGACTGAGTGCAGGTCTTTCGAAAAGTTGGTGTATGGCTGTTAGCCACAGGCGTTGGCGGGAATCCTAGCCGTCGTGAAGGTAAAGTGTCAATTTCGTGAAAAAATTGTTAATTGGCAGGACTTTCCTGAACTTTGAGCCAAGCGTCAGTAATTATTCCCCGCAGCCATTCAGGCCGCAGGCTGGAGCTGAACTGTTTGGGTGGCGAACAGCCACGCCATCCAGTTGGCGCAACCAGTCTGCAAACGCCTGGGGCTTACCCAGGTACCCCCCCAAATCGATGACCTGATACCGACCGGACTGCTCCAGCACGGCCGTCGGAAACCCCTGACCACCGACCCGCGCCAGCATTGCCCGGCTGTCCTTGAAGTGCGCCTGGGTCAGGCCACCAAGGGCGGCGATAAAAGCCGCCTTGAATGCTTCGGCATCCAGACCGATGTCAGCAGCCAGCGCCAACAACACGTTTTCATCGGCAATACGCCGGCCTTCCACGTAGTGCGCCGTTTGCAGACGCCCCAACAGCTCAAGTCCGCGCCCAGCCACTTGCTCCGCTGCCAATATCGCGCCGGTCGGCGGCTCTGAATCAAAGACGGCCGTGGTATCGCGCAGCAAGCCTTCAAAGTACGCCTCACCAAAAGGCTGACCGGTAAGTTCGGCAATCCGCTGATCGTGGGGCATCACATAGTCACGCAGTTGCGCCGTCACCGGACGGCGATGGGCACCGGTCATCATGCCGCCGCCATGGGCCACAACCGGCAAGATGCCGCGTGCAGCTTCAATCAACGGTTTGGCGCCATAGCACCAACCGCACAGTGGGTCGTAGATGTAATGCAAGACAGGGGTGGTGCTCACGGGTGGCTCCAAATGATCAACAAGATAGAGCGCCAGCTTAGCTTTGGGTCACGAGGGGAAAAACGCCGGTATGGCTTTTAGTGTGTTTCGTGAATCGGGCGAATCAGGTGCAGCAAGGGACCGGGTCAAGAGAAACAAATTGATACATATCTGCCGATCGCACTAATAGCAATAATTAACATAAAGCAACAAGAACCATTACCATTCGCACCCTAAAAAATATAACCCCCGATCCCACCCGCCCGGACACTTCTCAACCATGCTCTCCCCTTGCCGCTTCACGCCTCTGAATCTGGGGCTGTGTGCCTTGCTGTACGCCGGATTTGGCACGGCTGCCACCACCCTCCCCGAGCTGTCGATTAACGCCAGCGAAGCTGAGGCCGATGACCCCCGGGTCAGAGATGTCACCACCGCCACCCGTACTTCGACCCCTGCGCGTTATGTGCCGCAAGCCATCGATTCGGTGAAAACCAGCAACGTGCTGGATTACGGAATCAACAGTCTGGGCGAAGCCCTGAGCGGTATTCCCAACGTCAGCAGCACCGCTGATACACGCTTCGACAGCCTGCGCATTCGCGGTTTTGACGCCAGCAACGACTTTTATCTGGATGGTATTCGCGACGACAGCCAATACGTTCGCGACCTGCATAACATCGAGCGGATTGAAGTGCTCAAAGGCCCGGCAGCGGTACTTTACGGGCGTGGCAGCCAGGGCGGGATCATTAACCGCGTGAGCAAAATGCCGCACTGGGGGCGCCAGTCCAGCCTGCAGGCCCAAGGTGGCAGCGAAGATTTACGCAGCCTCTATGCCGACCTCAGCGCTGACCCGAGTGACACCGTCAGCCTGCGTCTGAACATGGGCAACGAAGACAAAAACAGCTTCCGGGACCACGTCAGCGGCAATCGCCAATTGTTCGCACCGTCGATGAGCTGGCAGATCACCCCGGACTTGAACTGGTTGGTTCAATACGAATACAGCCGCTACAACCGCACCCCGGATCGCGGGATCCCCAGCATCAACGGACGGCCGGCAGATGTCCGTCGCGGCACCTCGTATGGCGGGCAGAACGATTTTATCGATGATAAAACCCAGAACCTGCGCTCGCGCCTGAGCTATGAGTTGAGCGACAACTGGCAACTGCGCCACACCCTGGGGGTGTTCAAGCTCGACAGTCAGTTCGAGAACACTTACCTGGTGGGCTACGACCCGAAAATTGACAAGGTCAATCGTCAGAGCTGGCAGCAAGACATGACCACCCGCAACATTTTCAACAACCTTGAAATCGAAGGCGGTTTTGACACCTTTGGCCTGGAACACCGCCTGTTGACCGGCCTGGAAATCGGCAGCCAGCGCCGTGATCCCAAGCTCTACAGTGCCAAGGGCGTCCCCGCCCTCGATGTGTACAACCCGGATCGAAGCCTGCGCCCGACCGGGCCGATGCTGATTTCCAGCGACAACCACACCGAAGTCGAAAGTCAGGGCCTGTATGTGCAGGACCAGATTCGCCTCAACGATCAATGGCAAGTGCTGGCAGGCTTGCGCCATGACCGCTTTGAAGTCGAGTCCACCAGCAATCTCAAGGACATCACCGAAGAACGCAAAAGCCACAGCACCAGCCCGCGGCTTGGCGTGGTCTGGACACCGCTGCAAAACCATTCGTTTTACGCATCGTGGACCAAGACCTTTTCGCCGGTGGGCGGCGGCTTGATCGGTATCACGCCGGGTGCTTCAGGGAACGCCAACGATCTGAGCCCGGAGCTGACCAGGCAGAAGGAAATCGGGGTCAAAAGCGACTGGCTGGATGAGCGTTTGAGCACCACGCTGGCCGTCTACGAGCTGGAACTCTACAACCGTCGGACCAAAGACCCGGATGACCCCACCATCACCCTGCTCTCGGGCCTGCAACGTTCACGCGGCATTGAGCTGACCGCCAGCGGCAAGCTGGGTGGCAACTGGTACATGCGCGGTGGAATTGGCCTGCAGGACGCGACCGTGGTCAAGGACAACAACGGCTTTGAAGGCAAACGCATCAACGGCGTTGCCAGGCACAATGGCAGCGTGTTTTTGACCTGGAAACCGGAAATGGGCTGGTACGCAGAGACTGGCCTGACCCTGGTGGGCCAACGTTATGCGGACAACCAGAATACCGTGGTGTTACCGGGTTACGGCCGCTGGGATGCACTGGCGGGCTATCGCGAAAAGGACTGGGATGTAAGCGGCGCGCTGACCAACCTCACCGACCGTTATTACTATGCCTCAGCCACCAGCGGCTCCCAGATCATGCCGGGCGAGCCCCGCAGTCTGGTGATGACGGGGACGTACAAGTTTTAAACACCTGTAGTCGCTGACGAGGCACGAGGCTGCGATCGAGCGCGCAGCCTCGTGCCTCGTCAGCGGCTACAGAGCCTTGCATTACGCCTTGCGCGGCGCCGGCTGCTGCTGGGTCAGGCAATGGATGTTGCCACCGCCCAACAGCAACTCACGACCCGGCACCATCACCACTTCATGTTGCGGGAAGAGGTTTTGCAGGATGTCTTTGGCCTGCGCGTCCATCGGATCATCAAAGCTCGGTGCAATGATGCCGCCGTTGACGATCAAGAAATTCACGTAAGACCCGGCCAGCCGCTCCGACGGATTACGATCCTGACTGCCGGCAACCTTGTCGACGCCGTCGCACTCTTGCTGTGTGGCAAACATCGGCCCCGGAATCGGCATTTTATGCACGACAAACGGACGACCTTTGGCATCGGTGCTGGTTGCCAGTACGTTCATGGCGGCATGGCAACGCACATAGTTGGGGTTCTGTTCATCGTCAGTCCAGGCCAGCAGTACTTCGCCCGGTGCAACGTAGCAGCAGAAGTTATCCACATGGCCGTCGGTTTCGTCATTGAACAGGCCGTCCGGCAGCCAGATGATCTTATCCACAGCCAGATGCGAACGCAGTACGTCTTCAATCTCTTCACGGGACAGATGCGGGTTGCGGTTGCGGTTCATCAGGCACTCGGCCGTGGTGATCAGTGTGCCTTCGCCATCCACGTGGATCGAGCCACCTTCAAGCACGAAGCCGGGAGTGTGATAACGCGCAATGCGTTCGATTTCGAGGATCTTGCTACCCACTTGACGGTCGCGGTTCCACGGGAAGTACAAACCGCCATCAAACCCGCCCCAGGCGTTGAAGTCCCAGTTCACACCGCGCACTTCACCGCTGTCATTGATGACAAAGGTCGGCCCGCTGTCACGCACCCAGGCGTCGTCGCTGGAGATCTCGACCACTCGAATATTGGGTACATCGAGGTGCGCACACGCATTTTCGTACTGGGCGGCCGACACGCCGACGGTCACCGGTTCGAAGCGCGCAATGGCCTTGGCCACGGCCACGTGAGCCGCCTGAGCAGGCTTGCCACCCAACCGCCAATTGTCCGGGCGCTCTGGCCAGATCATCCAGGTCTGGGTCTGCGGAGCCCATTCCGCCGGCATGTGAAAACCGTCAGCGCGGGGCGAACTGTTCAAAGTGGTCATCGGGATCAGGACTCCTGGGAGGCGGCTAAAGGGAAAAATCGAATACGACTAATTCTGAAACAGTGAACACAGGCCAGCCATGCGTCAACCGCAGGCGCTTTTATAATCGATAAATATCGGTAACAACACGTTTATTTAGCATGGAAAGAAAAATAAAAGCATTAATAGCCGATATAAATCGGTAATGGCATCTACCAACTGACGGGGGACGTCCTGTGCCGGATGACTTGTACTTGCACCACCTCGTCACTGCCCACAAGCTATGCGCCACACGTTTAAAGACCTTCAAGGAATAAGGAATATCCACATGCGCATTTTAGTCACCGGCGGTGCCGGTTTTATTGGTTCGGCGCTAATCCGGCACCTTATCCGGAACACCGCACACGAAGTGCTCAACCTCGACAAGTTGACCTACGCCGGTAACCTTGAATCGCTGCAAAGCATTGCAACCGACACCCGCTACGAATTCGTCCAGGCCGACATCGTCGACCAGGCAGCGGTCAGTGCAATCATCGAGCGTTTCCAGCCACAGGCCATCATGCACCTGGCCGCCGAGTCCCACGTTGACCGCTCCATCGACGGGCCGTCGGACTTTATCCAGACCAACATTGTTGGCACTTACAGCCTGCTGGAAGCCACCCGCGCGTACTGGCTGACACTCCCGGAGCCGGCCAAAAGCGAGTTTCGCTTCCACCATATTTCGACTGACGAAGTGTATGGCGACCTGCATGGCGTCGACGACCTGTTCACCGAAACCACGCCTTACGCGCCAAGCTCGCCCTACTCGGCCAGTAAGGCGGCGTCCGACCACCTGGTCCGCGCCTGGAACCGCACTTACGGCTTGCCGGTGTTGCTGACCAATTGCTCGAACAACTACGGGCCCTTCCATTTCCCGGAAAAACTCATTCCGCTGGTGATCCTCAATGCCCTGGCGGGCAAACCGCTGCCGGTGTATGGCAACGGCCTGCAAGTACGTGACTGGCTGTTCGTTGAAGACCACGCCCGCGCCCTGCTTAAAGTCGTGACTGAAGGCGTGGTCGGCGAGACTTACAACATCGGCGGCCACAACGAGCAAAAGAACATCGACGTGGTGCGCAGTATTTGTGCCCTGCTCGAGGAACTGGCGCCAGAGCATCCGCCCGGCGTTGCTCAATTTGCTGACCTGATTACCTTCGTGACCGACCGTCCAGGCCACGACCAGCGCTACGCAATCGACGCCAGCAAAATCGAACGTGAACTGGGCTGGGTGCCTGAAGAAACATTCGAAACCGGCCTGCGCAAAACCGTGCAGTGGTACCTGGACAACCTGGAGTGGTGCAAACGCGTCCAGGACGGCAGCTATCAGGGTCAACGCCTGGGCTTCACCGAGCCCAAGGATCTGCTGGCATGAGTAATGGCACTGCGCCTTTGAAAATCCTGATCAGCGGCAAGACCGGCCAGGTCGCCCTCGAACTGCAAAAGCACCTTGGCGGTCTGGGCGAGCTGATTGTGCTGGGTCGTAACGATCTTGACCTGAGCAAACCCGAGCAAATTCGTGCACAGGTACGGGCCCACCGGCCCGACCTGATCATCAATGCGGCCGCGCACACCGCGGTGGATCTGGCCGAAAGCGAGCCTGAGCTGGCATTTGCCATCAATGGCGTTGCGCCCGGTGTGTTTGCTGAAGAAGCGGCGGCACTGGGCATTCCGCTGATTCACTACTCCACTGACTATGTGTTCGACGGCAACAAGCCTGCGCCTTACACCGAAGACGACACCCCCAACCCGCTGGGTGTCTATGGCAAGAGCAAGCTGGCGGGCGAGCGAGCAATTGCAGCGACCGGCGCTGAGCACCTGATTTTGCGCACCAGTTGGGTGTACTCCACCCACGGCAAGAACTTCCTGCTGACCATGCAGCGTTTGCTGCAAGAAAGGCCGGAGTTGCGCGTGGTGGCAGACCAAATCGGGGCGCCTACCTGGGCAGGCACTATCGCCCGCAGCACGCGCCTGTTGATCGAACGCTGGCAAGCCGCAGAAGCCGGAGCCTGGGGGGTTTACCACCTGACGGCCCAGGGCGAAACCTCGTGGTTTGGTTTTACCCAGGCCATCGCCGAACACCTGTCAGCCCAGGGCAAGCCTTGCGCAACCCTGGAGCCGATACCGGCCAGTGCTTATCCGACACCGGCTGCCCGGCCACAAAACTCGCGTCTTGATTGCAGCCGCCTCGAGCGCGAGTGGCACGTTGCTCAGCCCGCCTGGCAAAACGCATTGCGTGAGTGCCTGGCCGCGCAACACTAACCTGCGCAAAAACTGTTGCCTGCATCGCGGGCAAGCCAGCGCCTACAACAAAGGCCGGGTATAACTGACCTGTGCAAACCCTGTGGGAGCTGGCCTGCCAGCGATAGCGGCAACGCGGTCGACAGTGCACCCTCGCCGTCTGCATCGCTACAACAAAGGCTGGGTATACTGCGCCGTACTCTCGCGGCGCAGTATTCGATGATCACGACCTCTTCAGTTCCTCGCAGACCCCGCTGGCGCAGCCTGGCCTTGCTGGCATTGTGTCTGGCGCCTTTGTTGTGGCCGCTGCAACACCTGGCCGAGCGTTATTATCGCAGTGAGCTGGCCGGGCAAAACCGCCAGACTCTCGACCTCTACGTCGCCAACCTGCTGGGAACACTGCATCGTTATGAAGTGCTGCCGCAGATCCTCGGCGAACTGCCAGCCCTGCGTGCCGTGCTGGCAAACCCCGAGGATTCGCAGGCTCAGGCCAGGGCCAATGAATTGCTCAATGGCATCAGCACCCAGACCGGTGCGGTGGTCATGTATCTGCTGGATACCCATGGCGACACCCTGGCTACGTCTAACTGGGATAAAAACGACAGTTTTATCGGCCGCAATTTCGCCTTCCGCCCTTATTTCAGTGAAGCGATGGAAGGCAAGCTGGGGCGTTTCTTCGGCCTGGGCACCACCTCCGGCAAGCGCGGTTATTACTTTGCCGCGCCGGTCCTGGAGGGCGAGAAAAAAATCGGCGTGCTGGTGGTCAAGGTCGACCTCGATCACACCGAACAGTTGTGGGGCAAGACACCCGAGCAACTGCTGATGACCGACCACAACGGCGTGGTCATCCTTACCTCGCGCCCGGAATGGCGTTTTCGGGCTACCCGCGATCTGTCGCCAGAAGAGCGTGAGGCCATATTCGCCATCTTGCCCTACCCGACCCGCGACCCGCAGCCGCTCAAGCTCGACTTGAATGCCTGGCTGGTGCAGACCCAGAAAATCGACGAGACCGGCTGGAGCGTCAACATTCTTGCCCCACGCACGCTGATCGACCGGCCGGTGCGCACAGTACTGGCTATCGGGGCGGCAACCTTGCTGGTGGTGATGCTGTTGATCAGCCTGATGATGCAGCGCCGTCGCCATTACCTGGATCGCATCGCCTTCGAAGGCAAGGCGCGCCGCGAGCTGGAAATGCGTGTGGCAGAACGCACCAGCGACCTCGAAGGCCTCAACCAGCGGCTGCGCAAGGAGGTGCTGGAGCGCGAGCACGCGCAACAGGAGCTGGTGCGCGCTCAGGACGATCTGGTGCAGGCGGGCAAACTGTCAGCGCTGGGCACCATGTCTGCCAGCATCAGCCACGAACTCAATCAGCCCCTTGCGGCCATTCGCAGTTATGCCGAAAACGCAGAGGTGCTGCTGGATCACCAGCGCATCGAAGACGCGCGCGGCAATCTCAAACTGATCAACGAACTGACCGGACGCATGGCATCGATCATCGCGCACCTGCGCGCCTTCGCCCGCCGTGATCGGCATGCGCCGGAAAGCGTCGCCCTGCAACCGGCGCTGGATGATGCCCTGGCGCTACTGGCCAAACGCCGTCGCAGCATGGAGGTCGAGCTGATTCGCGACTTGCCTGCCGCCACGTTATGGGTCGAGGCGGGTGAAACGCGGTTGCGCCAGGTGCTGGGCAACTTGCTGGCCAACGCGCTCGATGCCCTGACCGAGAAAGGTCCGCCCCGGCGTTTGTGGCTAAGTGCCCAATCCACCCCGGAAGGCGTCACTGTGTACATTCGCGACAATGGCCCGGGCTTTTGCATGGAAGCTCTGGGCCGCGCCGGTGAGCCGTTCTACACCACCAAAACCCGCACTCAGGGGCTGGGGTTGGGACTGGCCATTTGCGACACGCTAATCCGCGCGTTTGGCGGCGAGTTGCTGTTCGCCAACCACAAGGAAGGCGGCGCCTTAATTACCCTACGACTGCGCGCAGGTGCGCCGGGCGTCAGCTTGCAAGCTTCCGAGGACTCCAGGTCATGAGCCAGCCCATCGATCCCCATGTACAGATCATCCTGATCGATGATGACCCGCATCTGCGTCAAGCCCTGTATCAAACCCTGGACCTGGCCGGGCTCAAGGTCTTGCCACTGGCGCAAGCCACCGGTCTTGGCGAGCGCATAGGCCGGGACTGGCCGGGCGTGGTGGTCAGTGACATTCGCATGCCGGGCATGGACGGGCTTGAGTTGCTGGCCCAGCTTCACGCCCAGGACCCGGAGCTTCCGGTGCTGCTGATCACCGGCCACGGCGATGTACCGCTGGCAGTGCAGGCAATGCGTTCAGGGGCCTACGACTTTCTGGAAAAACCTTTTGCCAGCGACGCACTGCTCGACAGCGTGCGCCGGGCACTGGCCCTGCGCGCTCTGGTACTGGACAACCGCAGCCTGCGCCTGGCCCTGAGCGATCGCCAGCAACTGAGTACCCGACTGGTCGGCCATTCACCGGCCATGCTGCGCCTGCGAGAGCAAATCGGCGCGCTGGCTGCGACCAAGGCCGATGTACTGATTCTGGGCGAAACCGGTTCTGGCAAAGAAGTGGTCGCACGGGCCCTGCATGACTTGTCGAACCGTCGCAATGGACCTTTTGTTGCGATCAACGCGGGCGCGCTGGCGGAGTCGGTGGTTGAAAGCGAGCTGTTCGGCCATGAACCCGGGGCTTTTACCGGTGCGCAAAAACGCCGTATCGGCAAATTTGAGTTCGCCAATGGCGGCACGCTGTTCCTCGATGAAATCGAAAGCATGAGCCTGGATGTGCAGGTCAAGCTGCTGCGCATGCTGCAAGAGCGGGTGGTTGAGCGTCTGGGTGGCAATCAGTTGATCCCGCTGGACATCCGGGTAATCGCCGCCACCAAGGAAGACCTGCGCCAGGCCGCTGACCAGGGGCGGTTCCGCGCCGACCTGTATTACCGGCTCAACGTTGCACCGTTGCGCATTGCGCCCTTGCGCGAGCGTGGTGAAGACGCCTTGATGCTGTTTCAACATTTCGCCGACGAGTCCAGCCGCCGCCACGGTCTTACACCCAATGTGCTGCAACCAGCGCAACGCGCACTCTTATTGCGTCACAACTGGCCGGGCAACGTGCGCGAACTGCAAAACGTGGCCGAACGCTTTGCCCTGGGACTTGAGCTGGCGCTGGACGATGACTCGCCCGACGGTTCGCAATCGACTGGTGCTGAAGTGTCGGGGGGCCTGAGCGAACAGGTCGAGCATTTCGAAAGAAGCCTGATTGCCGCCGAACTGGAGCGCTCCCATAGCTCCATGCGCAGCCTGGCCGAAGCGCTGGGCGTACCGCGTAAAACCTTGCACGACAAACTGCGCAAACACGGGCTGAACTTCGAAAGTGGCAGTCACCCACACACCGATGAACTTGATTGAAGAGGCCATGGCATGAATCGCGACAGTCGTTATCTGGAATCTGTACTCCATCACGACATTCCGCTTACCCGTGAAATGGGCCTGAAGGTCATAGGCTGGCACCAGCACCAACTGCGCCTGCAGATGCCGCTTGCGGCCAACATTAACCACAAAAGCACCATGTTCGGCGGCAGCCTGTACTGCGGCGCGGTGCTTGCAGGCTGGGGCTGGCTGCACCTGAGCCTGCGTGAGGCGGGGATCGAAGACGGGCACATCGTGATTCAGGAAGGTCACATCAGCTACCCGCTGCCCGTGACCCGGGACGCTATCGTGCTGTGCGATGCACCTGCCGATGCGGCCTGGAACAAGTTTCTGGCCATGTACAAACGCCATGGCCGTGCACGCTTGTCTCTCGATACACGGGTCATCAATGCCGAAGGCGAAGAGGATGCGGTGAGGTTTAGCGGGCAGTATGTGTTGCACCGCTAACCCGCAGAAACGCGTTGCTCGCGAACTGTTAAAAGATCGCGAGCAAGCTCGTTCCTACAGGTCGCTTTGCGCCAGGGCCAGCAACTGTTCGCGCCACGGCGCCTTGGCCGGCAATGCCAGAAAATAGTCATTGAGCAGCGACTCGCGCGCCGGGTAGTTGAACGGCTCGCCATCCAGTTGCAGGACCACCCCGCCCGCGCCCTCCAGCACGCCCTGGGCTGCTGCAGTATCCCACTGGGAAGTCGGCGCCAGACGCGGATAACAATCGGCAGCGCCCTCGGCCAGTAAGCAAAACTTCAACGAACTGCCTACGCTGGTCAGTCGCAATTCACCCAAGTGTTCACTCAGACCCGTTAACAAGCGTTCTTGCCGGGGACTGGAGTGCCGGCGACTGGCGACCACCGTTAACGGCTCGCCTTCAGGCG
The DNA here is from genome assembly GCF_001294575.1 of Pseudomonas versuta. Taxonomy (NCBI): domain Bacteria; kingdom Pseudomonadati; phylum Pseudomonadota; class Gammaproteobacteria; order Pseudomonadales; family Pseudomonadaceae; genus Pseudomonas; species Pseudomonas versuta. The sequence goes on from NZ_CP012676.1 coordinate 4,322,921, forward strand.
GGGTGTTGCGCACGCTGATGGGCGATCTCTCGCTGCCATCTTCACGCCATGCACCCAGCCCTGCGCCGCCGTAGTAACAACGGCCGCTGGTGGGCATTGAGACCACACCGAAGACCACGCGACCCTGTTCGATCAGCGCAATATTGACGGTGAATTCTTCACTGCCCGAAATAAATTCCTTGGTGCCATCCAGCGGATCAACCAGCCACCAGCGGGTCCATGCGGCGCGCACGCTTTGCGCAATATTGGCGTCTTCTTCCGACAAGACCGGGATGTCCGGGGCCAACGCCGTCAGGCCATCCAGCAACACGTGATGCGCGGCAAGATCGGCAGCGGTGACCGGCGAATCGTCCGCCTTGGCGGTAACGGCAACGTCCGCACGCCAGAATGGCAGGATCGCGTCGCCTGCGGCATGGGCCAGCGCGATCACGCCTGCAAGCAAGGGGTGGGGGAAATCACTCACGGCACAAATACTCCGCGCTGGGTCAACAAATCCCGCGCCAGATACAGTGCAGCCAGAGCACGGCCTTCGCTGAATTGCGGGTTTTGCACCAGACTCGACAGCTCGCGCAGATTGACCCGCTCAACCCGCATCGGCTCGGGTTCATCACCTTCCAGACGCTCTTCATAGAGGTCGGTGGCCAGTACCACCTGGATTTTCTGACTCATGTAACCCGGCGACAGCGACAGCTCGGTGAGGTGTTCCAGCTGGCGGGCGCCATAACCGGCCTCTTCCTTCAGTTCACGTTCGGCGGCAGCCAGCACATCTTCGCCCGGCTCAATCAGGCCTTTGGGCAATGAGATTTCATACTCATCAGTGCCGCCGCAGTACTCTTCAACCAAAACGGCGTGATCAGCGTCGATCATGGCCACAATCATGACCGCGCCATAACCGTTGCCACGCCCCACCAACCGTTCGTAAGTGCGCTCGACACCATTGGAGAAGCGCAACTGCACTTCTTCGACGCGAAACAATCGGCTACTGGCAACAATTTCACGGGCAAGTACGGTGGGTTTTTGGCGCATAGCGGCTCCTCAATATGAACGGGTTACTATACCCCGGCTTTTCCGATTGTCTGTGTCGGAAGTTTTTCAACTGCGGGAGAAGTTTTGCATGACAGCGTTACCTTGGGGCGACATTGATACCGTACTGCTGGACATGGACGGCACCCTGCTCGACTTGCATTACGACAATCACTTCTGGCTGGAACACCTGCCCCGGCGCTATGCCGAGTTGCATGGCATCAGCCGGGCAATGGCCGACCTGGAGCTGACACCGCTGTTTGAACGCAATGCTGGCCAGTTGCAGTGGTATTGCCTGGACTTCTGGAGCACCGAGCTGAAGATACCGGTGCGTGAACTCAAGCTCGAAACTGCCAACCTGATTGCTCTGCGCCCCGATGCCGATACTTTTTTAGCGGCGATCAGGCAGGCCGGCAAGCGGGTGATCATGATCACCAATGCACACCGCGATTCGTTGTCGTTAAAAATGGAGCGCATCGAGCTGGCGCCTTACTTCGAACGCCTTATCAGTTCCCACGATTATGGTTTCCCCAAGGAAAGCCCGGCTTTCTGGGACGCTCTGCAGGCCGATATCGGCTTTGATCCGCAGCGCAGCCTGTTTATCGACGACACCCTGCCGATCCTGCGCAGTGCCCGTGATTTTGGCGTGGCCCACTTGCTGGCGGTCAAACAGCCGGACAGCAAAAAAGGCCCGAAAGATACCGAGGAGTTTACAGCGTTAGGGGATTATCGGGATTTGCTGGAAGGGCTTTGAAAAAACGCCCTGTCTGTGTAGGAGCGAGCTTGCTCGCGAGCCTTTAACAGCTCGCTCCTACAATTGGCAGGGGTTACTCAGGAATACGCAGTGTCTGCCCCGGGTAGATTTTGTTGACGTCTTTTAGCAGTGGCTTGTTGGCTTCAAAAATCTTGTTGTACTGGTTGGCATTGCCATACACCCGCAGCGAAATCGCGCTCAGGGTGTCGCCTTTTTCTACCACTACAAATTTGGAAGCCACAACCACCGGCCCGGTGACGGTGATCTTGTCTTCAACACTGGCCACACCGGCAATGTTGCCCGCCGCCAGAATGATTTTTTCTTTCTCTTCCTGCGTGGCCACTTCACCGCTGACGGTCACTTTGTCGCCATCCACGGTGGCCGTGATGTTCGGGTTGCCCAGACCTACCTGTTCAACGTGTTTCTTGAGTTCTTCACTGGCATTGGCATTGCCCGGTGTCAGCAGGTCGATCAATTTTTCGCCGGCTTCTTTCACAAAGCTAAAAATACTCATGAATCACGCTCCAAGGGTTGAGATATCCAGATCCACTAGCGTAGACCATCATTGGCGAAGCCGGCTGCGGACCAGGCGCGCTAGAATCGGGCGGTGAATAGCGCGTGGAGCGACGATGGACATTAAACAGCTGAAATTCCTCATAGCCCTGGATGAAACCAGGCATTTCGGCCAGGCCGCCGCCCGCTGCCACATCACTCAGCCCACCCTGTCCATGCGCCTGCGCAGCCTTGAGCAAGAACTCGGCCTGCAACTGGTCAACCGCGGCCAGCGCTTCGAAAGCTTTACCGCCCCCGGCGAGCGGGTACTGGCCTGGGCCAGAACCGTGCTCGCCGCCTATGACGGCTTGCAGGCAGAAGCCGCGGCATGTCGTGGCAATTTGATCGGTACGCTGCGTCTGGGCGTGGTGCCACTGTCGAGTTTTGATCCACTGCCTTTATTACAGCGCCTGCATCAGGAACATCCTGAACTGCGATTTGAGCTGTCCGCCCTGAGCTCCGAGCAAATCCTCGAGCATCTGGCCAGTAACCGGCTGGACGTGGGCGTGTCCTACCTCGATCGTCTGGATCAGGAGCGCTTTGACTTCCAGCCCCTAGGCGAAACCCGCATGGGGCTGCTTTACGACCAGCGGCACTTCAACTTTGGGGAGCAACCCCTGAGCTGGGAGGCCTTGATTGAACTGCCTCTGGGCCTGCTGAGCGGTGGCATGCACTTTCGCCAGTCCATCGATCACAACTTTCATAGCCGTGGCCTTACCCCTCAACCGATCTTGCAAACCGACGCAGTCCATCAACTTTTGCAGGCCGTGCATGGCGGCTTTTGTTGCGCGGTAATGCCTCTGGAGGGCGGGCTTGAAGCCCTGACCGACAATTTGCGCCTGCACCCGATTCAGGATGCAAATACCTTGTCCCGCCTGGGTTTGATCATGCGGCGGGCCGCACCGCGCTCGGCTCTGGCCGAGGCTTGCTTCGAGATGTATCAAAAATCAGCAAGCCACTCTTGATCGACGCCATCTATCAATAGATAAGGACTAGCGATTAGACGTGACACTGTGTCGCGCCTAGGCTAGTGCTGACCCAAATGTCGGTACTAGCCCTATGAACGCCAAGCGCCCCCAGTGCGCGGCACCTGCCTCTGTCATGCCCGCGCCCGCTGCCAGCCAGAACTATCACTACGTCACACTGGACCGCAGCAGCGGCGGTGAAACCGCGCTGGCCGAAGAAGTCGCTCTGGCGATTGCCTACAACGGCATCAGCCAGGCCGTAATGCTGGTCACCCCCACCGATCTCGAAGACTTTATCGTCGGCTTCAGCCTGGGCAGCGGCATCATTCAGGACCCCGACGAAATCTATGACCTCAAGCTTACGGGGGCAGGTTCTGCCCAGTACGCGCAGGTCGAAATCGCCAGCCGGGCATTCTGGAATCTCAAGCAACAACGCCGACAACTGGCGGGCACCAGCGGCTGCGGGTTATGTGGCGTGGAAGCGGTGGAACAGGCCCTACCAGATCTAAAGGTACTGCCCGGCGCCCCGTTACCGCCCGCCCGCTGGCTTGAAGGTTTGCGCCAGCGCATCAGTGATTTCCAGCCGCTGGGCCAGCACTGCGGGGCGGTCCACGCAGCTGTTTATATGAACGGCCAGGGTGAGTTGCTGATGGGCCGCGAAGACATTGGCCGACATAATGCCCTCGATAAACTGATCGGTGCACTGGTACGCCAGCACATCGATCTCACCGGCGGGGCGGCAATCGTTACCAGCCGTTGCAGCCTTGAACTGATTCAAAAAGTGTTACGCGCCGGAATCCAGACCCTGATCAGCCTGTCCTCGCCTACCGGCCTGGCGCTGCAATGGGCCCGTCGCCATAACCTCAACCTCATTCATCTGCCACAAAAGAGCGCACCACGGGTGTACAGCCCGGCGCAGGAGAGTCAAGCGTGAGCACTCATCATCAAGCCGATAAAACCCCTACCCCACGCTACAAGCCCTACAAAGGCCCGGCAGGGGGCTGGGGCGCGCTGATCAGTGTGGCGCAGGCCTGGTTGACCAGCGACAACGCGCTGAAAAACCTGCGCATGATGCTCAAGACCAACCAGAATGGCGGCTTTGACTGCCCGGGTTGCGCATGGGGCGACTCGCCGGAAAGCGGCCTGGTCAAGTTCTGTGAGAACGGTGCCAAAGCGGTGAACTGGGAAGCCACCAAACGCCGGGTGGATGCCCCGTTCTTCGCCAAGCACAGCGTCAGTGCCCTGCTGGAGCAGAGTGATTACTGGCTGGAATATCAGGGTCGCCTGACCGAGCCAATGACTTACAACGCTGAAACCGACCACTACACACCCATCAGCTGGGACGCCGCGTTCGCGTTGATCGCCAAGCATTTGTTGAACCTCTCCAGCCCCAACGAAGCCGAGTTTTACACCTCGGGCCGGGCCAGCAATGAAGCGGCGTATTTGTATCAACTGTTCGTGCGCTCATTCGGCACCAATAACTTCCCCGACTGCTCAAACATGTGCCACGAAGCCAGCGGCGTGGCCCTGGCGCAAAGTATTGGTGTCGGCAAAGGCACAGTGACGTTTGACGACTTCGAACACGCCGACGCGATATTCGTGCTCGGCCAGAACCCCGGCACCAACCATCCGCGAATGCTTGAGCCATTGCGTGAAGCGGTTAAACGCGGTGCCCAGGTGGTGTGTGTGAACCCGCTCAAGGAGCGCGGTCTGGAGCGTTTTCAACATCCGCAGCACCCACTGGAAATGCTCACCAACGGCGACCGCCCGACCAACACTGCCTACCTGCGCCCCGCATTGGGCGGCGATATGGCATTGCTGCGCGGTATGGCCAAGTTCCTGCTGCAATGGGAGCGCGATGCCCAGGCAGCGGGTGCACCTGCTGTGTTTGATCACGCTTTTTTGAATGAACACACCGATGGCGTGCTTGATTACATCGCCAGCCTGGATGCCACCTCGTGGGACCACATCGTTGAGCAATCGGGCCTGACCCTGGTCGAAGTCGAGCGCGCTGCGCGCATGTACCTCAAAGGGAAAAACGTCATCATGTGCTGGGCGATGGGCATTACCCAGCATCGCCATTCGGTGCAGACCATTCAGGAAATCGCCAACCTGATGCTGCTGCGCGGCAATATCGGTCGCCCGGGTGCCGGCCTGTGCCCGGTACGTGGCCACAGTAACGTGCAGGGCGACCGCACGATGGGCATCAACGAGCGCCCGCCGGTGGCTTTCCTTGATTCGCTGGAACGGCGCTTCAACTTCAAGGTACCGCGTGAGAATGGCCATAACGTGGTCGAAGCCATTCACGCCATGCTCGAAGGTCGCGCCAAGGTGTTTATCGGCTTGGGCGGCAACTTTGCCCAGGCCACCCCGGACAGCCCGCGCACCGCCGAGGCGCTGCGCAATTGCGACCTGACGGTGCAAATCAGCACCAAGCTCAACCGCAGCCATCTGATGCACGGCAAAGAAGCGCTGATCTTGCCGTGCCTGGGCCGTACCGATATCGACATCCAGGCTGAAGGCCCGCAGGCCGTCACTGTCGAAGACTCGTTCAGCATGGTTCACGACTCCAATGGCCAGTTGCAGCCATTGTCGAACCTGATGCGCTCGGAACCCTCGATCATCGCCGGTATTGCAGCTGCCACCCTGGGAACTCACCCCATTGACTGGACGTGGGTGGTTGCCGACTACAGACGCATTCGCGACTTGATTGCCGACACCATCCCCGGCTTCAAAGACTTCAACACCCGGATCCAGCACCCGGGCGGCTTCTACCTTGGCAACTCGGCCGGGGAGCGGCAGTGGAATACCCCAACCCGGCGCGCTAACTTCCGGCCCAACGTGCTGCCTCAGGATCTGGTGGATGCCCGCACCCGTGCGACCGGAAAGCTGCCTGACCTGATCCTGCAATCAATGCGCTCCCACGATCAGTACAACACCACCATTTATGGTCTGGATGACCGTTATCGCGGGGTTAAGGGCCAGCGTGACGTGCTGTTCGTCAACGAAGCCGACATCATCCGCCTGGGCTTCAAGCCGGGGCAGAAAGTCGACATCGTGTCGATCTGGAACGACAACCGTGAGCGCCGGGTCAAGAACTTCACCCTGCTTGCATTCGATATCCCTGCAGGCCAGGCTGCCGCCTATTACCCTGAAGTCAATCCGCTGGTGCCGCTTGAAAGCACGGGGGATGGCAGCCATACGCCAACTTCCAAGTTCGTGGCTATATGCCTTGAGATGGCAAGCCCGTCGAAACTGATTATGGCCAAGGCGGGTTAACCCTCCTCAAGTCTGTAGAGCGGGCTTGTTCGCAGTTGCGCAGGCCTTGCTCCGACAGGATCGCGGAATCTCTCCCACAAAGAGGTTCAGGAATTTCAGACACAAAAAAGGCCGTTTTCCTGTGAAAACGGCCTATGCGAACTTATTAAAAGACCCTCGAACCGGCATTAAGTTCCCGATACAAAACAACAAGTTACCGAATTGTGTACAACTCGTGTTACTGGTCGGAATTCGATTGTAACCACTCCCCTGCAGCCTCAGGATCGCGTCGTCATCCCTTTGAGGCTCAATTATGAAGCTCACCTCGATTCTCTTGTTGTCCCTTGGCCTGGTCAGTGGCGTTGCCTCGGCCGGTGGCACCACCGAAGCCGGTGTAGGCGGCGCATTAGGCGGGGTACTTGGTGCCGTAGTCGGTCAACAACTCGGCGGCTCGACCGGATCAGCGATTGGTGCTGGCGTCGGCGGCGCAGCGGGTAGTGCCGTAGGTGCCGACAAACGCAGCCGGGGCGAAGCGGCCATTGGCGGCGCGCTCGGCGCAGCTGGCGGCAACGTACTGGGCCGCAGTGTCGGCGGCAGCACTGGCGGCCTGGTCGGCGCAGCGGCTGGCGGCGGCGCGGGTGGCGCGCTGGGTAACTACATGGGCAATAAGAGCGATGCCGATGATCGCCGTTACAGCAACCGCGACAATCGCCGTTACTACCATGACGACAACCGTGGTCGCGGCCATGCTTATGGCCATCGCAAGAAAAACAAGCATCGTCACCATTGATTGATCGCTTGAGAACGGGAGCCCAAAGGCTCCCGTTTTTCGTTTGGGGCCTGTACCCGTCCGCCAGGTTGTTTCAATGCATTTCGCCCGTCTGTTTTAACTTCAATCATGCAACCTGCATGACCGCCCATTTCGCTAAAACTTCTAACTCATTGAAAAATATGAAACTAGTGCCAAATAGTTAATTGGCATACCCCCTGCAATCTCTTGAATGAACGCTGCACTTCCTACCATTCAGGAGCACAACAACAATGATCGGGACAACTGAGCACTATCCCGCTGCCCTGCAAGACTCGTCTGGCCACTCAGGTGTTTCCTGGGCCGCCATCTTTGCCGGCGCGGCTGCCGCAGCTGCACTCTCCTTGCTACTCATCATGCTGGGCGCCGGTCTGGGCTTTTCGGCCGTTTCGCCGTGGGCCAATGAGGGCGTGGGCGCCAAGGGGCTGGGTATCACAGCCATCATCTGGCTGGCCGTGACACAAATCATCGCCTCAGGCATGGGCGGCTATCTGGCCGGGCGTCTGCGGGTCAAATGGGCCAACATGCATGGCGATGAGGTTTACTTTCGTGATACCGCCCACGGCTTTTTAGCCTGGGCAGTTGCCACGCTGGTTACGGCCACGCTAATCGCGGGTTCGGTCAGCAGCATAATCGGTAGCGGCGTTCAGGCCGGCGCCAGCGTTGCCTCGGGCGCTGCCACGGCCATGAGCAGTGCGGCCGGTAGCGCTGCAGGCAGTCACGCCAGCCAGGGTTCGGGCAACAGCTCTGACTACTTTATCGACACGCTGTTTCGTGATGACCGTGGTACGGCTGTCAGCGAAGACGCTGCCCATGGTGTCGTGACTCGCATCTTTGTCCGCAGCCTGGGCAATGACGGCCAACTGAGCGCCGAGGATCGTACCTATCTGGCGCAAATTGTCGCCCAGCGTACCAACCTCAGCCAGCCTGAAGCCGAACAACGGGTAGACCAGGTCTATGCCAAGGCCCATCAAGCCGTTGCCGACGCCAAGGTAAAAGCCAAAGAGGCCGCTGACACCGCTGCCAAAGTGGCCGCCTGGACCACCCTGTGGATGTTTATCGCCCTGCTGCTCGGTGCGTTCTTCGCCAGCCTGTGCGCCACATTCGGTGGCCGTCGCCGCGATGCAGTGACGTATCTGACCACGACCACCACTCCGCTTGTTTAACCCTGGACCTTCTGTCTACTGGAGAATGAAATGCGCTCACTTCTGCTGTTTTTTCTCGGCATCCCAATCCCGATCATCATCCTGATTGCGCTGTTTGTTCACTGATGTAGGGGCACAAACCTGACAACGGCCTTCCTTGAGAAGGCCGTTTTTTTATACCGGCAAGCACGTAGTGGATTTGATTTCGGACAGGGCGACAATCGAATTCACCTCTTGAATACCCGGCACCATCGACAGTTTTTCGAAGAAAAACCGCTCATACGCCTCAATGTCAGCGGTAACAATGCGCAGTAGAAAATCCACCGCGCCCATTAGTACGTAGCACTCCAGGACCTCAGGAAAGCCGCGAATGGCATCGGTAAACTCGGTGAAGTTGGAACGACCGTGGGCGTTGAGTTTGATCTCGGCAAAAATCTGCGTGTTGAGACCGATTTTCTTGCGATCGAGCAGGGTCACCTGGCCGCGGATAATTCCTTCGTCTTTCATCCGCTGAATACGCCTCCAGCATGGCGATTGCGACAACCCGACCTGCTCCGCGATTTGCGCACTGGACAGCGAGGCGTCCTCTTGCAGCAGCGCCAGAATGCGCCGGTCATAAGCATCCAGCTCACTTCGCATAGAACAACCTCCATATGGCATTTCTAAGACTTGGATAAGTCTTAATTTCGTTTAATCGCTGCATCTTAGATAAAAAATTCCTGCCGTGGCGTGTAAATATTTCCCTAGCCAAATCAGGAGTTTTTGCATGCCGCCTCTGCAAGCCGTCACCCACTCAGCCCGCCCCGACGTCTGGGCCAGCAACGCCGCCCCATGCCCGGTGTATTTTGGTATCCAGGCTGAGGCCGAGGCCGATGTGCTGTGCCGCGTACTGAATCTGTTTGCCTTGCAGCAACTGATTCCCCGACACGTCAACGTGGTACGCGACAACGACAGCCTCAGCATTGAAATTGTGAGTGATGAGCAAAGCTGGCACCGGGCTCAGGTGATTGGCGAAAAACTGCGCAACCTGGTCAGTGTCTTCGAGGTGCAATTGCTACCGGCCAAATCCCGGGACGCTGATTTCAAGGGTGGCGCCATAAACCACCAGCGCGTTGCCGGGTAATAGCCTGCAACCATTGTTCAGGTCAGGGCAAAGGGGTGACAACTAGGCTTTGGACTTCACGCCCCGGACAAGGATATGTCCGGGGCGATGCTTAGAAGTCCAAGGAGGTTTTATGCACTTCGCCCCTTCACGTGACCACTGGCTGGATCTCAAAGAGCTGGTAACCGCACTCCTCGCCCAAGGGCACCTGGAGCAAGATGGTGCCGAACAGGCATTGAGCGCAGGTCGCCAGCCGCATCACGTACCGGTGCATCCCCTGGTGTTTCTGGCCAGGCAGCAACTCGTCGACCCCAGTCGCCACGGCAAGACCCTCGACCTTGAGACCCTCACCGCCTGGCTGGCAGATCAATGCCAGCAGCCTTATATGCGCATAGATCCGCTTAAAATTGACGTTGCAACAATTACCGGACTTATGTCTTTGGCATTTGCCCAACGCCATGAAATCTTTGCGGTGGCAGCCGATCAGCAGTCCATCACCATTGCCAGTACGCAACCGTGGGTCACCAGTTGGGAAACGGACCTCAAACAAGTGCTCAAAAGGCCCATCAAGCGGGTAATTGCCAATCCTCTGGATATACAGCGCCTGAATGCAGAGTTTTTTCAGCTGGCCAAATCGGTCAATGGCGCCACGCTCAATGATCAAAAAGCCAGCAGTCAGGCCAACCTCGAACAGTTACTCACCCTCGGTAGCAATCAGGCACCCGATGCCAATGACGCGCATATTGTGAATATCGTCGACTGGCTGTTTCAGTACGCCTTTGAGCAGCGTGCCAGCGATATCCACATTGAGCCGCGTCGCGAACAGGGCGGTGTGCGCTTTCGCATAGATGGCGTGCTGCATAACGTTTATCAGTTCCCGGTGCAGGTGACAGTGGCCGTTGTTAGCCGCCTCAAAAGCCTGGGCCGGATGAACGTCGCAGAAAAACGCAAACCTCAGGATGGCCGGGTCAAAATCAGAACCCCGGCCGGAGCAGAGGTGGAACTGAGGCTCGCCACCTTGCCCACTGCCTTTGGCGAAAAAATGGTAATGCGTATCTTCGATCCGCAGGTGCTGCTCAAGAGCTTCGACCAGCTGGGTTTCACCCCGCAAGACCTGCAACGCTGGCAGCACATGACTCGCCAGCCCCACGGCATTATTTTGATCACCGGCCCTACCGGCTCGGGGAAAACCAGCACCCTCTATGCGACGCTAAAGCAACTGGCCACTGCACAGATCAACCTCTGTACCCTGGAAGACCCCATCGAAATGATTGAACCTGCGTTTAATCAAATGCAGGTGCAACCGGGCATCGACCTGACGTTCGCCAGTGGCGTACGCGCCCTGATGCGCCAGGATCCGGACATCATCATGCTCGGAGAAATACGCGATCTGGAAACTGCCGAAGTCGCGATACAGGCTGCCTTGACCGGACATCTGGTGTTGTCGACCCTGCACACCAACGATGCCCCCAGTGCCATCAGCCGCCTGCAAGAGCTGGGCGTAGCGCCCTATTTGATCAAGGCCACGCTGCTGGGCGTCATGGCGCAACGACTGGTGAAAACCTTGTGCCCCGAATGTAAAAGCCAGACGCCGCTGATGCCGGACGACTGGCAGGGTTTCGCTCCAAAATGGTCAGGGCCAACCCCCGGCCATGCCTGCAGGGCGACCGGCTGTGTTGTATGCAGGGATACGGGTTACCTGGGTCGAGCTGGCGTCTATGAAATCATGCAGATGAATGACGCGCTCAGAGCCCTGATCAGCCCCCGGACCGACTTGAACGCCGTACGTCGCGCAGCATGCGCCGAAGGCATGCTGCCCTTGAGACTGGCAGCTGCCAATAAAGTCGCTGCAGGCATGACCACTCTGGAGGAGGCATTGCGCGTTACTCCTGCGTATTGAATTGTTTTGACTAAAATCTAAACAGTCGCGCAGTTTGCATACAGGAGTGAGCTTGCTCGCTAGCCTTTGACGTTAAGTGCATACAACCAGATCAATATTTTCCCCTTACACCTTGAACAAGGAATGGCTATGCAAGCGGGTACAGTGGTTCTGTTATTTGTAGCCTTGGCGATCGCCGTGCTTTTCATGGGGTTCAAGGTCGTGCCGCAAGGCTATCAGTGGACGGTAGAACGCTTCGGACGCTATACCAACACCCTTAAACCGGGCCTGAATATCATCATTCCGGTAATGGATCGCATCGGCCGCAAGATCAACGTGATGGAAAGCGTGCTGGATATCCCGCCCCAGGAAGTGATTACCGCCGACAACGCCACCGTACAGATCGATGCCGTATGTTTTTTCCAGGTGGTCAATACGGCCCAGGCTGCCTATGAGGTCAATAACCTTGAGCACGCCATTCGTAACCTGCTGCAAACCAATATCCGCACAGTGCTTGGCTCCATGGAACTGGATGCCATGCTCAGCCAGCGTGACGGCATCAATGAAAAGCTGCTGCGCACGGTTGATGAGGCCACAGCCCCCTGGGGTATCAAGATCACCCGGATCGAGATCAAGGACATCAGCCCGCCAGCAGACCTGATGGCCGCCATGTCCGGCCAGATGAAAGCCGAGCGTATCAAGCGTGCGCAAATCCTTGAGGCTGAAGGGCTGCGGGCCTCGGCAATTTTAACCGCCGAAGGTAAAAAGCAGGCCCAGATCCTCGAAGCTGAAGGCGGCCGCCAGGCTGCATTTCTCGAATCCGAAGCCCGTGAGCGCCAGGCCGAAGCTGAAGCCCGGGCGACACAGGTAGTGTCCGAAGCCATTGCCAATGGCAATGTGCAGGCGATCAACTACTTCGTCGCGCAAAAATACATTGATGCACTCGGGAAACTGGCCTCTGCCAATAACAGCAAGGTCATCCTCATGCCGCTGGAGGCCAGCCAGGTCATTGGCGCAGTGGGCGGCATCGGTGAAATAGTCAAAGCCACCTTTGATAACAAAAAGGTCTGAGACATGTGGGAGTTCCTGCAAAACCTGAGCTATTGGGACTGGCTGGCACTTGGCACAGTGCTGCTGATCCTGGAAGTTTTCGGGGCCGGCGGTTATCTGCTTTGGGTTGCAAGTGCAGCGATCATCGTCGGGGCCGCGACCTTCCTGATACCGGGCCTGTCCTGGACCCTGCAGTTCCCGCTGTTTGGCGTGCTCGCGGTTCTCACTGCGGTGTACTGGTGGCAGCGCCAGCGCGGCACGGTTAACAGTAGCGATCAACCAGACCTTAACCGCCGGGGACACGAGCTGATCGGCCGTACGTTTGTCGTTCAACAAGCGATTGTCGGGGGCCGGGGCAAGATCAAGGTCGGGGATGGGGTATGGATGGTTACAGGGCCCGATGCTGACGTGGGCACACCGGTTCGCGTGACAGGCCAGAACGGGACCGTGCTAAGCGTAGAAGTTGCGCATGAAGTTACGGAACTCCCGGGCAGGAACTAGAATCAAAGTTGGTATTAACCTATTCGGAGTCACTGTCATGCGTCTCAAATATGCTGTAGCCGCGATCGCCTTGCTGTCCCTTCCTGTTGGTTCTGCAATGGCCGACAGCTTTTGGCGCAATGTGTTGTCTTCTGGTGCAACCACAGGTTCCACCTACCTGACCTTCAAAAAAGACCGAAAAGTCATCGCCGCTCAGGATGATGCGGGGAGCTTTGTTGCCAGCAACGGTTCGATCCGGGGCCCTTATCTGGAATCCGCCATGCAACAAGTGCGCGCCGATAACCCCCAGCTGAAAGTCAGTGACATGGACCTGGCCAACGCAATCCTGGCGAAAAACGCATCGGTAGAGTAAAGCTTCCCTTTGCTCGCGATTCGGGGAACACGGGGCTTCAAGTCCAACCGGGTTATCCAGTCGCGAGCAAGCTCTAGCTCCATGCCCGTTGCCACGCTTGATTCAGCCTCTATACAGAAATTTCACCCGATGTGGGCCATGCTATGGGTATGCTTTGCCCACTCAAACTCACATCGGACGTATTGCTTCCATGAGCTCACTGCCTTTCCTGCCGTTTTCCAAACCCACCATTGATGAAGCCACCATCGCTGCGGTAGGCGACGTGTTGCGCTCAGGCTGGATCACCAGCGGGCCCAAGGTTCAGGCGTTTGAAGCGCAACTGTCCGAGTATTTTGGCGGGCGCCCGGTGCGCACGTTCAACTCCGGCACCTGCACCATGGAAATCGCCCTGCGCATCGCGGGTATCGGTGCCGGTGATGAAGTCATCACCACCTCCATTTCATGGGTCGCCACGGCCAACGTGATTATCGAAGTGGGCGCCACCCCGGTATTTGCCGATATCGACCCGATTACACGCAATATCGATCTGGCCAAGGTCGAAGCCGCTATAACCCCGCGTACCAAAGCAATCATTCCTGTGTATCTGTCGGGCTTGCCGGTGGACATGGACGCGCTGTACGCGCTGGCCAAAAAATACAACCTGCGGGTTGTCGAAGATGCCGCCCAGGCTCTGGGTTCCAGCTGGAACGGGCAACGCATTGGCGCACGCGGCGATTTTGTTTCTTTCAGTTTTCAGGCCAACAAAAACATCACCTCGTCCGAGGGCGGCTGTCTGGTACTGAACAACGAAGAAGAGGCGCGTCTGGCTGAGAAATATCGCCTGCAAGGCGTCACCCGTACCGGTTTCGACGGTCTGGATGTCGACGTGCTCGGTGGCAAGTTCAACATGACCGATATTGCAGCGGCGATTGGTCTGGGTCAGTTTGCCCATATCGAAGCCATTACCGCCCACCGCCGGGAACTGGCCAAACATTATTTCGAATGTTTTGGTCCGGACTTTGAGGCCGAGTACGGCGCACAACTGCCGATCGCTGACTTCAACAATACCAACTGGCACTTGTTCCAACTGGTGCTGGCGGAGCGTAAAGATGGTCAGCCTGCACGTGCGACCTTTATGAAAGAGATGCAGGCACTGGGCGTCGGCGTCGGCTATCACTACCCGCCGATCCATTTGCTGAGCTTGTATCGTGCACAAGGCTTCAAGGAAGGGATGTTGCCGATTGCCGAGCGCGTGGGCCGGCTGATCGTGTCACTGCCGATGTTTACCGCCATGACCAAGGCAGATGTGGAACGCTCTGTGGCGGCGGTTAAAGCGGTGTTGAAAGACGCTTAAGTATTTAGAACAACTGCAGGAGCAAGGCTTGCCTCGCGATCTTTTGATCTTCTAAAAGATCGCGAGCAAGCTCGCTCCTACAGGAACAGGCTGGGGTTACTCGCCGATTGCGGCTTTGTAACCGGCAGCATCCAGCAGTTTTTCCAGTTCCGCAGTGTTGCTTGGCTTGAGCTTGAAGATCCAGCTGGCGTAAGGTGCCTCGTTCAGCGACTCAGGGCTGTCCGCCAAGGCTTCGTTAATGGCAATGACTTCGCCCGACACCGGCGAGTAGATATCCGAAGCAGCTTTTACCGACTCAACGACCCCGGCAGTATCGCCAGCGGCAAATACTTTGCCGACCTCGGCCAACTCAACAAACACCACATCCCCCAAGGCTTCCTGAGCGTGATCGCTGATACCTACGGTAACCGTACCATCAGCTTCCAGACGGGCCCACTCGTGACTTTCAGCAAAGCGCAGGTCAGCAGGGATATCGCTCATATTCAGTGTCCTCAAGAAGAAATTTCAGCGGCTTACACACCGTGTTAGTCCGCCAGTAAACGTTAGATCAAGGCTTTGCCAAGACGAACAAATGTTGGTTTAACCACTCGAACCGGGTACCACTTACCACGAATCTCGACCTCGGCACGGTCAGCCGTTGCCATCGGAACTCGTGCCAAAGCGATCGATTTGCTTAGCGTGGGAGAGAAACTACCACTGGTTATCTCTCCTTCGCCAACATCAGCGATACGAACCACCTGATGAGCACGCAATACACCGCGCTCTTCGAGCACCAGACCCACAAGCTTTAGCTTCACTCCGTTGGCCTTTTCAGCCTCCAGCGCTTCGCGCCCGATGAACTTGCGCGAAGCAGGCTCCCACGCGATGGTCCAGGCCATATTGGCTGAAAGTGGCGAGACAGACAGATGAATATCCTGCCCATAGAGGTTCATGCCAGCTTCAAGACGCAAGGTATCGCGAGCGCCCAAACCAATAGGGGAGATACCGGCACCGACCAGGTCGTTAAAGAAAGCCGGGGCCTGATCGGCCGGAAGCAGAATTTCCAGGCCATCTTCACCGGTATAGCCTGTGCGCGCGATAAACCAGTCACCACAGCTCTGCCCTTCGAAGGGTTTTAGTTGGTGAATCAGCTGGCTGCGGGCCTGACTCACCAGCTCGGCCACTTTATGCCGGGCTTGAGGCCCCTGAATGGCCAGCAACGCCAGCTCGGGGCGCTCCTGCAGCTCAACGGCATAGCCCTGAGCCTGAGCCGCCATCCAGGCCAGGTCCTGGTCACGGGTCGCGGCATTGACGATCAGCCGATACCCCGCGGGCATCAGGTAGACAATCATGTCATCGACCACGCCGCCCTTCTCATTGAGCATGGCGCTGTATAAAGCACGGCCGGGTGTGTTCAGACGTTCGACATCGTTTGCCAACAAATGCTGTAGCCATTCCTTGGCCTGATCCCCGGTGACGTCAATCACGGTCATATGCGAGACATCAAAAACCCCACAGTCACGGCGCACCTCATGGTGCTCCTCAACTTGCGAGCCGTAATGCAAGGGCATATCCCAACCGCCAAAATCGACCATCTTCGCGCCAAGGGCGAGATGCAGGTCATACAGAGGCGTACGCTGTCCCATGGGTTTCTCCTTCCGGGCTTGGCGAAGGTGCGGACAGGCTTGTTGTTGGCCCAAGACCTCTAAAAGAGGGCTTTATGCGTTAACAGAGAACCTGGCCTGACAGACAGACCGCACCGAATGCCGCGCATTGTAGCCGCATGGGGAGGGACTGGCACCTAGCCGATTCGATGGGCCGAGCGACGAATCAACCCGATGACCGGCAATAAGCCGACCAGCACCAATGTCAGTGCAGGCAACGATGCCCGCGCCCACTCACCTTCACTGGTCATCTCAAAAATCCGCACCGCCAGCGTGTCCCACCCAAACGGGCGCATCAGCAAGGTTGCCGGCATTTCTTTGAGCACATCGACAAATACCAGCAGCGCTGCACTCAGGGTGCCCGGGAGCAATAACGGGAGATACACCTTGATAAACAGTCGCGGGCCACTCACACCCAAACTGCGGGCGGCTTCTGGCAAAGAAGGACGAATGCGCGCCAGGCTGTTTTCCAGAGGGCCGTACGCCACAGCGATAAAGCGCACCAGATACGCCAGCAGCAGAGCCGACAGGCTGCCCAGCAATAGCGGCTTGCCAGCCCCTCCAAGCCAGCCTGATACCGGGATCACCAGTTCACGATCCAGATAGCTGAAAGCCAGCATGATCGACACCGCCAGTACCGATCCCGGCAATGCATAACCGAGGTTGGCCAGGCTCACCCCGGCGCGGATAGCCGTTGTGGGCGCCTGTCGCCGGGCAAACGCCAGCACCAGCGCCACACTTACGGTGATCAGCGCGGCCATGGCCCCCAGATACAGGGTGTGCAAAATCAGGCCGCTATAGCGCTCATCAAGATCAAAGCGCCCGCGCTGCCAGAACCACACCACCAATTGCAGCATCGGGATCACAAACGCGCAGGCGAACACCAGCATGCACCAACCACTGGCCAGCCACGCCTTGGGGCCCCGCAAGTGATACAAGGCCTTGCCCCGGGGCCGTTCGTTACTGGCGCGACTGGCGCCCCGGGCACGGCGTTCGCCATAGAGCACCACCATCACTACCAGCAGCAGCAAACTGGCCAGTTGCGCAGCGGTCGACAGGCTGAAAAAGCCGTACCAGGTTTTGTAGATGGCCGTGGTGAAGGTGTCGAAGTTGAACACCGATACGGCACCGAAATCGGCCAGGGTTTCCATCAGTGCCAGGGCCACTCCCGCCCCGATTGCCGGGCGCGCCATGGGCAATGCCACACGCCAGAACGCCTGCCACGGGCTTTGACCCAACACCCGGGCTGCTTCCATCAGACCTTTGCCCTGAGCGAGGAATGCGGTGCGCGCCAACAGGTAAACGTAGGGGTAGAACACCAGAATCAGCACAATAATTACGCCGCCGGTCGAGCGCACCCTCGGCAGACGCAGGCCCATACCAAACCATTCGCGCAGCAGGGTTTGCACCGGGCCGGCAAAATCCAGCAGGCCGACAAAAACAAATGCCAGCACATAAGCCGGAATCGCGAACGGCAGCATCAGCGCCCAGTCCAGCCAGCGCCTGCCGGGGAACTCGCACAAGCTGGTTAACCACGCCAGACTCACGCCAAGCAGCGTCACGCCGATGCCAACCCCCACAATCAGAGTGAGTGTGTTGCCCAGCAGGCGCGGCATCTGCGTATCCCACAGGTGGCTCCAGATCTGTACATCTATGCTTTGCCAGGACAGCAGCAAAACGCTCAGTGGCAGCAGCACCAGAGCGGCAATGACAAAAACCAGTGGATACCAGCGACGTTGGGCGGGATGGGCCACGAAGAAATCTCGGAAGTGGAAGTACCGGAAACAAATATGGGAGCGGGCCTGGCGATGCATGCGCCGCGGTCTCCTGCAGAAACCGCGGTGATGCTATCGCGGACAAGCCGCTCCCACAGGTAAAACTTCAGCTTTTTATCAGTTCCAGCCGGCACGATCCATCATGCGAATCGCTTCTGCCTGACGCTTGCCTGCTACTTCAACCGGCAGTTCATCGGCCTTGAAGTTACCCCAGCTGGCCACTTCGGCTGAAGGAGCAACATTCGGGTTGGCCGGGAATTCCTGGTTGGTCCCGGCAAAAATCGCCTGAGCTTCAGGCGTGGTCATCCACTCCACCAACGCCTTGGCGGCTTCAGGATGCGGGGCGTATTTGGTCAGGCCAATACCGGACAGGTTGACGTGAACACCACGGTCCGCCTGGTTAGGCCAGAACAGTTTCACCGCCAGATCCGGCTTCTGCTTGTGCAGGCGGCCATAGTAGTAAGTGTTGACGATGCCGACGTCGCACTGCCCGGCGTTAATTGCTTCCAGCACTGCAATGTCATCCGAGAACACATCGGTAGACAGGTTATTCACCCAGCCCTTGAGGATTTCTTCGGTTTTTTGCGGACCATTCACCTCGATCATGGTGGCGGTAAGCGACTGGTTATAAACCTTTTTGGCGGTGCGCAGGCACAGGCGGCCTTCCCACTCTTTGTCTGCCAGGGCTTCGTAAGTCGACAACTCTTCTGGTTTGACCCGGTCAGAGGCGTAGGCAATGGTTCGCGCACGCAAACTCAGGCCAGTCCACTCGTGGGAAGAGGAACGGTATTGAGGCGGGATATTTTTATCGATCACGTCAGACTTGAGCGGTTGCAGAATGCCCATTTGCTCGGCTTGCCACAGGTTGCCGGCATCCACGGTCAATAGCAGATCAGCAGTAGCGTTCTGGCCTTCTGCCTTGATGCGCTGCATCAGCGGCGCTTCCTTGTCGGTAATGAACTTGATCTTGACCCCGGTCTTGGCGGTATAGGCGTCAAATACCGGCTTGATCAACTCGTCGATGCGCGAGGAATAGACCACCACTTCATCGGCAGCAAATACGCTGCTTCCGAAAACAGTAAGGGCCAGTGCAGTCAGCAGGCGCTTGGGTACCAACATGGTGGGCGGTCTCTCTTAATGCGAATCGGGCGTAAATGGTAGTGAATCACATTTGCCATCTCAACCTAACTCGCCCCAGAGCCGTTACCGGATGTTGCAAGAAACGCCTTCCTGTAGGAGCGAGCTTGCTCGCGATCTCTGCAATGCACAGCTCGCGAGCAAGCTCGCTCCTACAGATTTCAGGCTTTGGCCAGCGGCGGCAAGTCGCCGGTCAGGCCCAGCGCCTGGCGCACAAAGAGCGCTTTGGCTTCGGGCATTTGGTTTACCCATTTCAATCCGGTGTTACGCAGCAAGCGGGCAGTCAACGAATCAGCCTGGAACAGGCGCGCAAAACCCTCCATCGACGCCATCAGCGCCAGGTTGTGCGGCATGCGCCGCCGCTCGAAACGGCTCAGTACCCGCACATCCGCCAGCCGGTCGCCACGATCAACCCCGTGCAACAACACATCTGCCAGCACCGCTGCATCGAGGAAACCCAGGTTCACGCCCTGCCCGGCAAGCGGGTGGATGGTGTGCGCCGCATCGCCGATCAGCGCCAGGCCTTCGGCCACATAGCGCTTGGCGTGGCGTTGACGCAACGGTACACAGACCCGCGGGTCTGCGCTCACCACGCTGCCCAGGCGGCCTTCAAAGGCCGACTCCAGTTCGCGGCAAAAGTCGTTGTCATCCAGTGTCATCAGGTGCTTAGCCTGCTCAGGTGTGGTCGACCAGACAATTGAGCACCAATCCTGCTGACCATCACGCTGCAGGGGCAAAAATGCCAGCGGCCCATAGTCGGTAAAGCGCTGCCAGGCGGTCTGCTGATGGGGTTGCGAGCAACGCACGCTGGTGACGATGGCGTGATGCTGGTAATCCCACTCGCGCGTCTCACAGCCTGTCAGTCGGCGCACGGCCGAGTTGGCGCCATCCGCGGCAACCACCAGCGGCGCGCGCAGGGTGCGACCATCCGCCAGGGTCAGCAGCCAGTCGTCACCGGAGCGACGCATTTGCTCCAGCCGTGCATTGGCCAGCAATTCGATATTCGTGACCTGCAGACACTCCAGCAAGGCGTCCTGGATCACGCGATTTTCAACGATATGGCCCAACACCTCGGCATGTACGCTGGCCGCCGAGAAGTGGATCTGCCCCGTGCCGCTGCCATCCCATACATGCATGTGCGAATAAGGGCTGACACGGCGCCGGGCAATCCCGTCCCATGCCCCAAGGCGTTGCAGGATGCGCTGACTGGCGGCCGACAAGGCGCTGACTCGCGGCTCGAACGGCGCCTCGGGGCTAAACGGTTTGATAGCCAGCGGGCTGCCATCAAGCAGCAGAATTTTTAGTCCGCTGTCCTTGAGCGCCAGCGCCAAAGCGCTTCCGACCATTCCGGCCCCGACAATCAGCAGATCTGCGCGCATTTCCATGCTTTAAGCCTGTCTCGCTAGCGGCATACGCCGCACTTTAAAAATGGTCCGACCCGGGACATGTGTACCCCGGCCGTCATTAACTGTCTGCGCGGGTGCCCAGCCCCATCGCCTGACGGGCAAACCAGCGTTTGGCCGGCGGTAACAGATCGAGGCCGAGCAGGCCAAGGTTACGCCCCAGCGAGACCAGCGGCTGCTCACTGCCGAACACCCGTGTTACTTGGTCCGAGAAGCCAATCGTCAGTTGTTGATCGAGTTTTTGGCGCTGTTGATAACTCAGCAGCGTGGCAAAATCACCGGGCTTTTTGGCACTCGCCAACAAGGCGTCAGCCAATGCCTGCGCATCACGCAGGGACAGGTTGAAACCCTGACCGGCAATCGGGTGCAGGCTATGGGCCGCGTTGCCCAGAACTGCCAGGTGCGGGCGTACCTGCTCCTCGGCTTCAATCAGCGTCAGCGGATACAAGTGTCGGGCGCCAACCTGCTTGAGGGTGCCCAGCCGGTAGCCGAATACGCCCTGCAACTCGCTGAGAAAGCTTGGCTCATCGAGTGCCGCCAGACGCCGGGCGTCCATCCCCAGCCGGGTCCATACCAGCGCACAGCGGTTATCAGCCAGTGGCAGCAAGGCCATCGGGCCTTCATCGGTGAAACGCTCGAAGGCCATTCCGGCATGGGGCAAGCTGGGGGTGATGTTGGCGATTAGCGCACTTTGATCGTAAGGGCGCTTGCGCACATGAATGCCTAATTGCTCGCGCAACCCCGAACGGCCGCCATCGGCCAGCACTGCCAGGTCGCAATCGAGGGTGGTTTCATCGTTGAGCGTCAAGCGGTAGCCGTCTTCAAGCGGCTGCATATGGATAACTTCAGCCGGGCAACGCCAGCTGATCACGTCCGGGTCCAGACTTTTCCACAGGCTTTGGCCGAGCCAACTGTTTTCGACCACGTAACCGAGGGCCGGCACCCCTTCTTCGCGGGCCGACAAACGGGCAGTCGAAAAACGCCCGCGATCTGACACATGTATGTCCCGTATCGGTTCGGCTCGCTCAGCAATGACTTGCCACAGCCCCATGCGCTCGTAGATCTGCCGCGCGCCATAACTAAGCGCCGAGGAGCGGGCGTCGTAGCTGGGCTGATAACTGTTGCCCGGGGCAAACGGTTCGATCAGTACGATTTTCCAGCCCCGCGCCTTAGCCCCGGCTTGCAACGCCAAAGCAAGGCTGGCGCCGACCAGACCGCCACCGATAATCGCCAAACTGACCCGATTCATGCTGCGCTCATCCGTGCTGCCGCCATCAAGACCTCGATGTCAGCGACGGTTTTCGGCACGTCGCCGGTCAAGACTTCACAGCCGTTTTTGGTGACCACTACGTCGTCCTCGATGCGTACCCCGATACCGCGCCATTTTTTCGCGACATTCAGATTGTTCGGGCTGATATAGATACCGGGCTCAACCGTCAGCGCCATGCCGACTTCCAGCACGCGCCATTCACCGCCGACCTTGTATTCGCCCACGTCATGCACATCGAGCCCCAGCCAGTGGCCAGCACGGTGCATGTAAAACGGTTTGTAAGCTTCGCTGGCAATCAGCTCATCTACGTCGCCCTGCAACAGGCCCAGCTCAACCAGTCCCGCCGTGATCACCTGGACCGTGGCTTCATGGGCCTCGTTCCAGTGTCTGTTGGGTGCAATCCGGGTAAAAGCGGCTTCCTGGGCTGCCAGCACCAGCTCGTAAATGGCTTTTTGTTCAGGCGAAAACTGGCCGCTGACCGGAAACGTACGGCTGATATCACTGGCGTAGCAGTCGATCTCGCACCCGGCATCGATCAATACCAGGTCGCCGTCCTTGAGCAGGGCGTCATTCTCCTGGTAGTGCAGGATGCAGCTGTTATCGCCTGAAGCGACGATCGAGCCATAGGCTGGCATTTTTGCCCCGCTTTTACGAAATTCGTAGTCCAGTTCGGCCTCGAGGCTGTACTCATGCAAACCGGCGCGACTGGCCTGCATGGCGCGCACATGGGCGCGAGCCGAGATTTGCGCCGCGTGGCGCATGACCTTTATTTCTGCCGCCGATTTATACAGGCGCATGTCATGCAGCAGATGATCCAGAGCAACGAATTCGTTGGGCGGCTGAGCGCCGAGGCTCGCCTTGGAGCGGATCGCGTTGATCCATTCCATCAGGTTGCGATCAAAATCGGGGTTGCTGCCCATTGCCGAGTACACCCGGTCACGGCCTTCAATCAGCCCTGGCAGGATGTCGTCGATGTCAGTGATGGGGAACGCGTCGTCAGCGCCGAAGTCGCGGATAGCGCCTTCTTGCCCGGCACGCAAGCCATCCCACAGCTCACGCTCGGCATTGCGCTCGCGGCAAAACAGTACGTATTCACCGTGAGCCCGGCCCGGGATCAGGACAATGACCGCCTGAGGCTCGGGAAAGCCGCTCAGGTACTGGAAATTGCTCTCCTGACGATAAACATGCTCGACATCGCGATTGCGAATTGCCACTGCCGCAGCAGGAAGAATCGCAATGCTGTTGGGCTCCATCTGCGCCATGAGCGCCTTGCGGCGACGTGTGTATTCCGATTTCGGGATATGGATCATGGGCAGACGGGTTCCCTCTTGAAGATCAATCAGTGCAGCGAAGGCTTTGCAGCAGCAGGCTCATCAGCTTTTTTGGTTTCGGCGAACAGGAGCAATGGCGCAACGCGCAGGTATTCCATCACTTGCATGTAGTCGCTTTCACCGTCATCGGACTCGTCAAGGGCATCTTGAACCTGAGAAATGGCGGCCAGATCCTGCAGGACTTCCTTGCCTTCAGTGCTCAAGGCATTGTCACGGTAGTTAAGACCGAAACCGGAGAGGAAACCCTGGCACCACTCACCCAGCGCTATTGCACGCTCGGTCAGAGGCGCTTCATCGGTAGGCAACAGCAGCACGACAGTCATGTCGTCACCGGTCAGTTCACCTTTAACCATCTCTTGCAAACCGATCAGGGCATTGCGTACGTTGTCCTGAATTTCGCCTTCGAGCAGATCGGCCGCGTCAGCCAGCCAGCTGTCGTGGTCGAAGCCGGCGCCAGCAGCACTGCGGCCTAGCAACAGGCCGTGCAGTTCTGCAGGCGAAACATTATGGCCGCTGGTGGTCAGCAGGGTGGCAAAGGCTTGATACGGGGAATTCTGAATAGGCATGGTCAGCTAGGCGCCAAGCGGCGCTATGTCTAGAATGGAGGCCTTGTATCCTAGCATCGGCAGACGTGCCAGACCATCGAGGCGTCAACTCGTTTGACGGTCACCATCCATCAGAAATTACACAGTAGGACACAATGGAAGACACCGACCTGCATGCACTGATGGCCAGACTCGAGTTACTGATCAACCGGGTCGAGCAACTTAACCGTCAAAACGGACTCTTAGTAGCTCAGGAAAAGACTTGGCGCGAGGAACGCGCGCACCTCATTGAAAAAAACGAAATCGCCCGACACAAGGTGGAATCGATGATTTCGCGCCTCAAAGCCCTGGAGCAAGACTCATGAGTACAAGCAGTAGCGTCACCGTGCACATCCTCGATAAAGAATATTCGATCATGTGTCCCCAGGAAGAACGCACCAATCTGGTGAGTGCCGCCCGTTACCTGGATGGCAAGATGCGAGAAATTCGCAGCAGCGGCAAAGTCATTGGCGCCGACCGTATCGCCGTGATGGCCGCCCTGAATATCACTCACGATCTGCTGCACAGGCAGGAAGTTGCCGAAGTTCAGCCCAACGGCTCAACTCGCGAACAGGTACGTGACCTGCTGGAGCGCGTCGATCTGGTGCTCGCCACTGATCCGAACGAACGTCAAAGCTGATTCATAAGGTTTCTTTGGGGTATACTCGCGCCACTCCCTGGAGTATTCGCCAGTTAGCGATGTCCCTGAGCCGATTCGCACTACCCTGGAGCTTGCACGTTGGGCCGGTGTGCATGTCCGCTAGACGGAAAGCCTTAAGGTCTACTGCAACTTCCACCTTGAACTTTCGGGTTCAAGGGCCAAGCCGACAGCGGTACGTCGGGGAGCCTGATTTTTTAGCGCAATGCCGGCCCTGAGCTGGCACTGCCTTTCACGAGCCAACCGTCCGGTGAACTCGATCTTGAACAGCGCCATGACCGAACCTGCGACACGCCCCCAGCTTCGCCGACTGTTGCGCAAAGCCCGCCGCGAACTTTCGCCAGGCGAGCAACGCCAGGCCGCCCGTGGCCTGTACCGGCAACTGGCGCAACACCCGCTGTTTCGCCGCGCCAAACATATCTCGCTGTACCTGCCCACTGACGGTGAAATCGATCCGCGCCTGTTGCTGCGTGAAGCACAACGCCGGGGCAAGATTACTTACCTGCCCGTGCTCAGCGCCTGGCCTCGAACCAAGATGGTGTTTCAGCGCGTTGCGGCCGGCGAAAAACTGATCCCCAATCGCTTCCGGATTCTAGAACCCAGAACCAACCGCGCCCGCCAACGAAAGGTCTGGGCGCTCGATCTGGTGCTTTTGCCGTTGGTCGGGTTTGATAAAACGGGAGGACGATTGGGTATGGGCGGCGGCTTTTACGACCGCAGCCTGGCCTATCTGGCCCGACGCCAAAACTGGCGCAAGCCGACGCTGCTGGGGCTAGCCCATGAGTGCCAAAAAGTAGAGAGCCTGGCGCAAGCCCGTTGGGATGTGCCGCTACAGGGCACGGTCTCGGACAGGCAGTGGTACGTCGCCCACTGAAAACCAAGGCATCTGTATCAAAGAGATGCCTTGCCAGTACTTATCGTTTAAATGGCTGTACTTGTTGTTGCGCCAACTCAATCGGCGCGTCAGTCGAGGCTGACCAGAGGCTTTGCGCATAACCCGTTGTAACCACGCCCAAACCGAACAAAATAACCAAAATCCACAGTAAATCCGGTTTGCGTTTCATCGATTGCCCCCCTTCAGGCAAATCAACACGATGACAGCAACGGTTTTTGTTATAGGCCGTGCAGCAGCGTCAAGCTTAAAATCCCGGCATTCTGAGGCAACACGAACTGACACGCAAACTCTGGCGTCAACCGACTGTCGGTTCACAGCGAAGTTGCCAGACAAAATGACCAAGCCACATTTGAGGAGCAGTGAAAATGGCCTACTGGTTGATGAAATCCGAGCCTGACGAGTTCTCGATCAAGGATTTACAGAAGATTGGCGAAGCGCGCTGGGACGGCGTACGCAACTATCAAGCTCGCAACTTTATACGGGCCATGGCCGCAGGCGACGAGTTCTTCTTTTACCACTCCAGTTGCCCCGAGCCAGGCATTGCCGGTATTGGCCGAATTGTTCAGGCCGCCTATCCCGATCCGACCGCCCTCGACCCCGAAAGCCACTATTTCGACCCCAAAGCCAATGCCGAGAAAAACCCGTGGAGCGCATTGCAGGTGGCCCATGTGCAAACGTTCCCCAAGGTCATCAAGCTCGACTACCTGAAGCAACAAAGCGCACTGGCCGAAATGCCGCTGGTACAAAAAGGCAGCCGCCTTTCAGTCATGCCCGTAACCGCCGAGCAATGGGCAGTAGTGATGGGCTTGCTTTAGTGGGCGCTGGCTTGCCAGTGACAGCAACAGCGAGACTAATCACGGCTCCTGCATCGAATCCACCCCTGCTCAGGCAACATCCTGTTTTAGCGTCTAGGCTCTCAACTTCCTTTGACTGGCATCAAGCCTTCCTGGCCTTGAAACATTCAAACTAGAGCGCTCTGTGACACAGGATGTCGGCATGTCTAAGAATCATCGTATTTCCCATTATTTCGTTATTCCTTTGGCGATATTGCTGATCGCTGCAGGCGGATTCGGTTACTGGAAATCCCAGCACGACCGGCTCCCTGAAGGTATCAGCATGGGTAACGGTCGACTCGAATCCACAGAAGTGCAGATCGCCGCCAAAATTCCGGGCCGCCTGGCCGAGGTCTTGGTCGACGAAGGTGATCATGTGACCAAAGGCCAATTGCTGGCCCGCATGGACACTCGAACCCTTGAAGCCACTCGCGCGCAGGCAGAAGCCGAAGTGCAGCGCGCCCGTGAGGCCCTGGCTGCCAACGAAGCCAACGTGCAATTGCGCCAAAGCGAAAAGCTGCTGGCCAGCCAGGAACTCAAACGTTTTCGCCAACTGTCCGAACGCGGTTTTGCCAGCGCCCAGTTGCTCGATCAGCAACAGGCAAAATTCAATACCAGCAACTCGGCCGTAGTCGCCGCACAGGCGCAAGTCGCCGCAGCCAAAGCGGCCATCGTTTCCAGCCAGGCGCAAGTCGCGCAACTCACCAGCGAAATAGAAGACAGCAGCCTGCGTGCACCCATCAATGGCGTGATCCAGTTGCGCCTGGCCGAGCCCGGCGAAGTGCTGGGCTCAGGTGGGCGGGTCTTTATGATGATCGACCCGAGCGATCAGTACATGAACCTGTACTTGCCCGCCTCAGTGGTCGGCAAGCTGGCGGTTGGCGCTGATGCCCGCGTAGTACTCGATGCCCTGCCCGATCAGCCATTGCCGGCAAAAATCTCCTTCGTCGCCGCCAAGTCCCAGTTCACCCCTAAAGAAGTCGAAACCCGTGACGAGCGGCAAAAACTGGTATTCCGCGTCAAGCTGCGCCTGACCGATCCCGCCGCCGTGCCTCAAGCAAAACCGGGCATGCCGGGAGCCGGTTATGTACGGACCAGCGACGTGGACTGGCCGGCTAACCTGCAATGAGCGATCTGGCGATCAATGCCAGTGGCATCAGCCACAGATACGGCAAACAACAAGCGCTGCTCGACATTGCCTTCAGCCTGCCAAAGGGCACGCGCTGCGGGCTGATTGGCCCGGACGGTGCGGGCAAATCGAGCTTGCTGGGCCTGATTGCCGGGGTCAAAAAACTTCAGCAAGGCTCACTTGAGGTGCTCGGCGGCCCGATCGACGACCGCCGCCATCGCAACACTCTTTATCCGTTGATTGCCTTTATGCCCCAAGGCCTGGGCGGCAATCTTTACCCCGAATTGTCCATCAGCGAAAACATCCGTTTTTTTGGCACTCTGTTTGGACTGTCCAGTGATGATTGCGAGCAACGTATGGCGCAGTTACTCAAGGCCACCGATCTGGAGCGCTTTGCCGAACGGCCCGCAGGTAAACTTTCGGGCGGGATGAAACAAAAGCTGGGGCTCTGTTGCGCCCTGATCCACGAGCCCGACTTGCTGATCCTTGACGAACCCACCACCGGGGTCGACCCGCTGTCACGGCGGCGTTTCTGGGAGCTGGTGGATGACGTACGCAGTCAACGCCCACAACTCACATTGCTGGTCGCTACGGCCTACATGGAAGAGGCAGAGCAGTTTGAACATTGCCTGATGCTGGATCGGGGCAAATTGATCGCCGCCGGATTGAGCCGGGAACTGGCCGCCGTCACCACCACCGGCAAGCTGGATGAAGCCTTTACCCACTATCAGGGCGACAGCGGTCACAACAACGCACCGCTGGTGATTCCGCCACGCACCAGTGACAACAGCGACATCGCCATTGAAGCCCACGACCTGACCCTCAAATTCGGCGACTTCACGGCGGTCAACAAGGTCAGCTTTGCCATTGGCCGAGGCGAGATTTTCGGCTTTCTGGGCTCAAACGGCTGCGGCAAAACCACCACCATGAAAGTGCTGACCGGGCTGATGCCAGCCACCGAAGGCAGTGCCAAACTGCTGGGTAATCCGGTCAACGCCAAAGACCTGGCCACCCGCAAGCGCGTAGGGTTCATGTCGCAAAGCTTCTCGCTGTATGGCGAGTTGAGCGTACGACAAAACCTGGTATTGCATGCCCAACTGTTCGACTTGCCCAAGGATCAAAGCCAGGCCCGGATCGAGGAACTGATCCAGCGTTTCGATCTGGCAGAGGTTGCCGACCAGCAATCCGGCGAACTGCCTCTGGGCCTGCGTCAGCGTTTGTCTCTGGCAGTGGCGGTCCTGCATCGCCCCGAAGTGCTGATCCTCGATGAGCCCACCTCAGGCGTCGACCCGGCTGCGCGTGATGACTTCTGGCGCCTGCTGATCGAACTGTCGCGCGAGCAGGGGGTGACGATCTTTCTGTCCACCCACTTTATGAACGAGGCGCAACGCTGCGACCGCATCTCGCTGATGCACGCGGGCAAGGTTCTGGCCTGCGACACGCCGGATGCGCTGCAAAAACAATTTCGCGGCGACACCCTGGAAGCGGCATTTGTCACCTGCCTGGAAGAAGCGCAAAACGATCCGGCCGCCAACGCCCCAGCCGATGCACAACCCGCACCGGTGGCTGCCGTGAATGCGCCACCGCCACCAAGCAAAACCGGCTTCAGCCTGTCCCGGCTGATTGCCGTCGCCAGCCGCGAATCAAAAGAGTTATTGCGCGACAAGGTGCGCATGGCGTTCGCTTTGCTGGGTGCAGTATTCATGATGGTCATTTTTGGCTACGGCATTTCGCTGGACGTGGAAAACCTCGCCTTCGCCGTGTACGACCAGGATCAAAGCCCGCAGAGCCGCGCCTACCTTGAAGCCTTTCGCAGCTCACGCTATTTCGAAGAACACGCGCCCATCCAGAGCGCTGACGAATTGCATAAACGCCTGCAGCGTTCCGAAATCAAAATTGCCCTGGAAATCCCCCCGGGCTTCGGCCGTGACCTTTACGCCGGACGTCAGCCCACCGTTGCCGCGTGGCTCGACGGCGGCATGCCGTTCCGGGCCGAAACCAGTCGCAATTACGTTGACGCGGTGCATTCAGCCAACATTGAGCAACTGGCCGCACTGAGCAGCCTGGCGCAAAACAAGCAGGGGGCTGCCAAGCTGGAAACCCGGTTTCGCTACAACCAGGACGTGATCAGTGTGAATGCCATCGGCCCCGGCGTGATGGCGCTGATTCTCGCGTTTATTCCGGCAATGCTCACCGCACTGGGTATCGTGCGGGAAAAAGAACTGGGCTCGATCACCAACTTTTACGCCACGCCGCTGACCCGGCTGGAATTTCTGCTGGGCAAACAGGCTCCGTACCTGGCCGTAAGCCTGGTCAACCTGGCGTTGCTGGTGGCGATGAACCGCTGGCTGTTCGGCGTACCGTTTAAAGGCAGCGGCCTTACGCTGGCATTGGGCGGGCTTTTGTATGTACTGGCCACCACCAGCATGGGGCTGCTGATTTCCGCATTCACCCGCACCCAGATTGCCGCGATCCTGGGCACCATGATCATCACCAGCCTGCCGACCATTCAGTTCTCGGGGCTGATCGTGCCGCGCTCCTCGCTTGACGGTTCCGCGGCGCTGATGGGCATGCTGTTCCCGGCCGGGCACTTTCTCGATATCGCCGTGGGCACCTTCACCAAAGCACTGGACCTGCGCCAACTGTGGCCGCAATGCCTGGCACTGCTGGGGTTCTTTGTCGCGTTCACCGGGCTGAGTTTGATCATGCTCAAGAAGCAGGAGGTTTGATGCACAAGCTCTCGCACATCCTGCGCCTGGGTCTTAAAGAACTCACCAGCCTGCGGCACGACAGTGTCTTGCTGCTGTTTTTGCTCTATGCCTTTAGCGTGGCGATTTATATGCCGGCAGCGGGTTCGATCATCGGCGTGCATAACGCCAGCGTGGCCATCGTCGATGAAGACCACAGCCAGTTATCGCGCAAACTGGGCGAGTCGCTGTTACCGCCAGAATTCCAGGCGCCGCAAGACTTGCCTTACGACCAGCTGGACCAGTCGATGGACAGCGGCCGCTACACCTTTGTGATCAACATTCCGGCCAACTTTCAGGCCGACTTGCTGGCCGGACGCGAACCGGGCGTGCAGGTCAACGTTGATGCCACGGCCATGAGCCAGGCATTTATGGGCGCGGGGTATATCGGCCGGATCTTCCAGCGCGAACTGCTCAACTACACCGGACAGGCCGCGGCCGCGGCGAATACGCCGGCGCTGCTCAGCAGCCGCGCGTTGTTCAACCCCAACCTGGAGGGCGGCTGGTTCCTGGCCGTGATCCAGATCGTCAATAACATCACCATTCTGGCGATTGTCCTGACCGGCACTGCGCTGTTGCGCGAGCGTGAACACGGCACCCTCGACCACTTGCTGGTCCTGCCCCTGACCGCGCTGGAAATCATGCTCGCAAAAATCTGGAGCAACATGCTGGTGGTGGTGCTGTGCACCTGGGTATCGCTGGAAGTGGTGGTGAAATGGGCCCTGGGTGTACCGCTGGCGGGCTCGTTGATCCTGTTTTTATTCGTGACGGCACTTTACCTGTTTGCCAGTACCGCACTGGGCATCTTCCTCGCGACACTGGCCCGCTCAACGCCGCAGTTCGGCTTGCTGGCGATCCCGGTGATTATCCCGATGCTCCTGCTGTCGGGCGGCAGCACCCCGCTGGACAGCATGCCCGAGTGGCTGCAATGGGTGATGCAGTGCTCGCCATCGACTCACTTCGTGAGCCTCAGTGCCGCGATATTGTTCCGTGATGCCGGCGTCGAGGTGGTGTGGCCGGACTTGCTGGCACTGACCGCCATTGGCCTGGTGTTCTTCGCCATTGCGCTGGCACGGTTCCGCAAGAGCCTGGCGTCATAGTTTTACCACACGCCATGCGCAAGCCCGCGGCACCGGGCTTGCAGTCATCATTGCAGGCTTACTGAACAATCAAATTATTGAACAGCAAATCATCGATCATCGGCTTGCCGGTCTCGTCGGTCATCACCTGCCGGATTTGCTTCAAGGCCTCCTGGCGCAGCTTCTCCTTGGCTTCAACGCTGCCCAGACTTTCGCTGGTCTGCTGGGTAAACAAACCCACCAACTGATTACGAATCAACGGGTCATTGGCTTTCACCGCCTTGGCCGCCTCGGCTCCAGACACGCGCAACGAAATGTCCGCCTTGTAGACCTTGAGTTTCGAACTGCCATCGAGCCCGTAGTTACCCACAAACGGCGGGCTCAACGTGATGTAACTGACCTTGGCAGCGCCCTCTTCCGCTTCTTCTGCAACCGCCACCATCGGCAAGGACAGGGCCACCATCAATACGATCCACGCTTTCACAATTCGCTCCTTTGTACGGGTTGGGGCAAACAGTCAGGGCTGCTTACACATCTATTTCTGGTTATCGGCCATTAACTGCAAAGCCGTAGGGCTCCGATCCTGTTGTGTGACAGCTCTGATTAAACGGAAAGACCCTGCCCCTTAAATCTTTGTGCACAGCCTGTTTCTCCATGCCTGTGGATAGTTTTGCCCGGTTTTGACGGCCATAGGGGTTGTGGATGGTTTTGTCCCAGAGCGAAAGGTTCACAAAGGAAAACGCCCTGTGGGATTTTTCCTGGGACAGCCCATGGTAATGCCTGTCATTTTCAGTAACGAAAATGTAACGTTCGAGCTCGCTTATATAACAAGAAATTTGGAGCTCTTGAATGTTTGCTTTTTTCCGACCTGCCGCACACCAGGCTCCCCTGCCTGAAGAAAAAATAGACAGTACTTATCGACGTCTGCGCTGGCAGATTTTCGCAGGTATTTTCTTTGGCTACGCGGGCTATTACCTGCTGCGTAAAAACTTCTCACTGGCCATGCCGTACTTGATTGACGAGGGTTACACCCGGGGTCAACTGGGCCTGGCCATGTCCGCAATTGCCATCGCTTATGGTTTGTCCAAGTTCCTCATGGGGCTGGTATCCGACCGCTCCAACCCGCGCTTTTTCCTGCCCTTCGGCTTGCTGATTTCAGCGGGCGTAATGTTCATTTTCGGTTTCGCACCCTGGGCCACCTCCAGCGTCACCATGATGTTCATTTTGCTGTTTATCAACGGCTGGGCGCAGGGCATGGGCTGGCCGCCAAGTGGTCGGACCATGGTTCACTGGTGGTCGCAGAAAGAGCGCGGCGGCGTAGTGTCAGTCTGGAACGTGGCACACAACGTCGGCGGCGGCTTGATCGGGCCGCTGTTTTTGCTGGGCATGGCCTGGTTCAACGATTGGCACGCGGCATTCTATGTACCGGCTACCGTTGCCCTGCTGGTCGCGCTGTTTGCCTTTGTCACCATGCGCGACACCCCGCAGTCGGTAGGTTTGCCACCGATCGAGCAGTACAAGAATGATTACCCGGCCGGTTACGACTCCAGCCACGAAGACGAATTCAGCGCCAAAGAAATCTTCGTCAAATACGTGCTGCGCAACAAAATGCTCTGGTATATCGCCCTGGCCAACGTGTTCGTTTATCTGCTGCGCTACGGCGTACTGGACTGGGCCCCGACTTATCTCAAGGAAGCCAAGCACTTCACGGTGGACACCACTTCGTGGGCGTACTTCTTTTATGAGTGGGCAGGTATCCCGGGCACGCTGCTGTGCGGCTGGATGTCAGACAAGATCTTCCGCGGCAATCGCGGCCTGACCGGGATCGTGTTCATGTCGCTGGTAACGGTCGCCACATTGGTTTACTGGCTCAACCCGCCGGGCAACCCGACCATCGACATGATCGCGCTGTTCTCCATCGGCTTCCTGATTTACGGGCCTGTGATGCTGATCGGCTTGCAAGCCCTGGAACTCGCGCCGAAGAAAGCGGCCGGCACCGCCGCTGGCTTTACCGGGTTGTTCGGTTACCTCGGCGGCTCGGTCGCAGCCAGTGCAGCCATGGGCTATCTGGTAGACCACTTCGGTTGGGATGGCGGCTTTGTGCTGCTGATCAGCGCCTGCCTACTGGCAATTGCGTTCATGGTCCCGACGCTGTGGCATAAAAATGTAGCCAGTGCAGAGCGTGCGGTTAAGGCCTAAGGCCTAAGGCCTAAGGCTTGAACGACATGCAGCGCCTGAGCCGTGCCTCCAGATTCAGATCTGGCATGGCGTGACTACGCAGGGCGCTTACGGTCTGCTCGACATAATCGCGAGTAGTACCGTAGCGCCCGTTAGCGTTGGCCAGTACCTGGCTGAGTACACCGTCTGACAGATTGCCCGCATAGCTGGGCAGGTGTCGCTCCAGCACAAACCCCAATGCCTGCACCTGACTGCCATCTTCCAGCCGGCAGGTGAGCCAGTGCGGCCGATAAGACGGCACCGGCATTTCACGCAGCCACAGGGCGTAGAGCGAAGCGTCGAGGTTGTCTTCAGGCAGGCGATAAGCAAAGCCACTGCACGAGCCGCCCCGGTCCAGACCAAAGACCAGCCCCGGCCATTGCGGCGTGCCGCGATGTTCGTGGGACCACAGATACAGCCCGCGATGATAGCCATGCACCCGCCCGCGCTTGCGCTCGACCGCCGAACACTCGGGGCGCCAGATCAGTGAGCCATAGGCGAATAACCAGACGGGGCCGCCTTGATGGCAGGCCATGGTGGCTTGCAAGGATTGCTGAAGTTGTTCTGGGGTCAACGCCGCCCCAAAATCGAGTCGCGGAGGGTAATCCGGGGTTAAACACACAGATTCAATAACAGTCATAACTAAGGCTTTTGGGTCCTGCTCGCATTACATGATGTAAACGAAAGTAACGACCTGAATGGTATAGCACTAAAAAGGAAATGACTTGCAGGTCCAGACCTATGGCAACCTGCAGAGACCGGCCGCACTAATTGCACATGTGTAAGGCGCAGGTTCAGGTAACTCGCACGCCATATCTCTATAGTGTTGCGCCCAAACATAACGACAGAGGCCATAACATGAAGAAATCAGGAATCTGTTGCCTGTTTATGTTGGCTTACACCAGCTTTGCGCTGGCCCAGGATGACACTCAACAAAAAGACAAAGACTTTTGGTACGTGCAAACCAGTGTCTTCACGAAACATTTCTCGCCAGACCCTGATCACAATAACAATCAGGATTTGATTGGCCTTGAATATAACGATGCATCCGGTTGGCTTGCGGGCGGAGCAACTTTTCGTAATTCATTTAGCCAGCGCTCTTATTACGCCTATGCCGGCAAACGCTTTGACAGTGAAAACTATCCGGTCTATTTGAAGCTGACCGGTGGCTTGCTGGAAGGCTATCACGGGCAATATCAAGACAAGATCCCGCTCAATCGCTTTGGCGTTGCCCCGGTGATTATCCCTTCGGTCGGGGCTTATTACGGACCCGTGGCAGCCGAGTTGGTATTGCTCGGTTTCAATGCCGCCATGATCACCGCCGGACTGCGGATCTAAGGCATACAAACCTATAGGAGCGAGCTTGCTCGCGAGCTCTTCAACGGCTCGCGAGCAAGCTGAACTGGTCAAGCAATCCCGGACACCGTTTACGGTGCTTATGCCGCTTTTTGCTCCATAGCTATTGGCGACAGGTAGTTGTTGTAGCTGTGGAGCCTGGTGCGGTTGTAGTACATGAAGAAACGCACCATGTCCGTTTTTGCCTCCTCGATTAGGCTGTAGCCGTTGCGAGGTACCCACTCTGATTTCAGTGTGCCGAAAAAACGCTCTGTTGGAGCATTGTCCCAGCACTGTCCACGATGACTCATGCTTTGCAAAATGCCGTGGAGCACCAGTTCCTCTTGAAACTTGCGGCTGGTGTACTGACATCCCTGGTCTGAGTGAAACATCAGCCCAGGCAGACACGTTCGTACTGCTGTCGCCATGCGTAGCGCTTTGCTGACCAGGTTGGCGTCATTGACCAGAGAAAAAGCCCAACCAATGACCCTGCGAGCATACAAATCGATCACGATGGCCAAATGAATCCAGCGTTTGCCTACCATCAGACTGGTCACGTCGCCACACCAAACCTGATCGATTGCAGTCGGTTTGAAATTGCGTTTTAGCCGATTGGGCGCGACAAATGCTTCCACCCCTTTGGATCTGAAAGGGTGAGGCTGACGCTGTTTGCTGACAATATTGGCCTCCCTCATCAGCGCTCGGACAAGGCTTCTTCCAGCAGTTATTTTCTGAGACTTCAGGCCCTTGCTGATCATTCTGGAGCCCATGGCTTCGCGGCTTTGGCTGTGCAACTCAACCACTTTCGATTTGAGTTCTTCACGCCTGATCCGCGGCTTGGCTCGCCGTTGAATCCACTCATAAAAGCTGCTGCGCTTCACACCAAAAACACGACATACCACAGCCGTCGGAAATGACTCTCTTAGCTCTGCGATCATCGAAAACGATCGGGATCCGACATCAAGAGAGCGGTAGCCTTTTTTAGGATCTCGGCCTCCATCTCCATGCGCTTGATCTTGGCTTTCAGTTCCTGGATCTGGCGCTGATCTTCGGTGATGGCCTTGGTGCCTTTAACCGGTTGACCCTCGCGCTCCTTGCGAACCTGATCAACCCAGCGCCGTAAAGCGGTGGGTCCAATATCCAGTGATGCACAAACGTCCGGCACCGGACAGTTATCGTCGAGTACCATGCTGGCAGCATGCAGCTTGAACTCGCGGGTATAGACCTTTCTATCGTTCATGGAACCTCCAAGTTGGCGAAATCATATCGCCCTTAAGAGGTGTCCGGAATTATTAGGCCAGTTCAAGCTCGCTCCTACAGGGATTTGGGGTCATTCATGGCCGTGGAGCGTAGGCGAAAACATCGGCGCGCATCTGGTGTGGGTCCATCCCGGCATTGACCAGTGCATCGAGGGTTCCATAGATCATCGCCGGGGAACCGCTGGCATAGACATGCACCGCCTTCAGATCGCTGATGTCTTCACACACGGCTTCATGCAACAGACCACAGCGGCCCTCCCAACCACACAGGTCACTCACGACCTTGTGCAGGAACAGGTTGGGGATCTTCTGCCAGGCGTCCCACTCCTCCAGGTTGTAGAAGTCTTCAGGGCGACGCACCCCCCAATACAAGTGCACAGGGTGTTTGAAACCCTTCTCACGACAGTGCTCGATCAGGCTGTGCATTTGCGCCATGCCGGTACCGGCCGCGATCAGGACCAGCGGGCCGTTTGGCAACTCGCACAGGTGCGTGTCGCCAAACGGCAGCTCAAGGCGGACCATCTTGTTGCGCTGCAACTGCTCGATCAGGCTGCGGGCGCTGTCTTCGCGCACCAGCACGTGCAGCTCAAGGTCACGCCCCGAGTGCGGCGCACTGGCCAGTGAAAAAGCCGATTTCTCGCCATTTTCACGTTCCAGCATCACGTATTGTCCTGCGTGATAACGCGGCGGTTTGCCCGCAGGCGCACGCAAACGTACGCGCCAGACATCGCCGCCCATATCCACACAATCAATCAACTGACATGCCAGGCTACGCACCGGTAACTCTCCCAACGCTAGCACCCCGTCCCACAACACCACACAGTCTTCAAGCGGCGATGCCAGGCAGGTATAAAATTCGCCGTGATCGCGCACTTCTCCCGCCTGCTCCACCTGGCCCTCAACCAGCAAGGCCGCACACACATGGCAATTACCATTGCGGCAACTTTGCGGGCAGTCATAGCCCAGGCGTTGCGCCGCATTCAGAATCCGTTCACCAGGCAAAGTTTCCAGCACCGCGCCTGAAGGCTGCAAGGTTACACGCATCAATCTATTCCTAATTGATTCCAGATGTCATCGACCCGGCGTGTGACCGCCTCGTCCTTGACGATGACCCGACCCCACTCGCGGGTCGTTTCACCCGGCCATTTATTGGTTGCATCCAGCCCCATTTTCGAACCAAGACCGGAAACCGGCGAGGCGAAATCGAGGTAATCGATGGGCGTGTTTTCGATCATTACCGTGTCACGCTTGGGGTCCATGCGGGTCGTAATGGCCCAGATCACGTCATTCCAGTCGCGGGCATTGATATCGTCGTCAGTCACGATAACGAACTTGGTGTACATGAACTGGCGCAAAAACGACCACACACCGAGCATTACCCGCTTGGCATGACCCGGGTACTGTTTCTTCATGGTCACAATGGCCATGCGGTACGAGCAACCTTCAGGCGGCAGATAGAAATCGGTGATCTCCGGGAACTGCTTTTGCAGAATCGGCACGAACACTTCGTTCAGTGCCACCCCCAGAATCGCCGGCTCATCCGGTGGCCGGCCCGTGTAAGTGCTGTGGTAGATCGGTTTGATCCGATGGGTGATGCGTTCAACAGTGAACACCGGAAAGCTGTCCACTTCGTTGTAATAACCGGTGTGGTCGCCGTAGGGACCTTCGGGCGCCATCTCGCCAGGGTGGATCACCCCTTCAAGGATGATTTCAGCAGTGGCCGGCACTTGCAGGTCATTGCCACGGCACTTCACCAGTTCGGTGCGATTGCCGCGCAGCAAACCTGCGAACGCGTACTCGGACAGGCTATCAGGCACCGGAGTTACGGCACCGAGGATGGTCGCCGGGTCTGCACCCAGGGCCACCGATACCGGGAACGGCTGACCCGGGTGTTTCTCGCACCAGTCGCGATAATCAAGCGCACCGCCACGATGGCTGAGCCAGCGCATGATGACTTTATTGCGGCCAATGACCTGCTGGCGATAAATACCCAGGTTTTGACGGTCCTTGTTCGGACCTTTGGTCACGGTCAGGCCCCAAGTAATCAGCGGCGCCACGTCGCCCGGCCAGCAGTGCTGAACCGGTAGCATGGCAAGATCGACATCTTCACCTTCAATGACCACTTCCTGACACACCGCGTCTTTGACGACTTTGGGGGCCATGGCAATGATCTTGCGGAAGATGGGGAGCTTGGACCATGCGTCTTTAAGACCTTTGGGCGGCTCAGGCTCTTTGAGGAAAGCCAGCAATTTGCCAATTTCACGCAATTCGCTGACCGACTCGGCCCCCATGCCCATGGCCACACGCTCAGGCGTGCCAAACAGGTTGCCGAGTACCGGGATCGTATGTCCTGTCGGGTTTTCGAATAGCAGCGCCGGGCCCTTGGCTCGCAGCGTGCGGTCGCAGATTTCTGTCATCTCCAGCACAGGAGACACGGGAATCTGGATGCGTTTCAACTCTCCGCGCTGCTCTAACTGCTGCACGAAATCCCGAAGATCCTTGAATTTCATTGACGTTGGCACCCTCAAAATAGGCGTACATCCTACCTGCTAAGACGTGAGCTGGCAGCTTATCGCTGCTCAGCGGGCGGTATTCACCTCACTCACGCCGGTCAACGCTTGAGCCGACGCCTCTTCGAACACCGGCGCCAACACTGGCAGCATTAACCGGGCCCCCGCCTCTGACAGATGATTGTCGTCGGTGTACAACGAATGACCATCGCGCTGTGCACGACACAGACCTGAGGCGTCGCAAAGCGCCGGGGTCGGATCCAGTACCGTAATACCTGCATCCGTTGCTGCAATTTGCGCGAACAAACGGTTAATGAATGCTTTTTGCTTAAGGTGTTCGGCCAAGGGAAAACCAACGTCGGCGGTCGGCTTGTGCAGCATGGCCAGGCGGCTTAGCCGGTAAGGCGGGTTGAACGGCTGCAACGGCGCCTCTTTCATGAGCCAGACTCGATACCCGGCCTTGCGCAGCTGCTCTACCCGTGCCCGCACCCCGTCAGCCAGCTTCTGTTCGGCGACTGCAGGGTCATAGCGGCCGTCGGCATCCTTCAGCGCATGGCCGTGATCACCCTTGGCATCGCCATACAGATACAGACTCCAGCGGGCCACAAGCATCACATCCGTCACCGGTTCCTTCTGCAGGGCCTGTTCCACACGGCGGTTGTAAGCGGCACAACGCTCGCC
Organism: Pseudomonas versuta; assembly: GCF_001294575.1. Taxonomy (NCBI): domain Bacteria; kingdom Pseudomonadati; phylum Pseudomonadota; class Gammaproteobacteria; order Pseudomonadales; family Pseudomonadaceae; genus Pseudomonas; species Pseudomonas versuta. Next base: position 4,362,129 of record NZ_CP012676.1, read on the forward strand.
GTGTTCCAGCCCCTCAAGGGGTAAACACCCCGCAGAACTGGCCAGCATCACATTAACCCCGTGCTCCCGGGCGTTTGCCTCCAGCGCCGGGATTAATGCCGTGCCATGACTGTCACCCCAGACCAGCAACTGCGCGGGCTCGACAGCGGAAGCAGTTTTGCCGTAACGACAAAAAGGCTTGTCAGCGGGGCCTTTGTCGTCAGTGATACAGGCCATCAACTCAGGACGCCAATGGCTGGCATTGGCGTACTGCAATGCATGTTCAGGCAACCTCGACGGCAAACCATCGGTCCAGCGCAGCGCTTGGCCGGCCAACCCCAGGACCAGGATGCCCAGCCCCGCGGCGACCAGGATCTGACGACGCCCCGCCAGCAATCGACGCTCACGGAACGGTGTTTCGATGTAGCGCCACGACAAATAGCCCAGGACGAGTGTCAGCGCAATCAATGCACCGGTGAGGCCGGGACCGAACTCTTCCACGCTGGCATAGCTGGCAAAAACAAAGACCGGCCAATGCCACAGGTACCAGGAGTACGAGATCAAACCGAGCCCCACCATCAAGCGTGAGCTCAAAATATGCCCCACCCAAGTGGTGTGATGCTCATTGGCCCAAATCAGGGCAACAACACCCAGTACCGGTAACAGTGCAGCTATGCCAGGGAAAGGGGTGCTTTTGTCGTAAGCGAAAACCGCGATCAGAATCAGGCCCAGACCGAGCAGACTTATGCATTGCGCGGCGGATGATGTAAGGCGCGTCTTACTGACCGGTGCGACCGCCAGCATTGCGCCAGCCAGCAGCTCCCAGGCCCGCATAGGCAACAGGAAAAAGGCCTTTTCAGGGTGTTGCGCTACAGCCCACACGCTTAATCCGAACGAGATCAGCAACACGCTAAACAAAGCCAGGCGCCAATGCTTGAAGCGACTGGCCAACAGGGTCAGAACCAGCGGAAAAACAATATAAAACTGTTCTTCAACCGCCAGCGACCAGGTGTGAAGCAGCGGTTTTAAATCGCTGGCCACATCGAAATAGCCGTCCTGTCGCATAAACAGCAGGTTGGAGGCGAACATCACCTGGTATCGGACTGAATGGCCCAGCGCTTCGTAATCCTTGGGCGCCATCAGGAACCAGCCCACCGCGAGAACGGCGACAATCAGAACGAACAGAGCGGGCAGGATACGTCGCGCACGCCGCGCCCAGAACTCGACGAAACTGAAGCGTCCGGCCTCGCGCTGGTGCCAAATGATCGATGTGATCAGATACCCGGAGATTACAAAAAATACGTCAACACCGACGAACCCGCCGGTCAGGCCCGGTACCCCGAAGTGAAACAAAACCACAGCAATGACCGCGACGGCACGCAAGCCATCAATGTCCCGGCGATATACAAGAGAGCTCATCAACGTTTAAATCCGAAAATTATTATTTTCATTGACCGGTACCAACCCGAAACCTTCCTTTTTAAATCAAAAAAAATGACGCCCCGGAGGACGCCATTTTTTAAGACCCTAAAACGTATTATTTACGTTTCATCGACAAGAAGAATTCATCGTTGGTCTTGGTCTGCTTCAGTTTGTCGATCAGGAACTCGATGGCTGCAACTTCGTCCATCGGGTGCAACAGCTTGCGCAGGATCCACATGCGTTGCAACTCGTCATCGGCGGTCAGCAACTCTTCGCGGCGAGTGCCGGAACGGTTGATGTTGATCGCAGGGAAGACGCGTTTTTCAGCAATCTTGCGGTCCAGGGGTAGTTCCATGTTACCGGTACCCTTGAACTCCTCGTAGATCACTTCATCCATCTTCGAGCCGGTTTCAACCAGTGCGGTAGCGATGATGGTCAGCGAGCCGCCTTCTTCGATGTTTCGCGCAGCACCGAAGAAACGCTTTGGCTTCTCAAGGGCGTGAGCATCGACACCACCGGTCAATACCTTGCCGGAGCTTGGAATCACGGTGTTGTAGGCACGAGCCAGACGGGTAATGGAGTCAAGCAGGATCACCACGTCTTTTTTGTGCTCGACCAGGCGCTTGGCCTTCTCGATCACCATTTCAGCAACCTGCACGTGGCGGGTTGGTGGCTCGTCGAAAGTGGAAGCAACCACTTCGCCACGAACGGTACGCTGCATTTCGGTAACTTCTTCCGGACGCTCGTCGATCAACAGAACGATCAAGTGCACTTCTGGGTTGTTACGCGAGATGTTGGACGCGATGTTCTGCAACATGATGGTCTTGCCCGCTTTTGGCGGAGCAACGATCAGGCCGCGCTGACCTTTACCGATCGGGGCGCACAGGTCGATAACACGACCGGTCAGATCTTCGGTGGAACCGTTACCGATTTCCATCTTCATGCGTACAGTCGGGAACAGCGGAGTCAGGTTCTCGAAGAGAATCTTGTTTTTCGCGTTCTCTGGACGATCGTAGTTGATCGTGTCGACTTTCAGCAGTGCGAAGTACCGCTCGCCTTCTTTTGGCGGACGGATTTTACCGACGATGGTGTCGCCAGTGCGCAAGTTGAAGCGTCGAATCTGGCTTGGCGAGACATAAATATCGTCTGGGCCGGCCAGGTAGGAAGCGTCAGCGGAACGGAGGAAGCCGAAGCCGTCCTGGAGAATCTCCAGCACGCCATCACCGGAGATTTCCTCGCCGCTTTTCGCGTGCTTTTTGAGCAGGGAGAAAATCACGTCCTGCTTGCGCGAACGGGCCATATTTTCTATGCCCATCTGTTCGGCCAATTCGAGCAGTTCGGTAATCGGCTTTTGCTTGAGTTCAGTCAGGTTCATATAGGAATGACGTAATCATTTATGGAGGGGGAAATTAAGCTTTTGGCTTAATGAGGCCGCGCCGCAGAGAAGGCGACAGGATCGCGTACTAATTCGATAAGGAGTGCGTCGGCGACGGCTTGCAGGGGGCAGTGGAGAAACCAGTGCGGGGCCGAATGTACCACTTGAGTTTCATAGCGTCTAGTCCCTGAGCCATGAAAAAGCCCCGCATTTTGCGGGGCTTTTATCGACGCTTAAATGTTGGCGTCGAGGAATGCTGCCAGCTGCGACTTCGACAGTGCACCAACCTTGGTGGCTTCGACGTTGCCGTTTTTGAACAACATCAGCGTTGGAATACCACGTACGCCGTGCTTGGCCGGGGTTTCCTGATTCTCATCGATGTTCAGTTTGGCAATAGTCAACTTGCCTTTGTAAGTTTCGGCGATCTCGTCCAGAACTGGCGCGATCATTTTGCAAGGGCCACACCATTCAGCCCAGTAGTCGACCAGTACAGCGCCTTCAGCCTTGAGAACATCGGCCTCAAAGCTAGCGTCGGTGACGTGTTTAATAAGATCGCTGCTCATGGAAGTCTCCGTGGTTGTAAGCAAAAACGTAGCACATCATAGCCGTCATCATCGCGTTCAGGAAGCTGACCCTTGATTGACTCTTACTATAGAGCTGCATGAACAAGGGTATCGCTCAGACCTTTCACCCGGCCCCGTCGACGTAGCATGCCCTATTGCGGTGCACATAACTCACGTCCGACGCACCTATCAGGGTCGTCAAACGCGCGTGATCGCGCGCCAAACCTGCGAAATAGCGGTTGGCATGGCCTGTGCTCTGTCAAATCAGCCAATGAACACTGCACACCCTGTGCAAGCCTGGCAAACCGGCTTCCTCAGATTTATCGCAGCGTTTTACCTCACCTGTTTTCGGAGACTTGCCATGACCCAGCGCTACAGCGCCCTGATCTGCGCCCTGTTCGCCAGCCTGATGCTGAGCCAGATGCCGGCCCATGCCAATGACCTGGATGACGTAAAGGCCCGCGGCACACTCAAAGTGGCGGTGCCCCAGGACTTCCCGCCTTTCGGCTCGGTCGGCCCTGACATGAAGCCCCGCGGGCTGGATATCGACACCGCCAGACTGCTGGCCGACCAGCTTCAGGTCAAACTTGAGCTGACGCCCGTCAACAGCACCAACCGCGTCCCTTATTTGACCACCGGTAAAGTCGACCTGGTGATTTCCAGCCTCGGCAAAAATCCGGACCGCGAGAAAGTCATCGACTTCTCCAACGCCTATGCGCCCTTCTACCTGGGCGTTTTTGGCCCGCCGGACGCTGAAATCAAAACCCTGGACGACCTTAAAGGCAAAACCGTCTGTGTTACCCGCGGCGCGATCGAAGACATTGAGCTGACTAACGTGGCCCCGGCCGGTGTCACCATCAAACGTTTCGAAGACAACAACTCGACCATCGCCGCCTATCTGGCGGGCCAGGTTGACCTGATTGCCAGCGGCAACGTGGTGATGGTCACCATCAGCGAGCGCAACCCCAAACGAATTCCGGCCATGAAGCTCAAACTCAAGGACTCGCCGGTCTACGTGGGCGTCAACAAAGGGCAGCCCGAGTTGCTGGATAAAGTGAATCAGATTCTTGCCGCGGCCAAAGCCGACGGCAGCCTGGAGAAAAACGCACTGCTGTGGCTTAAAGAGCCGCTGCCAGCCGACCTCTGATTGTTTTGCGCCGAGATCAGCCATGGCTTATCAGTTCGATTTTTTACCGGTGCTGCAAAACGGCGACCTGCTGTTGCGCGGCGCCCTTTTCACCCTTGAGCTGACCGCCATCGGTACGCTGTTTGGCGTCAGCCTGGGCATTATTGGTGCGGTGGTGAGGGCATGGAACATCCGCCCCTTCGCAGCGCTATTCGGGCTGTATGTCGAGTTGATCCGCAACACACCGTTTTTGGTGCAGCTGTTCTTTATCTTCTTCGGCCTGCCGGGTCTTGGCCTGCACATCAGCGAATGGCAGGCCTCTGTGCTGGCGATGGTGATCAACCTGGGTGCCTATTCCACCGAGATCATTCGCGCAGGGATTCAGGCCATCCCCAAGGGCCAGCTGGAAGCAGCATCGGCACTGGCGATGAGCCGGTTTGAAGCATTTCGCCATGTGGTCCTGCAACCGGCGCTGGCCAAGGTCTGGCCAGCGCTGAGCAGCCAAATCATCATCGTGATGCTCGGTTCGGCAGTGTGTTCGCAAATTGCCACTGAAGAACTCAGCTTCTTCGCCAACTTCATTCAGTCCCGTAACTTCCGGGCCTTTGAAACGTATGCCCTGACGACCCTGATTTATCTGTGCATGGCTTTGCTGATCCGCCAGTTGCTCAACTGGGTGGGCCGGCGCTACCTGACCAGGAGCCGCTGATGGACTTCACTTTCTGGGACATCGTGCGCAACCTGCTGACGGGTTTGCAGTGGACGGCGGCACTGTCACTTGTAGCGTTTCTTGGCGGCGGCCTGATCGGCTTGCTGGTGCTGCTGATGCGCATCTCCAGAAGTCGCTTCGCCCGCATTCTGGCGCGCGGCTATATAGAGCTGTTTCAAGGCACGCCCTTGTTGATGCAGCTGTTCCTGATTTTCTTCGGCGTCGCTTTGCTGGGCATCGATATTTCACCGTGGATGGCCGCTGCGCTGGCCCTGACACTGTTCACCAGCGCCTATCTGGCCGAAATCTGGCGAGGCTGCGTCGAGTCGATTGCCCACGGTCAGTGGGAAGCCTCGGCCAGCCTGGCACTAAGCCCGCTGGAGCAGTTGCGCTACGTGATCTTGCCGCAGGCCATGCGGGTTGCCATCGCCCCTACCGTGGGCTTTTCGGTACAGGTCATCAAAGGCACCGCCGTGACCTCCATCATCGGTTTCACCGAGCTGACCAAGACCGGCAGCATGCTGGCCAACGCCACTTTCGAGCCCTTCATGGTCTACGGCCTGGTGGCGCTCGGTTACTTCCTCTTGTGCTACCCCTTGTCGCTCAGTGCGCGCTATCTGGAAAGGAGACTGCATGCCTCTGCTTAGAGTTACCGCCCTGCATAAATATTACGGCGACCATCACGTGCTCAAAGGCATCGACCTGACTGTCGAACAAGGCCAGGTTGTGGCGATTATCGGCCGCAGCGGGTCGGGTAAAAGCACCCTGCTAAGAACCCTTAACGGTCTGGAGTCCATCAATGACGGGGTGATTGAGGTCGATGACGAATACCTGGACGCCGCCCGCGCCGACTTGCGCAGCCTGCGCCAGAAGGTCGGCATGGTATTCCAGCAGTTCAATCTGTTCCCGCACCTGAGTGTTGGTGAAAACGTCATGCTGGCCCCACAAGTGGTGCAAAAAATACCCAGGGCCAAAGCCGCGGTGCTGGCGCGCGAGATGCTTGAGCGAGTTGGTCTGGGGGACAAGTTCGATACCTTTCCCGAGCGTTTGTCGGGTGGGCAGCAACAGCGGGTAGCGATTGCCAGAGCGCTGGCCATGTCACCCAAGGTGCTGCTGTGTGACGAGATCACCTCGGCGCTCGACCCTGAGCTGGTTAACGAAGTGCTCAGCGTGGTGCGCCAGCTGGCCCGCGAAGGCATGACCCTGATTATGGTGACCCATGAAATGCGCTTCGCCCGGGAAGTCGGGGACAAGCTTGTGTTTATGCATCAGGGCAAAGTCCACGAGGTGGGCGATCCAAAGACGCTGTTCGCCAACCCGCAAACCCCGGAACTGGCAAATTTTATCGGCACGAACCCTCTGTAGGAGCGAGCTTGCTCGCGAGCCGTTCAAAGCGATTCACAGACCGCGAGCAAGCGCACTCCTACAAAGAGGAATCGCACAACAAAATACGAATTGTCCGAGAGCAGCTAACGTCATTGCTTACGTGCGCCACATCAATGCATCTGACACTACGCGTTGGCGCGAGCGTTTGATCGTGGCACGATGACGACGTTATCGACCGAGATCCTTCAACCATGCCCCAATCCCAAAGCAAGAATCCATCCCTGATCGCCGCTATTGATCTGGGTTCTAACAGCTTTCACATGGTGGTGGCCAAGGCCCAGAACGGCGAAATCCGTATCCTGGAGCGGCTTGGTGAAAAGGTTCAGTTAGCTGCCGGCATCGACGAAGAACGCAAACTCAACGAAGAATCCATGCAGCGCGGGCTTGATTGCCTGAAGCGATTTGCACAACTGATCAACGGCATGCCATTGGGCGCCGTGAGGATCGTGGGCACTAACGCGCTGCGTGAAGCCCGCAACCGCAACGAATTTATCGTGCGTGCAGAAGAGATTCTGGGCCACACCGTTGAGGTCATTTCTGGACGTGAAGAGGCGCGCCTCATCTATCTGGGGGTATCGCACACCCTTGCTGACACTCCGGGCAAACGCCTGGTCGCTGACATCGGCGGCGGCAGTACCGAGTTCATCATCGGCCAGCGCTTTGAACCGTTGCTGCGCGAAAGCCTGCAAATGGGCTGCGTGAGCTACACCCAGCGCTATTTCCGCGACGGCAAAATCACCCCGGCCCGTTACGCCCAGGCCTACACCGCTGCGCGCCTCGAAATCATGAGCATTGAGCACGCGCTGCACCGCCTGAGCTGGGATGAAGCCATTGGCTCTTCCGGCACCATTCGCGCCATAGGCCTGGCGCTCAAGGCCGGCGGACACGGCAACGGTGAAGTCAATGCCGAAGGACTGGCCTGGCTCAAGCGCAAACTGTTCAAACTGGGTGAGGCGGACAAAATCGACTTTGAGGGTATCAAGCCTGACCGTCGTACGATTTTTCCGGCGGGCCTGGCGATTCTGGAAGCCATCTTCGACTCCCTGGAGTTGCAGCGCATGGACCATTGCGACGGTGCACTACGCGAAGGTGTGCTGTATGACCTGCTGGGCCGTCATCACCATGAAGACGTGCGTGAGCGCACCCTCAGCTCGCTGATGGATCGCTATCACGTGGACCGCGAGCAGGCGGCACGGGTTGAGCGCAAAGCATTGCTGGCTTTCGATCAAGTCGCCAAGGCATGGGAACTCAAGAACGGAATCTGGCGTGAACTGTTGAGCTGGGCCGCCAAGGTGCATGAAGTCGGGCTGGACATCGCCCACTACCACTACCACAAACACGGCGCCTATCTGATCGAGCACTCCGACCTTGCCGGTTTCTCGCGCGAAGACCAGCAAATGCTCGCGCTGCTGGTGCGCGGTCATCGCCGTAATATTCCTAAAGACAAATTCGCCGAATTTGGCGCGGACGGCATCAAGCTGATTCGCCTGTGCGTGTTGCTGCGCTTTGCGATTTTGTTCTATCACATCCGCGGTAATCAGGAAGCGTCGCAGGTGAAGCTACGCGCCGAGGGCGACCACCTTGAGGTGATCTTCCCCGCAGGCTGGCTGGAGAAAAACCCGTTGACCCAGGCCGACTTCGAGCAAGAAGCCCAGTGGCTGACCCGGGTCGGGATTGTTTTGACAGTGTCCTGATCAAACAGCAACTCCCGTAGGAGCCAGCTTGCCTGGCGATGACTGCACCGCGGTAATTCTGAAGCACCGCGTTGATATCATCGCCAGTCAAGCTGGCTCCTGCAGGGTGTGTGTGGATTACACCGACGGCCCGCTGCTCACCGTCAATACCGGCAGGCTCAGACGCTCCAGCAGTGTCGCTTGAGCACTGCGCGGGTTTTGATTACCGGTTGGCGTGTTACGAATATAACGACCGTCCGATTGCAGGCTCCAGCTGTGGGTGTTGTCAGTCAGATAGCATTCCAGCTCTTTCTTGACCCGTAGAATCAGCTTTTTACCCTCCACCGGGAAGCACGTCTCGACGCGTTTATCCAGGTTGCGCTCCATCCAGTCAGCACTGGACAGGAACATCTGTTCTTCGCCGCCATTAAGGAAGTAGAAAACCCGAGTGTGCTCCAGGAAGCGACCGATGATCGAGCGCACATGAATGTTGTGCGATACACCCGGAATGCCCGGTCTCAGGCAACACATCCCGCGTATTACCAAATCGATCCGGACGCCGGCCTGGCTGGCCTTGTACAGCGCCCGAATGATTTTCGGGTCGGTCAACGAGTTGAACTTGGCGATGATATGCGCAGGCTTGCCCTCGGACGCGAACTGGGTCTCGCGGGCAATCATGTCGAGCATGCCTTTTTTCAGGGTAAACGGCGCATGCAGCAGCTTTTTCATGCGCAGGGTCTTGCCCATGCCGATCAACTGGCTGAACAACTTGCCGACGTCTTCGCACAGGGCATCATCGGATGTCAGCAAACTGTAGTCGGTGTAAAGCTTGGCGTTGCCCGCATGGTAGTTACCGGTGCCCAAGTGCGCGTAGCGCACGATCTCGCCCGCCTCACGACGTAGAATCAGCATCATTTTGGCGTGGGTCTTGAAGCCGACCACGCCATAAATCACCACGGCACCGGCTGCTTGCAGACGGCTGGCCAGTTGCAGGTTGGACTCTTCGTCAAAACGCGCACGCAGCTCTACAACCGCCGTCACCTCTTTACCGTTACGCGCCGCATCTACCAGCGCATCAACGATTTCGGAGTTGGCGCCGCTGCGATACAGGGTCTGGCGCACCGCCAGCACATGCGGGTCTTTGGCCGCCTGACGCAACAAGTCAACCACCGGGGTAAACGACTCAAACGGGTGCAGCAGCAAAATATCCTGCTTGCTGACGACGCTGAAAATGTTCTCGCTGTTCTGCAACAACTTCGGGATCGCCGGCGTGAATGGCGTGTATTGCAGCTCGGGATGGCTGTCCAGCCCGGTGATGCTGAACAGCCGTGTGAGGTTGACCGGGCCATTGACCGTGTACAGCTCGGTTTCATGCAGGTTGAACTGCTTGAGCAGGTAATCGGACAGATGTTTAGGGCAGGTGTCGGCCACTTCCAGACGCACCGCATCACCATAGCGACGCGAGAACAGCTCGCCACGCAGGGCGCGGGCCAGGTCTTCTACATCTTCAGTGTCGACAGACAGATCAGCGTTGCGGGTCAGGCGGAACTGGTAGCAGCCCTTGACCTTCATACCCTGAAACAGATCATCGGCGTGGGCATGAATCATCGAGGACAGGAACACGTAGTTGTCCCCTGTACCGCCAACCTCTTCAGGCAACTTGATCACCCGAGGCAGCAGGCGCGGAGCCGGGATAATCGCCAGGCCAGAATCACGGCCGAAGGCGTCGATGCCTTCGAGCTCGACGATAAAGTTCAGGCTCTTGTTGACCAGCAACGGGAACGGATGCGTCGGATCAAGGCCGATCGGGGTGATGATGGGCGCAATTTCGTCGCGGAAAAACTTGCGGACCCACGCTTTGATCTTGGTGTTCCATTGGCGCCGACGAATGAAGCGCACCTGATGCTTTTCCAGCTCGGGCAACAGAATATCGTTGAGGATCGCGTACTGGCGGTCAACGTGACCGTGGACCAACTCGCTGATCCGCGCCAGCGCCTGATGCGGCTGCAGACCGTCGGCACCCGCCTGCTCACGGGCGAAAGTAATTTGCTTCTTCAAACCCGCGACACGAATCTCAAAGAACTCATCCAGGTTGCTGGAGAAAATCAGCAGGAACTTCAATCGCTCCAACAACGGATAGGACTCATCCAGCGCCTGTTCCAGCACGCGAATATTGAACTGCAACTGCGACAGCTCGCGGTGGATATACAGACTGCTGTCATCCAGACCCGGAATGGCAATCGTTGGGTGCGCCGCCGCAGGCGCCTCATGCGCTACAACTGCATGGCCTTGCGGCACGGGCGGGGTTTCAACGGCCTGTTCAACAACCGGCTCGGCCTCAGTAGCAACGAGTTCTGTCTGTCCTTCGGTATTCATTGAGTGTTCCTGTAAGAGCGGGTTTGACTCTCGTAACAGTTAAGCGGCGCGTGTAATCGAGCTGCCAGAATGCCACCAACGCCAGTGGGTTTAAACCGCTCAAAGGCGCTTTATGCAGGCCGGAGCTGATTAGAGGGCAATTTGTCGAAATTGTTCTGAAGCACGGGGGCAATCTGGCGGGAGCTGGCTTGCCAGTGATGGCTCAAGCCCGGTGTTGCAAAATCGCCGGCAACCCGGCTCCCGCAGGTTGAGCACTCAAAACAGCTACGCGCGATGGTTATAACCCCACTCCATGAACACTAGATGACAACACCAATGACGTAAGTCAAATACTCGTGCTTTGTAGGATTTGTTAACGCCAAGACACATTTCGATACTTTCCTGAATGTCCCTTAAGGCGTAGGCTGCGCGTTCATTTCGCCAGCATCCAGACAATGCTCCAACAATTTCTTCAAGAATTCGGTTACTTCGCCCTGTTCCTGGGGACGTTCTTTGAAGGTGAGACCATTCTGGTCCTCGCAGGCTTCTTGGCGTTCCGCGGATACATGGACCTCAAACTGGTAATGATCGTGGCGTTCCTCGGCAGTTATGCCGGCGACCAGCTGTGGTACTTCCTGGGGCGCAAGCACGGCCGCAAATTGCTGGCGCGAAAACCGCGCTGGCAGCTCATGGGCGACAAGGCACTGGAGCACATTCGCAAGCACCCGGATATCTGGGTCTTGAGTTTCCGCTTCGTCTACGGCCTGCGTACCGTCATGCCTGTGGCCATTGGTCTGTCGGGCTACCCGCCGGGCCGCTACTTGCTGCTCAACGGCATTGGCGCGGCCATTTGGGCCATCGCACTGGCGACCGCCGCCTACCACTTTGGTGCGGTACTTGAAGGCCTGCTGGGCAGCGTCAAGAAGTATGAGCTGTGGGTGTTGGGCGCTTTGCTGGTGCTGGGACTGGGCCTGTGGGCACGCCGGCGCTTCAAGAATGCCCGACTGACCAGGCAGGCCGCTCTCGAAGAGAAAAACCGGGCCGCAGGTGAGGCTAACAACCCGCCAGCTGAGTAAACCGGCCTCTGCACAGGTAGAGACCGATCACGCTCAACACGCTGTAACTGAACAGGCCGGCCCAGCCCAATGCGCTGGCCGGCCACAGCCCCACCCATGGGGCGAGCCACCCCAGCGGCAGGTTCAACACCAGGCGCAGCCACTCAAGCTTTAACGCCCAAGGGCGGTTCTCCAGCCCGGCTCCCAATACAAACAAACCCAGCCCCATATAGCCCCAGCCCACAATCAACGCCTGGGGTGGCAACGTCTCGCCCAGATTTAGCAAGTAGCTGCCGAGCGCCACATAGGCGACAAATTGCAGCGCGATATACAACTGCTGGCGAAACGGCAATGCCACTTCAAATTTCTCGAATTGGCTCAAGTCCGGCTTGTGCAGCGGGTACTTCGCTGCGACATCCTCAGGTCGCCAGCCCGTGGGCATAAACCAGATACGCAACTTGTCCCGCCAGTGTTCGGTATGCCGCGCATCCGCCAGCAACTGGCCATAGAACTGCCAGTTGGCCCACAGCGGATTCCAGCTCGCCAGCGGTGTCGTCACCCCGAAAATCACAGGTTCGGCATTGTCTTCTTCCTGAAAGGTACCAAACAGGCGATCCCAAAAAATGAACACTCCTCCGTAATTGCGATCCATGTAGAGAGCATTTTGCGCATGGTGGGCCCGGTGATTGGACGGCGATACAAAGAACCACTCGAACCAGCCAAGCTTGGGGATGTGACGGGTGTGGACCCAGAACTGATAGAGCAGATTAAGGGTCGCCACTGTGACAAATACCAGCAGCGGCACCCCCAGCACGGCCATGGGCAGGTAGAAGATCCAGCCAAACAAAAAGCCGGTGCTGGTTTGACGCAGGGCTGTGGACAAGTTGTAGTCCTCGCTCTGGTGATGCACAGAATGCGCGGCCCACAACACGTTGCGTTCATGCCCCAGACGGTGATGCCAGTAGTAACAAAAGTCGTAAAACACAAAGGCAAACATCCAGACCCACACGCTGTTCTCAGGCAGCTCGAAAACTGCCAGATAGTTCAAGGCAACGCCGTAAGTGACCAGCCCTACACCCTTGGTCAGCAGCCCGGTGGTGGTCGACAGCACCCCGGTGCTCAGGCTGTTGATCGTATCTGCAAGCCGATAGGTAGGCATTGCGCGCCAGCGGTCGACCAACAACTCGACCGCGATCAGCACAAAGAAGAACGGCACTGCGTACAGAATCAGCTTCATTGCACACCTCACCCGAAGATCAACCAAGCGTAGGCGCTGTCAGACCAACCCCCTATGGCGTCAAACGCCAAATCAGGCGACATTAACGCCACGAACAAGGAGACCCAACATGACCCACAAAAAAGTTGCCGTGATTCTGTCTGGCTGCGGCGTCTACGACGGTGCCGAGATCCACGAAAGCGTCATCACCCTGCTGCGCCTCGACCAGCGCGGTGCCAAAGTGCAGTGTTTCGCCCCCAACATCGCCCAGCATCATGTGATCAACCATCTGACCGGCGAAGAGATGCCCGAGTCGCGCAACGTGCTGGTTGAGTCGGCGCGTATCGCGCGGGGCGAGATCAAGGATATTCGTGAAGCCAATGTCGATGACTTTGACGCGCTGATCGTACCGGGCGGGTTTGGCGCGGCAAAAAACCTGTCCGACTTTGCCATCAAGGGCGCTGAATGCACCGTGCAACCTGACGTGCTGGCCCTGGCCGAAGCGTTTGCGCAAGCCTGCAAGCCAGTGGGCCTGATGTGCATCTCGCCGGCCGTCGCCGCCAAGATCTACGGCCCCGGCGTTACCTGCACCATCGGCAACGACGCCGAAACGGCGGGCGCCGTGAGCAAAATGGGCGCGACCCACAAAGAATGTGAAGTGACGGACATTGTTGAGGACAAAGCCCGCAAACTGGTCAGCACTCCGGCCTACATGCTCGCCAGGTCCATCAGCGAAGCGGCTTCAGGGATCAACAAAATGGTCGACCGGGTGCTGGAACTGACTCACGAAGCCTGATCAGCCCCGCGCCAGACGGGTCAGGATCCGATCCAGGGAATTGGCGAACGCCTGTTTTTCGCGTTCGCCATAAGCGCCCTGCCCGCCGCCCATCTGGCCTTGCTCACGCAGATCTGTAAACAAATTACGCACTGCCAGACGCTCGCCCATGTTCTGCGGATCAAACTCCTTGCCTCGCGGGTCAAGCGCTGCCACACCCTTCTTCACCAGCCGGTCGGCCAAGGGCACATCGCTGCAAATGACCAACTCGCCGGGCACCGCGTGCTCCACCAGATAGTCATCCGCCGCATCCGGGCCGCTGGGCACCACAATCAGTTTGACCAACGCGTACGTCGGCTTGACCTGACTCTGCCCCGCCACCAGTACCACCTCAAACTGACGTTTGAGAGCGAACTTGATCACTTGATCCTTCGCGGCCTTGGGGCAAGCATCTGCGTCGATCCAGACACGCATGGAGAAACTCCTGTATCGAATGACCTGTAGCAGCGAGCTTGCTCGCGAGCTGTTGAAAGCTCGCGAGCAGGGTTGCTCCTACAGGATATGAGGGTGCAATCAAGCGGCGTGCACAGGGCGCTTTCCACCCGGCTTGCTGCGGCCGTAGAGCACAATAATCGCCAGTATGGCCACCGCCTGGGCGCCCAGCGAGTAAGCATCGGCATGAATGCCCAGCCAGTCAAACTCGAAGAATGCCACTGGCCGCGTGCCAAAAATCCCTGCTTCTTGCAGCGCTTTAACACCGTGTCCGGCGAACACCACCGACAGCGCGCACAACAATGCGGCGTTGATACCGAAGAACAGAGCCAGCGGCAATTTGGCCGAGCCGCGCAGGATAATCCACGCCAACCCCATCAATAGCACCAGCGCCGTAGCACCGCCTGCCAATACAGCGTTGTGACCTGCCGGACCCGCTTGTAGCCACAGGGTCTCGTAGAACAGGATCACTTCGAACAACTCGCGGTACACCGAGAAAAACGCCAGGATCGCAAAGCCGAAACGCCCGCCGCCACCGACCAGGCTGCTCTTGATGTAGTCCTGCCACGCAGCCGCGTGGCGGCGGTCGTGCATCCATACGCCCAGCCATAGCACCATGACGCTGGCAAACAAGGCGGTACAGCCTTCCAGCAGTTCGCGCTGGGCGCCACTGACATCAATCACATAGGCCGCCAACGCCCAGGTCGCAAGGCCTGCAACCAGAGCCAGGGCCCAGCCCGCATTGACGCTGCGCACCGCCGATTGCTGGCCGGTGTTACGCAGGAAGGCGAGAATTGCCGCCAGGACCAGGATCGCTTCCAGGCCTTCGCGCAGCAGAATCAGCAAACCCGAGATAAAGCTCAGGGACCAGCTCAGACCATCGCTGCCCAATAGCCCGGCGGATTGTTTAAGCAAGGCTTTGGCCGCATCCAGACGCTGCTCGACCTGTTCGGTCGGCAAACCGTCCTGCAGCGATTGGCGATAAGCCATCAAGGCTTTTTCGGTACTTTTACGCACGTTGCTGTCGACGTTATCCAGCGAACTTTCGACCAGCTCAAAACCTTCCAGATAAGCCGCCACTGACAAGTCGTAGGCCTGTTCGCGATCACCGGCACGATAGGCCGCCAGACTTTTATCAAGGGTTTGCGCGGTGTAATCGAGCAACTGCGAAGGACCACGTTTGACCTGCGGCGGCTGGGCGCGTTGAGCCCGGAAAGTAGCAGTCGCTGCAGCGCCTTCGCCAGCCAGCACCTCGTTAGGTGTTTGGCGGGCAAGGTCTGCCAGGTTGTAGGTCTTGTCCGCTTTGACCGCAGCCGGATCGATGCTCAGACCCGCAACATAGGTAGCCAGATCCCAACGCTGACGTTCATCCAGCTGATCGGCAAACGACGGCATATCGGTGCCTTCAACGCCCAGGCCCAGGGTGTTGTAGATCGCGTAGAGGCTCAAACGGTCAAGGCGCTGGGCGTCGCGCAGGTTGGCTGGCGGTGGCGTCATGCCCACGCCCGCAGGGCCATCGCCTGCCCCTGTCGGGCCATGGCACACCGAGCAATGCTGGGCAAACAAGGGTGCACCGCGGGTCGGGTCGGGCGTAATGGCCGGGGCCTGACTGACCTCGTAGGCCACTGCCAGCCTGGCCCCCAGCTGTCGCGCTTGACGGGCCACGCTCGCGCCATCGGCACGCTGTTCAACCGCTGACTGCAAGTCGTTGACGCCCTGCACCAGCTCCGCATGCTCGGGGCGTTGCGCCAGGTCCGCAATCAGCCCCTTGAGGACCGTCAGAAACTCGAGTTGCTCGCGATACTCGGTGTCATCGATGACCTTGCCATCTTCAACCGTAGGCGGATAGTCCGCACCGATGTAGTCGATCATGTGGAGCGCCTGCGAGGCGCCTTCCGGGGAGTTGGCAGACACAGCGAGGCTGCACAACGCAAGAACTGGCAACATCAGCCAGGCCAAAAAACGCGAGCGGGCGGTCATTGATAAATCCGGATGGAAATGAGAAGTAACACATTGTTCACTTCCATTGACCGCGACTCAAGATCTTTAACTGGTGGCGCGGTGCAACGTCGCCAGAAAACCTGCCGCACCGACGAACAACCCGGCAAAAGTGCGGTTCATGCGCCGCTGTTGTTTGGGCGTACGCAGCAAGCGCAGGACTTTTGAAGCCAGACCGGTGTAACCGGCCATGACCACAAGGTCGACACAAATCATGGTTACACCCAGGGTTAGATACTGGCTCACCAGTGGCGCACTCGGGTCGACGAACTGCGGCAGGACCGCCAGCATGAACACCAAGGCCTTGGGGTTGCTGACATTGACCAGAAACCCTCTGAAGACCAGCGCCAGCGGCTTGCCAATGGGCCGCACGGCAGCGTTATCGCTGAGGTCTGCCGGCAGTGCACGCCATTGTTTGACCGCGAGGTAGACGAGATACGCCACACCAAACCATTTGATCGCATAGAAGGCAGTGGACGAGGTGGCGAGCACTGCACCGACACCGGCGGCAATAATCGCAATTTGCAGTGCCAGACCCAGTTGCAGGCCGATGGCGTTCCAGTAGCCGCGCCAGAAACCGTATTGCAGGCCGCACGACATCGAAGCAATCGCGCCCGCGCCGGGCGACAGGCTGATGACCCAGCAAGCAGCAAAAAAGGCCAACCACGTTTCCAACGACATCGCACACCTCGGACAAATGCTGTAACAAGTCCTAAAGCTAATGCGCTGACTGAAAATTGACCACTGTTTTTTGTAGTTGGCCACTACCTGTGGGAGCCGGCTTGCCGGCGATGCTCACGACACGGTCTGACCGGGCTGATGCGTGGTGCTATCTGGCAAGCCAGCTCCCACATCGGGCAGGGTCAAAGATCGCCTTCGCGCCAGCGGCGTACCGAGCGCTGGAAGAACAGGCTGTTGGGCACTTGCACCATGCTGCTGCCACTGCCGGCCTCTGCAGGCTCGATCAGGGTGGTGTAGAGCAGATTGATGGCTACGACCCGGCCTTTGACCCCGGGCTTGTCCAGGGTATCGAGCAGCTCCACCACGTCGCCAATCCGAAACGGCCCCACGGTAAAAATCAACACCGCACACAGCAGGTTGGACAGCACGCTCCACATGGCGAAGAAGGCAATTGCGGCAACCGCGACAAACCCCGAGAGCGCAGTCCACAACACTGTGGCCGAAACGCCGAGGCGCTCGAGCACGAAGATCAGCGCACTGCCCATGATGAACCAGCGCAAACCGCCCCGCAGCGGCATCAGCAGCTGCGGCGGGAACGGATAACGCTCGCTCAAGCGGGTCAGGAAACGGGCCACGACGCGCTGCGAAAAGTAACCGGCCAGCAGGATCAGCAAAATCTGCACCGCAACCCACAGCGGTGCAATCAGCTCGGCGGGCACCGGTAAATGCAGGGCTTCCATCAGGACAGCGCTTCCAGTTCGGCCTGCAAGGTTTCCAGCAGCTCCAGGGCTTCCATCCAGCGCTCTTCCAGTTGCCCTTCAAGCACTTTAAGCCTGGCCTGCTCGGCCAGCAGTTCACGCAATTCGTCCTTGCGGGCGGCTTCGTAGACACCGCTGTCGGCCAGACCGGCTTCGATTTTGGCGAGCTTCTCGTTGACCTTGCCCAGTTCGCTTTCCAGCTTGTCAGCTTCGCGCTTGTGCGGTGCCAACTGCTGACGCAGCGCAGCCGCGGCCTGACGCTGAGCCTTTTTATCGGTCTTGTCAGGGTTGACCGGCGTGTTACTGGCCGGTGCGTTGCGCAAGCGGTAATCGGCCAGCCAGCGGGCGTAGTCTTCGAGGTCGCCGTCGAATTCCTGCACCTTGCCATCGGCCACCAGCAGGAACTCATCCGTGGTGCTTTTGAGCAAATGCCGATCGTGAGACACCACCAGTACCGCACCGCTGAACTCTTGCAGGGCCATGGTCAGCGCCAGACGCATTTCGAGGTCAAGGTGGTTGGTGGGCTCGTCGAGCAGCAGCAAGTTCGGCCGGCCCCAGGCGATCAGGGCGAGTGCCAGGCGAGCTTTTTCGCCGCCGGAAAAATTCAGCACTGGCTCGTCGATGCGCGCACCACGGAAGTCAAAACCGCCCAGAAAGTCGCGCAGGGTTTGCTCGCGTTCGGCCGGTGCCAGACGCTGCATGTGCAGCAACGGGCTGGCTTTAGAGTCCAGCGAGTCGAGCTGATGCTGGGCAAAATAGCCAACGACCAAGTTTTCGCCACGGGCAAGACGGCCCGACAGCGGCTCCAGTTCGCCTGCAAGGTTTTTGATCAGTGTCGACTTGCCGGCACCGTTGGGGCCGAGCAAGCCTATACGGGCACCCGGGACCAGTTGCAGCTTGACCTTCTCAAGGATGGTTTTGTCGCCATAGCCCAAACGCGCATCGGACAAGTCGAGCAGCGGGCTGGACAACTTGACCGCCTCGCGGAATACGAAATCGAACGGCGAATCGACATGGGCCGCGCTCAGTTCTTCCATGCGCTCCAGGGCTTTGATCCGGCTCTGGGCCTGACGTGCCTTGGTAGCCTGGGCCTTGAAGCGGGCAATGTAGCTTTCCATGTGCGCGCGTTGCGCCTGCTGCTTCTCGTAGGCCTGTTGTTGCTGGGCCAGACGCTCGGCACGGGCGCGTTCGAAGGCGCTGTAACCACCGCGATAAAGGGTGATTTTGCGCTGATCGACGTGGGCGATGTTGTCGACCACTGCATCGAGGAAGTCCCGGTCGTGGGAGATCAGCAGCAAGGTACCCGGATAATTCTTGAGGAAGTCTTCTAGCCACAGGATGGCATCGAGGTCCAGGTGGTTGGTCGGCTCATCGAGCAGCAGCAAGTCGGACGGGCACATCAAAGCCTGCGCCAGGTTCAGACGCATCCGCCAGCCGCCAGAGAAATCGGCTACCGGACGATCCATCTGTTCGTTGGTGAAGCCCAGCCCGGCAAGCATTTTGCGGGCGCGGGCATCGGCAGTGTAGCCATCGGCGCTGTCCAGCTCGGCATGCAGGCGCGCCTGAGCGGCACCATCCTCATCGGCTTCGGCCTTGGCCAGATCGGTTTGCACCTGGCGCAGGCGCAAGTCGCCATCGAGCACGTAGTCGATCGCGATGCGGTCGAGGGTGTCGATTTCTTGCCGCATGTGGGCAATCCGCCAGTCGGCCGGCAGCAGACAATCCCCGGAATCAGGCGTCAACTCACCCAGCAACAAGGCGAACAAAGTGGATTTACCGGCGCCGTTGGCGCCGACCAGACCGGCTTTGTGGCCGGCGTGCAGGGTCAGCTCGGCGTCTTCTAGCAGACGTTGCGGGCCACGCTGTAAAGTCAGGTTCTGAAGTCGGATCATAATGGCGGCGGAGTCTACCAGCTTCCCTCTCAACTGGCGCGAATTGCACTATGCAGAATGACCTGTGGAATTACTGTTTGAACCTCTATGCCCGGCCAGGGGTGGAGCACGCGTGCTTAAGCCTGCAAGACCAGGGCCTGGATGTGTGCCTGCTGCTCTGTGCGGCCTGGCTGCAAGAGCGCACCGTAGCGTGCAGCGAAACACGCCTGGAGCAATTAAAGGCCTGCGCCGGACCCTGGCAACGCGAGGTGGTGCAGCCATTACGCCAATTGCGGATCCGCTGGCGGGAAGCAGCCGCAGACGATGAGGCACTGGCCGCGTTACGCATACGGGTCAAGGCTTTGGAACTTGAAGCAGAGGGTACGGTGTTGCGGCGCCTGGAGTCGGCGACTCTAGGATGGTCGTCAGCTCAATCGCAGGACGACTGCGATTGGCTGAGAAAGATGGCGAACAGTGTCGGCCATCCTGATTGCGACGCGCTGCAAACGCTGCGCGCCGCAATCAACCGCGCTTAGGAAGCGCTGGAGGGGGTTGTAGCCGGGGTTGCTGCTGATACCGGAGCCTGCGTAGACGCAGGGGCTGCGGAAGCAGTAGCTGGCGCTGTAGCCGGTTTGACAGGTGCGGCTGCCGGCTTGGCGGCCACAGGCTTTTTAACGGCCGGGCGGGCGGGCGCTTTGGCTGCAGGCTTGGCCGGTGCTTTGGCGGCTACGGCAGGCTTGGCGCCGGGTTTGGCCGCCGGCTTGGCTGCAGCGGTTTTTGCAGCTGGCTTGGCAGCAACCTTGATCGGGGCTTTTGCCATCGGCTTGGCTGGCGCTTTAGCCGCAACTGCTTTGGTCGCTGCAGGCTTGGCGGCAGGTTTCGCAGCAGCAGTCCTGGCGGTCGCGGGCTTGGCCGCAGCGGCTTTGGCTGCAACAGGTTTGGCCGCAGGTTTCACCGTCCGGGCCGCTGCCGGCTTTTGCGCAGGCGCTTTGGCTGCAGGCTTGGCGGCTGCTTTGGCCGGTGCCTTGGCAGATGTTTTTGCAGGAGCTTTTACTGCCGGCTTTTTGGTCGCTGATGAGGGCTTGGCATCGCGAGTCGACAACGCCTTACCAACAGCTTCCTTGACCCGACCAATACCTTGGGCCAGCTTCAGGCTTTCCTGCGCATCGCGCTTGAGTTGCAGGATGTAGGTGCGGGTTTCGGTTTGACGATCCTTGAGCGTATCGAGCAGCTTCTCAAGTTCTTTGACCGCAGTTTTAGCTTTGGACTGTGCCTTGGACTTGCCTGCGTTCGCAGCGTCCTGCAGTTTTTCACGCGATTTATGCAGCTTTTCCTGAGCTTTTCCGCGCTGTTTTTCAAGCTTGGCGAGCAGTTTCTCAGCATCAGCCAACGCTTGAGAACAAGCGTTTTCCAAATGCTCAAGCAGACTGCCTGAGAGCTGTTGGAGCAGGTGCAACGGCGTATTAACAGGCTTCTTGTTGGCCGACATGGTTTACCTCCTGGCTGAAGTGAGTGCGGCTCATACTAGACCTCTGCAGGAACCGCCGCTAGGTCATGTTGACACTAACGATAGCTGTGGGTTGCATGGCGTAGAGAAACTTGTGCCAGATCAATCTTTAATCAGCAGCGCGGGTAAATTCCACGAATGGTTTGAGCCCCTGTCAAAGGCGAATAAAATCGTTTTTGTGCGTTCCTGCGCTGGCATAATCCCGGCACTTCAGACCGGAGAGTGCCCATGCCGCGTTACGTTTTTTTAACCTTATTGTGCCTTTCACCTTTGGCCCATGCGGCCACGATGCCAAGCGCCGACGCTGCCCACGACCTGTCTTACAGCATGGGCGCAAGCCTGGGCGAGCGTCTGCGTGAAGAAGTCCCCGAGCTGCAACTTCAGGCATTGATCGAGGGCTTGCGCACAGCGTACCAAGGTCAACCGCTGGCCCTGAGTGATGAGCGTATCGAGCAGATCTTGACCCTGCATCAGGCCCAAAGCTCCCAGGCCCAACCGCAGAGTGAAATGGCTCTCGGCGCCGAACGTGATTTTTTGTTGAAGGAAAAACAGCTACCACAGGCTCGTGAGCTGGCTGACGGCATCGTCCTGCTAGAGCTCAAGCACGGCACGGGCGCCAAACCCGGCGCGCAGGATTCGGTGTATGTGAACTATGTGGGCCGTCTGCCGGATGGGACAGTCTTCGACCAAAGCACCCAACCTCAATGGTTTCGCCTGGACAGCGTTATCGCAGGTTGGCGCAGTGCGCTGGTCCAGATGCCGGTCGGCGCGAAGTGGCGACTGGCAATACCTTCAAGTCAGGCTTACGGCACAGAGGGCGCAGGCGATTTGATCGCCCCCTACACACCCCTGGTGTTTGAAATCGAGCTGATCGATATCAGGAAATGACCGGCCTTTAACGAAAAACGGCGCGCAATGCGCACCATTTTTTAACACTGCCCAGCCTAAGCCTCGATGGCTTGCACTTCTTCGTTCTGCTTGTGCGCGTTGTGCAGGACTTCAATCAGGCAGTCTTCGAGTTCGAAACGCTCGCTAAGCAGAGCATCCAGTTCTTTGAATTTTGCCGCGAGGATTTCACAGGCCGGGTCGTGGTCTTTGCCACAGCGCTCATGGAAGGCCAAAGCGGCTTCAGTACTGACATCGATGCGCGGGTAGATGTCTTGGGCGAATTCAAGTGCCCGCAAGTCGTTAAAGGCTTTGGCTTCTTCGGCGAGCTCCGCATAAATCTCAAAATGCCCTGCAGAGACGTAGTCCACCAAAATTGCACAAAAGTCCTTCTGGAGTTTGCGCTTGGGGTTCGAAGTCATTTGCTCAAGCTTGACGGCGTCATACGCCTCGATAAGTTCTTCGCGCTCTTGTAGCCAGCGGTCAATCAGCTTGTGGACGCCATTGAAACGTTCCTGAGCATTCTTGCAACTCTCGAGCATGACGGTCTCTCTTCCCTTGTGGGCCCACGCCGCCTGACTGTAGCCAGGCCTGTCTGAACCCAAATGTGCAAAGCGCACCGGTATTGGGCGGCATAATTCCAATAATGCGTGCGGGCCAGATTATGCCCGCACGGCAACTGCTTCAAGGTACCCACGAGAGAAAGTTCATACAAGCGTTTAATACTAACTGCTACCCCGGGTCGCAGGCGCACGTGGTTTGCGAGAGTAAATCGAGCGAATGACCTGAAAGCCGCCAGGAATACTCAAGCCGACAAAGGCCAGCAGGCTTAGCTCGGGAATGCTCAGGTCAAACACAGTCCAGCTAATCTGCGCGCACACATCGTTTCCCCGATAGATCATCGAGACGATTTCATTCAGGGACAGGTCGCGCCAGATACGGGCCAGATCGGGCTGGCAGAACATCAACTGTTCGGGAGCCAGACGTTGCATCAGCACCTGCCTCAGTGCGCTCGCAGCGCCTCCCAGGGCAAACAGCATGGATGCAATGGAGTAGCACCGCATGCCTGCACGACGCGGGCCATGCACATAGCCCATCAGGTTAACGAGGCATAATCCCAGCAAGAAGCAGCGCTGCACCTGGCATAGCAGGCAAGGTTCAAGCCCCACCCCGTATTCCAGAAACAACGAAGCGCCCAAGGTCAGGGCGCCGGCAAGAAACACCAAAAGAAAAATGAACCGTGAGCATGCCAGGAACATGGCTTTTCCGTAACAAAATAGACAGCTGGTTACGGTAGATGAAAGCCATCAGCCCTTTCAAGGTCGCCCATTAGGAACTGTCCGAAAGTACGCGCACAATTGCCAATAGATCTGACAGTCCGGACAAACGTAGCGCCATTTGCACTGCAACTTCTGGCTTGCGCACGGCCCAAGCCAGATTGCATCAATTAAAGGCTAATGGCCGTAGCGGGTAGAGGCAGGGCCAGCAACCGCTCATCCAGCAGGTTCAATCCCTCCTGAAACAACTGATTGCTACGCGTCGTGTCCCCCAGCTGCGCCAACAGTCGTGCCAGTTCGGCACACGCCTCAGGGTTGCGTTCAATTTTAAGGCTGCTCTCAAGGTAGTCCCGTGCCTTGCCCCACAGACTGTTTTGCAGGCACAAGCGACCTAACGTCAGCAATAAACCGGGGTCATCGGAGTGGGCCTTGAGCCAGCCTTCTGCAGTCTGCAACTGCTTGACCGGATCGCTGCCCCGCAGCAGGCCATAAAGACGTACAAGATGGCTGTCGTAGTTGCGCTTGAGCGCTCCACGCAAGACTTCTTCAGCCTCGGTCTGGGCACCCAGCTGGCGCAATTGCTCAGCATATGCCAACACCAGTGCCGGCTCCTGACGCTGAGCAGACGTCAGTTGCTGCCAGGCACGCTGAAGCGATTGCAGCCCTGCTTCACCCTCGGTCTCGCGCCGAGCAGCAAAGCTCAGATTCTTGCCCCAGGCGCGACGCTCAAGTTCCGCCAGCTCGTTAGCCGGCAGCACCTTGTCTTTGCGTAACTCTGGCAGCAAGCGGATCAGTGCCGTCCAGTCGCCACGCTGCTGATGCAAACGCTGTAACTGGCGCAACACCTGGGCATTGTGTGGATGGCGCTCGTGCATGGCCTGCAAAGTGGTCAGTGCACCTTCAGTGTCGGCGCGGTCCATCTGCAACTGGGCATGACTCAGTGCAATGGCCAGCTCGGCCTGAGGCTGACGCTCCAGGGCCCGTTCCAGCAAGTTGTCGCTCTCTTCGTAATGCCCCAACTCGTTGGCTGCCCGAGCCGCCCCGAGGTAGTAGAGCAAAGGCTGACGCTCGGCTTCAGCCGCGCGCGCCAGGTGCTTCTGCGCACTGGCCCATCGCCCCTCAGCGAGGTCAATTTGCCCTTGCTCGATAGCAATCTGGGTGCGACGGCTGCGGTTACGCCGCGACCAGGGATTGACCAGACCGGTAGACGCTGTCACCAGCTCGACCAGCAGCTTGATACCCCAGATCACTAGCCACAGCACCACCAGCAGCGCCAAAGTGGCCCACAAACTGGATTCGTAGCGGAAGCTTTTGTAGGCGATCAACACGTAGCCCGAGTCTTCGGCGATTGCCAGGCCGATGCAGGCCGCAGCTGCAATCAACAAAAACACAATCACATAAAAGCGTCTCATGGGCTGGTCTCCTGAGCCGGGTTGGCAGCCGCCTTGCCCGGCTCATCAGCATTCACGTTTCGACGCTCAAGATAGGCCTGCACCGCACTCAAGGTGCCAGCAAGGTCCGGCGTCTTCACCGTGACCGGTTGCTTGCTCAGCTCAACCACTTGTTCGAGAATTTTTTGGCTTTGCGCATTATCCGGATTGAAATTGCCCTTGAGCACTTCCTGGGCTTGCGCCAAAGCCTGGGTGTAAACCGGCTCCTGGCCGTTCAAGGCCGCCCATTGGGCCTGCTCCAGCGCCAGGCTCAAGGCCAGACGCACTTGGGTCAGGCTCTGGCCCGCCAGCAGCGGCCGGACATTTTTATCTGCGTTGAAATCGATGCGAATGTAGTGCGAGATTTCGTCCCACCATTGCGCCCAACGGCTCGCGCCATCGCCATCGGCCGTAAGACCCAGCAGTGAATCGCCTGCATCCTTGTATTGCGGGGCCAATGCGTTGAGGTGTGCTACTTGGTCACGCAAGGCCCCCAGCTGCAGGAACAAGCCGGTACGGTCAGGCTGCTCTACGCTGCGCAATGCGGTCAGGCTTTTGGCCAGTTGTTCACGTGCGGCGAAAGAGCCGGGGTCATTCTGCTCGCGAAAAATATCATCGGCGCCCTGCACCAGCGCTTGGGCACTGCTGATGTCCTGCAATGCCGACAAACGCAGGCTGGCCAGGCGCAGCAAGTGTTCGGCCTCGGCCAGACGCCAGTCCTTGCGGCTTGCACCCAGAACCGTCTCAAGGCGCTGATTCATACGCTGCTGATCACCTTGCAACTGCACCACCAGTTGGCGCTGGTTATCCAGCTCGCTGGCAGATGGCAACTGGTTAAGGCGCGTCAGCAACACCTGCTCGGTCTGCTTGATCGACAGTGTTTGCGCAGCCAAGGCCTGGACTTCACCCAGTTGTTGTTCGGTGTTGGTTTGCAGGTGACGCACCTGCCAGACACCCCAACCGCCGACGGCAACACCGGCAGCACCCAGCAGCAGTGCAACCACGGCCAGACCATTGCCCCGACGATCTGGCGTCGTAACCGGCTTTTGAACCGGCGCTTGCGGCGCCGGTTGCACGTGTTCTTTTGGCACGACTGTTTCGCTCACGTATCCATCCTTTGCATTAGAAAGCAGGTACGGGATGCTCCCGTAGCGCCGCCAGCAAAGCCGTGGCACTTGCACCACGACAATCCACAACGTTTTTAGCCCCTGCGCTGCGCGCGATCTCGGCAACCCGAGGGCTTGGAACAAACAACGGTAAACGTGCCAACCGGGGCCAGGCAAGACCTGACAAGTGACGTAAATGTTCAAAACCCTGCCCACTGCTGACCACCAGACCGTTCAGGCGTTCCACTCTGACCCGCTCGGGCAGTTCCTGCGCCGGGTATGACGGTAACGCTCGACGATAGAGTTCAAGGTAGTCGACCTCGGCTCCCAGGCCACGCAGGCGGTCAGCCAGCATCTCTCTACCACCTACGCCCCGCATGATCAGGACCCGGGGCTCAGCGCATTCAATTGCCCGGGTGAACACCGGCAGCGCCAACAGGGCTTCGCTGTCATCACCGCATTGAGGGTAGCTAACATCAAGGCCATAGTCGGTGAGAATCTGCGCGGTGGCAGCGCCGACACTGAACCACTTTTGAGCGGGTGCGTGCGGCCAGTACTGCTTGACCAGCTCCAGCCCCAGGCGCGCCGCGGGCTTGCTGACCACAATCACCGCGCAATAGCGGTCAAGGTGGATAATCAGCTCCCGTTGTTCATCTGTCAGCCCAAGGGGCTGGATCTCCAACAGGGGCAAGCTGCTGCTGAAAATGCCGGCAGCAGCCAGCTCGCTCGCCAGCGCTGCCGACTCTTCGGCGGGCCGGGTGAGCAACAAGCGCCAGCCTGTCACTCGTGACCTGCCTCACCATAGACGGCTTTGAGGATATCCCCGGCGCCTTGGGCCAGAAGCTGCTCGGCCACTTGAATCCCCAGCTCGGTTGCGGCGCTTTGCAGCCCGCGGGCGTCGGCACTCAGGAGCAGACCGCCACTGGGGTCACCGACCAGTCCACGCAGCCAGACTTGCTCGCCCTCGAGTACGGCATAGCATGCAATCGGCACCTGACAGCCACCGTTCAAATGCTTGTTCAGTGCACGCTCGGCGGTGACGCGCACGGCGGTATCCGCGTGGTGCAAGGGGGCCAGCAAGGCGTGAATTTCGCTGTCGGCGCTGCGGCACTCAATACCGACTGCACCCTGGCCTCCGGCAGGCAGACTGTGCTCGATGCTGATCGCCGAGGTAATGCGATTCTCAAAGCCCAAGCGAATCAGGCCAGCGGCGGCAAGGATGATGGCGTCGTACTCACCGGCATCCAGCTTGGCCAGACGGGTGTTGACGTTACCGCGCAGGAAGCGGATTTGAAGATCCGGACGACGGGTTAAAAGCTGGGCCTGGCGGCGCAGGCTCGAGGTGCCGACAACGCTGCCTAGAGGCAAATCGTCGAGACTGGCAAAGGTATTGGAGACAAAGGCATCGCGCGGGTCTTCGCGCTCGCAAATGCAAAACAGGCCCAGACCTTCAGGGAAGTCCATGGGCACGTCTTTCATCGAATGTACGGCGATGTCAGCTTCGTTTTCGAGCAGAGCCGTTTCAAGCTCTTTGACGAACAGACCTTTGCCGCCGATTTTCGACAGCGGCGAGTCCAGCAGCTTGTCGCCACGACTGACCATGGGCACCAGCGTCACCACAAGAGCCGGGTGAGCCTGTTCTAAACGGGCTTTGACGTATTCGGCCTGCCACAGAGCCAGGGCGCTTTTACGGGTAGCGATGCGGATTTCGCGAGAGGACATGGATCAATCCGTACTGAAAAGATACGGCTGATAATAACAGCTCAGCCAAAACAGCTTTGACTTGTATCAGAAAGTACGTGGCCTCCCTGGCCCAAAAGCCGTCCCCGCGCCTGTTAGCGCGGGTTAGAGTTGCTGCATCATTTTGCGCACGCCGGCAACATGACGGCGGCTGACTATCAGTGCATCGCCGTTCAGCCCCCTTAGAAACAGCTGGAAGTGTCCCAGCGGCGTCCGCTGCAAGCGTTCGATCCGGTCACGCGCAACCAGTGCATTACGGTGAATGCGTACAAAGCGTTCGCCAAACTCGTCTTCGAGAGCCTTGAGCGGTTCATCGAGCAGGACTTCGCCGCCTTCGTGACGCAATGTCACGTACTTGTGGTCAGCAATAAAGTAAATCACCTGGTCGATGGGGATCAGCTCAATGCCTTTTCGGGTTCTGGCACTGATGTGACTGCGCGGGCCGCTGCCGGTTTGCGCGGCAGGCCGGGTGAGTGCAGCCAGTTGAACGCGGTTAGGCCGGTGCGCGTCTTTCAGGGCCGCGCCCAGAGCCTCGGCGGTTGCCGGCTTGATTACGTAGCTGACGCCGCTCTCTTGCAGGGCCTGCAGTGAAAATTCGTCTGGTGCCACGCAAAACACCACCGAGGGCGGTAGTTCGCGCTCGCATAATTTGGCTGCAACCTGCAGCCCGTCGAGACCTGGCAAGCGAATATCGAGCAAAACGACATCCGGCTTTAGGTTTTCGATCAGGCTCAATGCCTCTTCACCATGAGAGGCGCCAGGCTCCAGTAACGTGTAACCGCCAAGCTTACGCAGCACATCGCTTAAGTGCTCGCGGGCCAAGGGTTCGTCATCAACGATCAGGACATTCATATAGCGCTGTATTCCTGCGTGAGTCTCGCACAAGGATAGCGTAGACAGGTGATGTGACGGCTGTCACGGCGATCCACGCTAAGACTAGCGAAAAGGCCAAAAAGTGCCGCAAACCTCGCAGCAAAAAATCACCTGCATCTATTGCTCGATTTAATACCGGATACGTCTGGCAATCTACAAAGACATGCAATGACTAATCCATACGAGCAACTGTAGACGGTTGCCAAGACGAAAGGGCTCAAACAATACATTTCGTTCGGGTATTTGTTTATACATGACTTCCCCCTCAAAGCTGCCGACCTGGGTCAACGCCATGATTGGCAACCCTGTTATCATCCACTGTAACTTTCTGTGTAACTCCCCTCAGCCGATTACGAGCGAATCCATGAGCACCGACAAGACCAATCAGTCCTGGGGCGGCCGCTTCAGTGAACCCGTCGACGCCTTCGTTGCGCGCTTCACTGCCTCCGTCACTTTCGACCAGCGCCTTTATCGTCACGACATCATGGGCTCCGTGGCCCACGCCACAATGCTGGCCAAGGTCGGCGTACTGACTGATGCCGAGCGTGACAGCATCATCGAAGGCCTGAAAACCATCCAGAGCGAAATCGAAGCCGGCACCTTTGACTGGCGCATCGACCTGGAAGACGTGCACATGAACATCGAGGCGCGCCTGACCGACCGCATCGGCGTAACCGGCAAAAAACTGCACACCGGGCGTAGCCGTAACGATCAGGTAGCCACCGACATACGCTTGTGGCTGCGCGACGAGATTGACGTAATCCTGGCTGAAATCACTCGCCTGCAAAAAGGTCTGCTGGAGCAAGCCGAGCGCGAAGCCGAAACCATCATGCCCGGCTTCACGCACCTGCAAACCGCCCAGCCAGTGACATTCGGTCACCACATGCTGGCATGGTTCGAGATGCTGAGCCGCGACTACGAGCGTCTGGTCGACTGCCGCAAGCGCACTAACCGCATGCCTCTGGGCAGCGCGGCACTGGCCGGCACCACCTACCCGATCGACCGCGAGCTCACTGCTCAGTTGCTCGGTTTTGATGCCGTAGGCGGCAACTCGCTGGACAACGTATCCGATCGCGATTTCGCCATCGAATTCTGCGCGGCGGCCAGCATTGCGATGATGCACTTGTCGCGGTTTTCCGAAGAGCTGGTGCTATGGACCAGCGCCCAGTTCCAGTTCATCGATCTGCCAGACCGTTTCTGCACCGGCAGCTCGATCATGCCGCAAAAGAAAAACCCGGACGTGCCAGAGCTGGTTCGTGGCAAAAGCGGCCGCGTTTTCGGCGCACTGATGGGCCTGTTGACCCTGATGAAAGGCCAGCCACTGGCCTACAACAAGGACAACCAGGAAGACAAGGAACCGCTGTTCGACGCCGCTGACACCTTGCGCGACTCGTTGCGTGCATTTGCAGACATGATCCCTGCGATCAAGCCCAAGCACGCGATCATGCGTGAAGCGGCGTTGCGCGGTTTCTCCACCGCCACCGACCTGGCCGACTACCTGGTTCGCCGCGGCCTGCCGTTCCGTGATTGCCACGAAATTGTCGGCCACGCCGTGAAGTATGGCGTTGAAACCGGCAAGGACCTGGCTGAAATGAGCCTCGAAGAACTGCGCCAGTTCAGCGATCAGATCGAAGACGACGTCTTTGCTGTACTGACCCTCGAAGGGTCGGTCAATGCGCGCGACCATATCGGCGGCACTGCCCCTGCACAGGTCAAGGCCGCGGTTGTTCGTGGCAAGGCGTTGCTGGCCAGTCGCTAACACCGTAAGCGCTGCTGCAGACAGTGGCTAAATGGTTTCGCGGGTAATGAAAAACGGGCGCCATCTGAGCGCCCGTTTTTATTGCGCTGTAAACGCCACCAGGGTTATTTCTTACTGCTGATCCACGCCAGAAACTGCGGCATGGCTGCGTCCTTATCGGCCGCAATCTGCTGCACGTGGGGATTTTTCTCCAGGCGCTCCAGCAGCGCCCGGGCCGCCGGCTGTTCTGCCAATAAATCCAGACCGTAGAGTTTGTGGCCTACCGCACAGGCCTGGTTGATGCTGTACAGAAAGTAAATGTCCGCAAGGCTCAGGGTATACCCGGCCAGATAAGGTGCGAATTTGCCATGTCGACCGAGTGCAGCAACACCCTCTACCAGCTCGACCCGGGTTTTGTCCTTGATCGCCTCGGGCACTGACATGCCGAAAAAGGCCTCGCCATAGCAGGCACGTGCCGGCAACTCGATATACAACTCGATTTCCTTGGCCAGCGCCAAGGCCTGGGCGCGTTCAAACGGGTCAGTAGGCAGCAGTTTTTTCCCCGGCTGAGTCTGCTCCAGATATTCGAGAATTACGCTGGTTTCGTTGATGAAACCCTGATCGACGCCCAGCACCGGAATCTTGCCGCGCGGGCTGATCGCAAGCGCCTCGGGGGTTTGTCCGGCAAAAAACGGGACCTCCTCGAATGGGACGCCCTTTTCCAGCAGCGCCAGCTTGACCATGTTGTAGTAGTTGCTGACTGCGAATCCATAAAGCTTGATCATTACAAAGCCTCCAGGCCGTATCGGGGTTGGCAGCGGTTGTTATAGAGCTTCGCCACTAAGCTGGCTAGCAGCATCAGCCGCGTGAATACAGTTAGACTGCCCGCCTTTACTTGAGGAGCCTGCCCATGAGCGAGCCAGTTGATATTGATAACGATGAAGAAGAGTTCGCCGAGTCCACGCTGATCCAGGCGATTGAAAACCAGATCGAAAGCGACACCCCGCCTGCCGCCAAAGCGACGTTCAACAAGTTGACGTTGGTGGGCTACGAGCGCGAAGAAATTTTGCAGCTGATGGCCCATGTGCTGGCCGTAGAAATTGACGCGATCCTCGAAGAAGATCGCGCCTTCAACACCGAGTTGTACGAAGCAGCCCTGCGCGCACTGCCGACCTTGCCACCCGAGAAGAACTGAGTCACGGCTCAGGAGCGAATGGCGGGGGCTCGCTGCCAGTCCAGTTCATTGGCGGGCATCGGGCGACCAAACCAGTAGCCCTGCCCAAGATCGCACTTCAAGTCGAGCAGGAACCGCGCCTGCCCGACTTGCTCGATACCCTCGGCATGAACCTGCAGGCCCATGCTTTGCGACAACGCGATGACCGCCCGAACAATGGCCACGTCATCATTGTCGGAAGGTAGCCCCGCGACAAATCCCTGATCGATCTTGAGTTTCTGCACCGGCAATTGCTTGAGCCGCAGCAAGGACGAGAACCCCGTTCCAAAGTCGTCGATGGCCAGTCGCAAACCCAGCTTGCGCAACCGGTTCATCTGCTCAAGCGCACCCTGTGAATCTTCCATCACTGCACTCTCAGTGACTTCCAGCTCCAGCAGCGCAGGATCCAGTCCGGTATCCGCCAGCACCGTGGAAACCAGGGTGTACAGCTCGGGGCGAGCAAACAAACGGCTGGAAATATTCACCGCCACAAACGACAGCGCCACTCCGGCAGATTGCCACTGACACATTTGCCAACAGGCTTGTTCCAGGACCCAGGCGTCGATTTCGGCAATCAGCCCGGTACGTTCGGCAATTGGAATGAACTCCCCCGGCGACACCAGTCCACGTTGTGGATGCTGCCAGCGCACCAGCGCTTCGACTCCGATCAGATGACTGGTCTGCAGATCGTGGACCGGCTGGTAGTACACCCGCAGCTCCTGCTGCTCCAGAGCCCGGCGCAGATCGCTGGCCACCTCTATCCGGTACTGCGCGAGGGCGGTCAGCTCTTCGGTGTATAAGGCATAGCCTTCGCGCCCCGCCTTTTTGGCCTTGAACAAGGCCGAGTCTGCATTGCGCAGCAGTTGCTCGGCGTTCAATGCATCGTTGGGGAACACACTGATGCCGACACTGGCGCTTATAAATAACTGATGCCTGTCGATTTCAAAAGCGCCTTTCATAACCTCTAGCACCTGTTGCGCCAGGGCAGCAGCCTGCGTCACTTGCGGGCAACTTTCGACCAGCACCGCAAATTCATCACCGCCCAGCCGGGCCACAGTAAAGCCTTTGCCAAACACGCTCTGCAAACGATCCGCGACGGCCTTGAGCAACAGGTCACCCACGTTATGGCCGAGGCTGTCATTGATGATTTTGAAATGATCCAGATCGATCATCAGCAGCGCGCAGCCAGACTTTAGGCGTTGCGCCGCCGCCAGTGTCTGCTCGGTACGATCGGTGAATAACAACCGGTTGGGCAGGTCGGTCAGCGGATCGTGATGCGCCAGCCGAGTCAGCTCGGTCTGGGACTTTTTAATCGCCGAAATATCGCTAAAGACCGCGACGTAGTGAGTGACCTGCCCCTCGGCATCGGTGATCGCACGCACGGTTTGCCACTGCGGGTAGATCTCGCCGCTTTTGCGCCGGTTCCAGATCTCGCCGTGCCAATCACCGTTTTCCTGCAATGACTTGAACACCGCGGCATAGAACTGCGGACCATGGCGGCCCGACTTGAACATATTGGGCCGTCGCCCCAGCACCTCTTGCGCCGGGTAACCGGTGATTTCAACCAGGGCGCGATTGACATGCACAATCACGCCATTGCGGTCGCTTACCAGCACTCCCTCACGGGTACAGTCAAACACCACTGCCGCCTGGCGCAAACGCTCCTGATCCTGACGCTGGCGCTTCGAGTTCACGCCCTGGCCGAGAAAACCGGACAGGCGGCCAAGGACAAGAAAAATCAGGATCGTGGTTATAAACGCCCAAACGTAGCCATTTATGAGCTGCCAATGGGCTAACTGAGCCGAATTATCGAAATAACTGTTCAATAAATGATCAGTTATTTGCAGCCAGAAAACCGATAACAGCCCGTATGACAAGGCCGCCCGCAAGGCATCGCGATAAGAAACCGACATAAGAAAGTTAAAGCACCTACAAAAAAAGAGGAATCATAGTGTAAGAAACATCCGGGCACTCTTATCTGAAAGGGTGACTGGTTTTATCTGGCTGCATGGGGATAATGCGTGTTGCAGTTTTTTTTACCTTCCCGAGGGCCAAACAGCCTATGTGGTACAACGGTTTTCTCGACTTGTCGGCCTGGCAACTGGTTGCAGTCACCCTGTTGATGACCCACGTGACCATTATCGGCGTCACGGTCTATCTACACCGCTATTCAGCGCACCGCTCCCTGGAGCTTAACGGTGGCCTGAAACACTTCTTCCGTTTCTGGCTGTGGCTGACCACGGCTCAAAACACCCGCGAGTGGACAGCCATCCACCGTAAACACCATGCCAAATGCGAAACCGTTGATGACCCGCACAGCCCGGTCATCAAAGGGTTATCGACCGTTTTGCGAAAAGGTGCAGAGCTATATCGCGAGGAAGCGCAGAATCCGGAAACGCTGCGTATTTATGGCAAGAACTGCCCTGAAGACTGGATTGAACGCAATCTGTACTCGCGCTACAAAATGCTGGGTGTCAGTTTGATGCTGGTCATCGACCTGATGCTGTTCGGCGCCATCGGCCTGACGATCTGGGCCATTCAGATGATGTGGATCCCGGTATGGGCTGCGGGCGTGGTCAACGGCCTGGGCCATGCCGTGGGCTATCGCAACTTTGAATGCCGCGATGCGGCGACCAATCTGGTGCCATGGGGCATCATCATTGGCGGCGAAGAGCTGCACAACAACCACCACACCTACCCTAACTCGGCCAAGATGTCGGTCAAGAAGTGGGAATTCGACCTGGGCTGGGCTTGGATCAAAGTCTTCAGCTTTTTGCGTCTGGCCAAGGTTCAGCGTGTTGCCCCGATCGCCCACCGGGTTGAAGGCAAGGGCAGTCTGGATATGGACACCGCGATGGCGATCCTCAACAACCGCTTCCAGATCATGGCTCAATACCGCAAGCTGGTGATCGCGCCGCTGGTGCAACAAGAGCTGGCCAAGGTCGATCATTCGGTTCGTCACCAGTTCCGCCGCGCCAAGCGCCTGCTGTCGCGTGAAACCAGCCTGTTGGAAGAGCGCCATCACCAGCGTATCGAAACCATGCTCGAGCATAGCCACTCGCTGAAAGTGATCTACGAGAAGCGTCTGGCCCTGCAACAGATCTGGCTCAAAACCAGTACCAATGGTCATGACATGCTGGCGGCGATCAAGGAATGGGTGCATGAGGCAGAAGCCAGCGGCATTCAGTCGCTGCGCGAGTTTGCCCATCAGCTGAAAACCTACTCGCTGCGTCCTGCAACGGTATAAAGGCAACACGGCTCCCACATGACCGGTGTGGGAGACTGCAATGCCTGTGGATCGCGATACTGGGCAATAACCTTGTGAGAGCTGGCTTGCCAGCGATTGAGTTACCAGATACTGATTGAAATATCGCGGTATCTGCATCGCTGGCAAGCCAGCTCCCACATGTAGTTCGATCACTCAGATGCTGTTTTCTATGGCGCCTGAATCACCCGCGCCAACTCTGACGTGCCAACTCTCAGCAACCATGCCGTTTTGCAGCTGGCCAACTCGATGATCTGCTCTGCACCCGGCATATTCACCATCTGTCCCGCAAGGTTCATTACCAGCGCCTCACGGGAATACACCCCACCGCCCAGGTGTTAGATCGCCGCAATCAACTCGCGCAGCTCCAGCGGCAAGCGCCAGCGTGTGCGCAAGGCTGAGCCATAGGCGGCTCCGAACTCTGCCGGGGACTCGTCAATAACCCGGGGGTCGAGCTCGCCACCGGTCTGCTGCCACTCCTGCAAGCAGCGCAATAGCGCCAGATCCCCCAGGCGGTGCAGCAGCCCGGCGCAATAGCAGCGTTGCTGATCAAGACTGAGCAGCAACGCCAGCGATTGACCATAATCAGCAGCACGCAGCGACACGGTCCAATGCTTCTCGGCGTAGTCCCACAGACAAGTATCGCTCAACTGCGCGCCGTGTTTGAGTGCCAGCCCAAGCACCAGATTCATGCTTTGGCCCGGACCTAATCGCTGCAAAGCCTGTGACAGGGTCTGCGCAGGGCTCACCCGATGTTGATCGGCGTAAGGCCTGCACCTTAGTCAAAGGCAGCCGGTGGATACAGAAAAAAGCACTCGAATGAATAACTCAAACCCAAAAAAAACCGCCGAAGCGGTTTTTTTGTCTATCGAGTCACAACTTGCGAGTCAGGACTCAAGCCAGTTCAGCGAAGCACTCTTCGATAATGGCCAGGCCTTTGTCCAGTTGCTCGTCTGGCGA
Organism: Pseudomonas versuta; assembly: GCF_001294575.1. Classification (NCBI taxonomy): domain Bacteria; kingdom Pseudomonadati; phylum Pseudomonadota; class Gammaproteobacteria; order Pseudomonadales; family Pseudomonadaceae; genus Pseudomonas; species Pseudomonas versuta. Next base: position 4,397,557 of record NZ_CP012676.1, read on the forward strand.
GGTCAGCGGCACCAGCACGCGCAGCACGTTGCCGTAAGGGCCGCACGACAGCAGGATCAGACCCTTGTCACGCGCCTTGGCCACTATTTGAGCCACGGCTGCTGCGTTCGGCTTGTGCGTATCACCGCCTTCAAACAGCTCGACTGCGATCATTGCGCCCAAGGCACGTACATCACCGATAACCGGGTACTTGGCCTGAATAGCCTTGAGGCCAGTGACCAGACGCTCGCCGACTGCCTTGCAGCGATCCAGCAAGTGCTCTTCTTCAAACACTTCAAGCACTGCCAGGGCAGCTGCGCAAGCAATCGGGCTACCGGCGTAGGTACCGCCCAGGCCGCCTGGGGCGATAGCGTCCATGTATTCGGTCTTGCCGCACACACCGGCCAGCGGGAAGCCGCCAGCGATGGATTTGGCGAACGTGGTCAGGTCGGCAGTCACACCCATTTGTTCCATGGCGAAGAAAGTGCCGGTACGGCCAGCGCCGGTTTGCACTTCGTCCGCGATCAGCAGGATGCCGTGCTTGTCGCACAGTTCGCGCAGACGGGCCATAAACGCTTTGGGAGCGACGTAGAAACCACCTTCGCCCTGGACCGGCTCGATGATGATTGCAGCGATGTCTTTGGGCTCTGCGTCATTTTTGAAGATGCGCTCAATGCTGGCGATGGAATCGTCAACGCTGATGCCGTGCAGTTCACACGGGTACAGGGCGCGGAAAATACCGCCTGGCATCAGGCCCATGCCGGCCGAGTAAGGGACGACTTTGCCGGTGAGGCCCAGGGTCATCATGGTACGACCGTGGTAAGCACCCGTGAACGCAATCACGCCGGCACGGCCAGTGGCAGCACGGGCGATTTTCACGGCGTTCTCGACCGCTTCGGAACCGGTGGTGACCAGCAGGGTTTTCTTGTCGAAATTACCCGGTACCTTGGCGTTGATTTTTTCGCACAGCTCTACGTACGGCTCGTAAGCCAGTACCTGGAAGCAAGTGTGGGTCAGCTTGGTCAGTTGCTCTTGCACGGCGGCAATGATTTTCGGGTGCAGGTGACCGGTATTCAGTACTGCGATACCGCCCGCGAAGTCGATGAACTCACGACCCTCTACGTCGGTAACAGTGGCGTTCTTCGCCGATTCGGCGAAGATCGGGTGAATCTGGCCAACGCCGCGCGGGACAGCGGCTTCACGGCGTTTCATCAGGGATGCGTTGGTCTTGTTGCTCATGGTGTCCTCATTCGCCGCGAATCAAACGGCGTGGTTCAAAGCTGACGCGCCTGGGAGACAACAATGCCAGCATGCGATGATCGACTGGCATGGCGTTCCCGGCCACAGAAATTAACGATTTGAAACACAGAGGGGGCAGCGCTCTCGTGCCCCTCCTGCTGAACCACCCGCCGGGTTAGATGCCCAGGCAGAGATATTTGATTTCCAGGTAGTCTTCGATGCCGTACTTGGAGCCTTCACGGCCCAGGCCCGAGGCCTTGATGCCGCCAAACGGTGCGACCTCGTTGGAAATCAGGCCCGTGTTGACGCCAACCATGCCGTATTCCAGGGCTTCAGCCACACGGAATACACGGCTCAGGTCACGGGCATAGAAGTACGACGCCAGACCGAACTCGGTGTCGTTGGCCATCGCGATCACTTCAGCTTCATCTTTGAAGCGGAACAGAGGCGCCAGCGGACCGAAGGTTTCTTCCTTGGCCACGGCTGCGTTTTTCGGCACGTTGATCAGAATGGTCGGCTCGAAGAAGCTGCCTTCCAGGCTGTTACCGCCGCTCAACAGGGTCGCGCCTTTGCTCAGGGCATCGGCAATGTGCTCTTTGACCTTGGCTACAGCCTTGTCATCGATCAGCGGGCCAGTGGTGGTGCCTTCGTCCAGACCGTTACCGATCTTCAGCTTGGCCACAGCCACTTTCAGTTTTTCAGCGAACGCGTCGTACACCGAGTCCTGAATGTACAGACGGTTGGCACAGACGCAGGTCTGGCCGTTGTTGCGGTACTTGGAAATGATCGCGCCTTCGACGGCCTTATCCAGGTCCGCGTCGTCGAACACGATAAACGGCGCGTTGCCGCCCAGTTCCAGCGAAACTTTTTTGATGTCCTTGGCGCATTCAGCCATCAGTTGACGACCGATTTCGGTCGAACCGGTGAAGGACAACTTGCGCACGATCGGGTTGCTGGTCAGTTCGCCGCCGATGTCGCCGGCGCTGCCGGTGACTACGCTCAGCACGCCCTTGGGGATGCCGGCACGGTGCGCCAGCTCAACCAGAGCCAGGGCCGAGAACGGAGTTTGCGAAGCAGGCTTGATGACCATCGTGCAGCCAGCGGCCAAAGCCGGGCCTGCTTTACGGGTGATCATGGCCGCCGGAAAGTTCCAGGGCGTGATTGCAGCGGTCACACCGATAGGTTGCTTGATCACGATCAGGCGCTTGTCCGGCTGGTGACCCGGGATCACGTCGCCATAAATACGCTTGGCTTCTTCAGCGAACCACTCGATGAACGAGGCGGCGTAGACAATTTCGCCCTTGGCTTCGGCCAGTGGCTTGCCTTGCTCCAGGGTCATCAGGCGACCGAGGTCGTCCTGGTTTTCAATCAACAGCTCAAACCAGCGACGCAGTTTGGTTGCACGCTCTTTGGCGGTCAGTGCACGCCAGGCCGGCAAGGCCTTGTCGGCTGCTTCAATTGCACGACGGGTTTCGGCTGCGCCCATTTTTGGCACAGTGCCGATGATTTCACCGGTAGCAGGGTTGTTGACCTTGATCGTCTGACCACCGTCCGCATCCACCCAAGCACCATCGATGTAGGCTTGTTGGCGGAACAACTGTGCGTCTTTGAGCTGCATGTTGGCTTTCCTTAACAGCACCGCGCAGGCGCGGAGCGAATTATTGATAGTAGAAAGGCGCCATGGAAGGCTGCCGTCAGGAAGTCATTCACTGCCAAAGTATCTAAATGACGCACAAAAATGTTGCCGTGCGGTTCAGCACTCAGACAAGAGCGTTTGAAATCTCAAACGAATCCTAGGGTCAATAGGGGTAAAGGACAATAGGCTGTTCGAAAAAAAGAACAAGCGGCCATCTTTCACCCGTTTTTCACCCGGCCCCCATTAATAGCTCATAACGCGTCAGGAAACACCTCACGAATCAGCAGCATGGACGTACGACACACAGATGAGTATTATGGCGCCCGCATTGCACCAGTAGCTCAGCTGGATAGAGTACTGCCCTCCGAAGGCAGTGGTCGTGGGTTCGAATCCCGCCTGGTGCACCAAAATCATGTTTCTAGTTGTCACCTGATACCTACGAAGCATCCGACAAAGCCCGCCCTGTGCGGGCTTTGTCGTTTCTGCATGCCCCCCTCATCCTGTGGCTGCCCTTAGAGGTCGATCTTGATCGGACTCGGCGCGGTGATTTCATCGAACCTCAGCCCGAAAGAGCTGATCAGAAAATGATGCGCCGGCCCAATGCGGCGCGGCCATCAAAGCCCCGACAGGCACAAAAACTGCTGCACGCCTGATCGCGCTACCAGACATGTACGATCACGGGGCATCGGCTGTAGATAGCCTGCTCCGGACATTGCCGTCGAGGCGGTTCAGTCTTATCGTTCCCCGGCCCTGCTGAAGCCGCGCGCCAGCAGCCTCAATCGCACAAAACATGGAGTGAAATCATGAAGCAAGCCACGCCCACCAAGGATCGTGTGCGGATCAGGCAAGTAGAAGTGCTGTCGGACAACTGGTACGTGCTGCGCAAGACCACTTTCGACTTCCAGGGCCGGGACGGTATCTGGCGAACTATGTCGCGCGAGACCTATGACCGCGGTAACGGCGCCACGATCCTGCTGTACAGCACAGTGAAAAAGACAGTGGTACTGACCCGTCAATTCCGCTTTCCCGCCTATGTCAACGAGCATGACGGCCTTCTGATTGAGACCTGCGCAGGGCTGCTGGACCAGGATGATCCACACACCTGTATCCGCAAGGAGACTGAAGAGGAAACCGGCTATCGCATTGAAAACGTGCGTAAGGTTTTTGAAGCGTTCATGAGCCCCGGTTCAGTTACCGAGCGCCTGCACTTCTTTGTCGGGGAATACTCTGACCAGGACAAGGTCAGCGAGGGGGGAGGCCTTGAAGCCGAGGGGGAGGAGATCGAAGTTCTGGAGTTGCCTCTGGACGAAGCGCTGGCCATGATCGACACCGGAGAGATCAAGGACGGCAAGACCATCATGCTCTTGCAGTACGCGAAGCTACAGGGGCTGATGGACTGCTGATTTTCGCACTTCGGGAGGTTGCTTATGTATAGCCATATCCAGATCGGGGCACGCGATGTGCCGGCGCTGGCGGTCTTTTATGATGCGGTGCTGGCCACTCTGGGCCTGGTGCGCATTGTCCATGATGATGAAGACAGCGGGCCTGCGGGAGCGGGATGGCAGCGCCCCGGGCTTTACTGGCCACAGTTCTATATTCAGACACCGATCAATGGTTTGCCCGCGACGTGGGGCAATGGCGTACAGGTGAGTTTTGCCGCGCCCTCGATTGAGCAGGTAGAAGCGGCCTGGCTCACGGCCTTGCGGCTCGGCGGCACGGATGAGGGCGCTCCGGGCAAGCGGCCACAATATGGCGACGATTATTACGGTGCTTATTGCCGTGATCCCGAAGGCAACAAGTTGTGCTTTGTGTTTGCCCGGTCGATGGCGACCCAGCAGAAGTAACTGCACTTTTGTTCTGTAGGAGCGAGCTTGCTCGCGATCTGTTAAGAAAAGATCGCGAGCAAGCTCGCTCCTACGATTTGCAGCGTTTACAGACGGTCGGGACCAGCGCCAAAGCGGGTCACCATCACGTTGATGAAGTCTTCGAGGGTCATGTTTTGACCATTGAAGTCCACTTCCCCTGCGGCGTAGTTGAGCGATGCCAGGATGTTGTTGCCATCCACTTTTGCCAGGCCGGTCTGTACCGCCATGACGCCAGCCATTTCGCTGTTAGTGCTGGCCATCTTCTCGATGGTTTGCGGGTCAGTCTGGCCAGCCAGTTGCGCCTGTACAGCGGACAAGTCGGCGATCATGGGTTTGGACAGCTGCAGCTTGGCATCCAGCGAGGTCAGCATTTGCTTGGTGACTTCGACCGGCGGTTGCTCAAACGAAGTCGGCTGAGCCAGGCTCACGGCCACGTTGAACTGGCTTTCGCCATTGGTGGTTTTGAGCGTGAGTTTTTCCAGCGCCAGCTGTGGCTTGGCCGCCAGCAGTTTTTCAACGTCGGCTTGCATCTGCGCTTGTTCTGCCGGGGTCAACTGCGCCACAGGCATTGTGCCGTCGGCTTGAGGCTGGAATTTGGTTTGATAGATCTGCAACAACGACTGCATGGCCGGGATGTCCAGGCTGCTGGCGGTCATGACCATTTGCGCGCTGCCCACTGGCTTGTCGTCCAGTGTAATGTCGCCCACGGTGTAGGACAGGCGTCCCGACATCAGGCTGCCATTGGCTGAAGCCGAACCTGCGTATTCGAAGTTTTTGATCTTGGCCACAGATTGGCGTTCGCCAAAGGTCAACTGGCCCTCGCTCAGCTCCAGAATATTCTGGCCCAGGTAGAAGCCATAGGCGCTTTTAGTCAGGTCGCTGGCCAGGGTCAGACCATTGAGCTCGACGCGAACCGGCGGTTGCCCGGGCGTGGCGGCCTGAAGAATCAGATGGTCCATGTAGCCTTTGGCCTTGAGGTTTTTACCCTCGGCATCGGTCTGGCCATCCATGGTCAGCCCGGAGAAGCTGACATTGGAGTTCTCATCAATGGTGGCCTCAAGCGGCAGCAGTTCCATGTGCCCGTCAACCGAGCGGTTGTAGCCCAGGGTCACCTGCCCTTTGAGCGGCGACTGGTCCTTGGCTGCTGCGAACCATTTCTCAGTGAACGGGGTCTTTTCCAGCGCGTAATTGCTGGTCGCCATCACTGGCATCCACTTGAAGGTCTTGATGCGCGACCATGGCAACGGACCATGTTCGATGTTATCCACAAACAGCAGTTCTACCGGTTGGGCATCGGGGCCGGCGGAGTCATCCTGCAGGTTCACCCGGTAGTGCGCAGTGCTGCTGTAGAGGTGGCGATCAAGAGAAACCAGTTCGATAGTGCCGTGGGTGGTGGTGCCTTGCAGCTGAGACGCCAGCTCCTTGTTGGCTTCCTGGATCGAGGTCTTGAGCACATCTTCGATCTTGGTGCCGGTGTACCACGCGCCTGCGGTGTTCAGGGCACCTGCAATAACAACAATCCCTACCAGTACGCCTAATGGTTTATTCATTAATTGACCCGTTCAATGTCCGTTGTGTTGAAAGATATGCGGTCTTTGGCAAGCCCGTCATAGGCCCAAAAGTGCCTGCAGGTTAACACCGGCAATGGATGGCCGCTGTTATTCAAGCAATAACAGGGGGGGTACAGGTCAGGCGTAACGCAGCTCCATTTCATCGAGTTGATGGTCGAAACTCTTGAGGCTGGCGCTCCAGGTGTACACCAGAACCTCCAGTTCGTGATCGACCGAGGTTTCTCCCGGGGAGTTGAAAGATATATCTGAATAATCCAGCTGATATCGCTCGCGGGCCATGGCCGCCGCTACATCCGAAAGGGCGTGGGCGTGGTCGACCCATTCGCGCTCCTCAGACGCCAGCGCCTTGTCGAGTTTCAGGCATTGTAGTTTCAGGGCATCGAGGCTTTTTTCCAGCGGGGTACCGGTAAGTTCTCCCATGAACTCCTGGAAGGTGCGGCCCGGCTGCCAGTAACTGCCCCAGAAATAGCGATCGAATACGGTCTCGACGCGGCGCAGCGCGACTTTGGTGTCCCAAATCACCACGCGCGTCAGGCCCCGCTCTGTTTGCCGCTGCTGGATTTTGCGGGTTTGTACGGACGCCCAGGCCACTACCACGATGGCCATTACGGCAATCAGGGCACTGGCGCTGTCGAGGAAGATCATGGCCTTGTCGATCTGGTGCGCCAGCATGATGCCGTAGAAGTAGGTTGCCGAAAGCAGCACCAGCGCTACGACCGCGCACCAAAAACCGGGAGCATATGGATTTTTCATTATTAGTATTCCCATCAAGCACTGCCTGCGCGATGGGGAAGGACTTGAGACCCGCTAACGCCCTGAACCATCGTTGCGAAACCGCTACTTCAGAGCATAGCAACGCTGTCAGGGTTTCGCGTGTTTCGGGGCTTGCGCCTGTGCATTTTCCCAGCCGCCGCCCAGGGCCAGGAACAAGTCGATCTGGCTCATGGCAACCTGGGTATTGGCAGCCGCCAGTTGCGCTCGCACATCGGTGTAAGTACGCGTGGCCTGCAGGTCTGCAAGGAATGATTCACGCCCAGCCTGGAAGAACTGGTGGGTTTGCTCGGCAGCTGTTTTAGCCGAGTCTCCTGCCAGGGCCAGGGCATCACGACGCTCAAGCAAGGCGGTGTATTGCACGAGGCTGGTCTGGGTTTCGCGAATGGCGTTAAGCACCACGCCGTCAAATTTGGCCAGCGCCCCTTGGGTGACTGCCTCGGCCTCACGAATCCGGGCCCGCGAGCCGTTGGTCGGGATGGTCCAGCTCAGCAGCGGGCCAAAGCCCCAGCGGTTGGTCGGCGCAGTGCCCAGGTTTTCCAGCAGGCCCACGGTACCGACAGTCGCGCCAATGCTGATGTCCGGATACAGCGAGCCGGTAGCGACACCGATCTCGGCAGTTGCGGCTGCCAGATGACGTTCAGCCTGACGTACGTCCGGGCGACGCTTGAGCAGCGCCGCACCGTCGCCCACGGGCAACAGTTGGGCGATGTGCGGCAGTTCTGCGCAGCTGGCAACGCCGGCAGGCAGTTGGTCGAGAGGTTTGGCAAGCAGCATCGACAGGCGGAACAACCCGGCCTGACGCAGTGCCTGGTATCGCGGAAGTTCGGCGCGCAATGATCTGAACTGGGTTTCCGAACGCGTAACCTCAGTTTCGTCGCCCCGGCCCGCATCGCGCAGACGCTGAGTCAGCTGAGTACTTTGCGATTGCAGTTGCAGCGACTCTTCAGCGATATGCTGCTCTTCGTTGGCCGCACAGACTTGCGTATAGGCGCGCACCACGTCGGCAACCACAGTGATACGGGCCGTATCAGCTGCTGCCTGGGTGGCATCGGCATTGGCCTGCGCCGCTTCGATACCGCGCTGCAATGTGCCCCACAGGTCAAATTGGTACGAGGTGCTGAGGCCAAGATCACCGACGTTGCCCACCGGGACCTTATCGGCCAGCAGGAACGCTTCACCGGACTCCTGAAGACGCTGGGCGCCCGCCTTCACCGAGCCGCTCCATCCACCTGCCGACTGCGCCTGCTCAACTTGAGCCCGTGCACGCGACAGGTTGGCTGCAGCCACACGCAGGTCTGTGTTGGAGGCCATGGCCTGGCGCACTAACTCGCTCAGTTTCGGGTCCTGGTAGAGCTTCCACCAGTCAGTGGGGACTGGCGCCGACACCACATTCGCGCCCTCACCCGCCAGTTCGCCCTGCAAATCAGGACGCTGCATGGCCGAATCCTTGGGCAAATGGTAATCAGGCCCTAGCATCTGGCAGCCAGACAGCAGCAAACCCAGCCCTACGGCTGCCAGGTGGACAGCTTTCATTGCGCAGTCTCCTGTGCAGGTTTGTCTTTGGGGGAGTCCGGGATGATCGATACGGTCGCGGTACGCCCGGCGATCATGCGGAAATCGGCTGGCACCTCATCAAACACGATGCGCACGGGAATCCGCTGTGCCAGGCGCACCCAGCTGAATGCCGGGTTGACGTTGGGCAGCAGGTTCTGGCCGCTGGTGCGGTCGCGGTCTTCGATACCCGCCACGATGCTTTCGACATGGCCGCGCAAGCGCGCATTGTCGCCGATCACGCGGATATCAACGCTCTGGCCGACATGGATGCCGTCCAGTTTGGTTTCTTCAAAATAGCCGTCGATATGGAACGAGCCGCTGTCGACAATCGACAGCACGGGCTTGCCGGCCGTGACGAACTCATTAACCCGAGGGGCACGATCGTTGACATAGCCATCCACCGGGCTGCGCACGACGGTGCGATCCAGGTTGAGCTGGGCGCTGTCCACGGCGACTTCGGCTTCAGTCAGTGCTGACTGCGCGCGCAGTTCTCGCGACTGGCTTTCTTCCAGCTGCTCGCGGGCAACCAGGTTGCCTAACCCCCGGTTACGTTTGCTTTCGCGCTGGGCCTGGGCCAGCGTCTCCTTACGATCGGCAACCACCGCCTGGGCCTGGCGCAAGGCCAGCCGGAAACGATCCTGATCGATGATGAACAACACCTGGTCACGGGTGACCGGCTGGTTGTCACGCACATCCACTTGCTTGATCAGGCCAGACACGTCGGGGGCAATTTGCACCACATCGGCGCGGATATGCCCGTCGCGGGTCCAGGGGGCAAACATGTAATACATGGTCATGCGCCAGACCACGACGCAGGCAAACGCCACCACCAACAAGGTGAGAACGACACGGCCCAGGGTCAATAAAGGTTTTTTCATGTCATTAGATATCGACTAAACGAATCCACAACGCCGAGTAGCAAAGCGTAGAGACCGACGTTGAATAAAGCCCGGTGCCAGACCAGGCGGTAAAAGTGCACGCGCGTAAGTAGCGCGTGAACCAGCAAAAACAGTAAGTACGTAATACCCATCAACACCAGAAGCGTGGGCAGAAACACCCCGCTGATATCTACGTCACCGATCATAGCGGCGCTCCGTCAATGCCATGGGCATGGGACTGTGGCATGTCGTGTTCATCAACGATGAACTCCACACCCGGTAACAGGGACAAGCGCAAGCCGCTCAAGGCGTGGAGCAGGTGCACCCGCGCTTCGCCCTCGTCTTGCAGGTCATGCACGTTCAGCGCGCGACGGGTGCGGTCCATGGTCATTTGCAGGCCATTGGGTATTGGCAGACGCTCACCGGCCTTGAGGCAGGCACTGAAGTATTCACCCACTTCACTGACCACCTGGCGTAGCAAGCGTTGCCGCTCGCCGGTTACCCGTGGCGAATAGGCCAGCAAATCCAGGAGATTAAGTGCAACTCGCAAGTCTCGCAGGGCACTGCCGGTGTCCTGCCCGGTCATCGCCAGACGCGGCAAGTGCTGCATCAGGCGATCAAGCATTTGCGCGCCCATGTGCCGGTGCTCGGCCAGGGTGGCCGGCTGGGTGAGCGAGACGATATCGCCCCAGCTGAAACGCGTCAGACGTTTGGACGCCAGCTCGGCACCGAACGGGCGGGCTATCAGGGTCCAGACGAAGGCAAACAGCAGGCCGATGGGACCGGCCAGGTTGGCGTTGATGAACATCATGAAATCTGCGTCGTAGGCACCCTGAATGCTGATAAATGAGGCGGTGTTGACGATGGTCAGCAAGGTCCCCAGATAAAAACGCGGTTGCACTGTCAGTGTGCCGACACAGATAAAGGGCACCGCGAAAGCCAGCACCAGCATCGGAAAATCGTGCAGGTTGGGCAGGATCACAAACAGGTACAGGCTGGCGAACAAGACCGACAGCGAGGTCCAGAAAAAGAACCGGTAGATCTGCGGGGCCGGGTCGTCCATCGAGGCAAAAAAACTACAGGCCACGGCCGCCAGAATCACGGCGCTGGCGCCGTCGGTCCAGCCGAGCAGGATCCACAACACACAGGCAACGACAATCGCAGTGACCGTGGAAAATGCGGAGTAAAGCATCAGCCCGCGATCGAGAAAGGGGGTCAGCCGGCCCAGGCGCCAATGCCGGTAAACCGCGCGCCAGGGATCTTGGCTGCCGGTTGCAATCGCCTGTTGCAGACTGCGGCAGTCTTGCCACAAATCGATCCACTCGCCCAGCCGATAGAGCGCATTGGAGAACACCAGATGGCGTCGGTCATCCAGCGCCTCTGCACTGGGCTGCAGGAGTTCGAGCTCATGGCGCAAGGCCTTCCAGGTCTCGACCGGGGCACCTTCGCGCGTGCTGTCGAGCCAGTCCCGGGTTTTCGCGAGCAGGGGCATTATTTTGTCCACCTGCTCGGGGGTGCGACGCTCCAGGGCATAAAGTGCATCGTCCAGTGCGTCTACCACCGGCAGCAGGTTAATCATGCGCCCGCGCAGTTCTTTGGTGTTGCGTACGGTCTGCGGCAAAGCACCTTCGTGGGGCAGTTGACCGATCATCAGTTCCAGACTGTTGAAGGTCGCCACCATGGATGAGCGCAGGCCGCTGGCTTTGCTCGGCTCCACATCGCGGGCCAGAAAGTGTTTGCTGTAGTTGGCCGCATCGTCAAACCACTTGGCCGCCGAGTCGACAAATACCGGCGCCAGACGCCGGGGCCAGAACATGCTGCCCACCACTGCGGCGCAGACAATTCCGAGCATGATTTCTTCGGTACGCGAGACTGCGATGTCGAATACGTTGAGCGGGTTGTCCACTATGGGCAACGCAATCATGGGCATGGTGTAGCCAGCAAGCATGAAGATGTAGCTGTTTGCCGTGCGCAGGTGCAGCGACAGAAACAGCAGGATGCCGGTCCAGAGTGCGATCACCAGCACCAGTAAAAACGGGGTCTGGACAAACAGCGGCACAAAGAACACGGCCGCCGCAGCCCCCAGCAATGTGCCCAGGGCACGGTAGACGGCTTTAGAACTGGTGGGGCCGACGAAGGGGCTGGAGACGATGTAGACCGTGGCCATAGCCCAATAGGGACGGGGCATTTCCATTAACAGGGCGATATACAGCGCAATCATTGAGGCGGCAAAAGTGCGCACGCCATAGAACCAGTCGCGGGCGGGCGGCATGCTGCTGAAAAAACCGTTCAAGAAGCGGCTCCATCAGGCAATTGGCCGGCGGCCTCGAAAGCCTTGATTACGCGCAATGCGGCTTCCTGGTCTGCCACTGAAACCCCCGCCAGCGCTGTACGCCTGAGCTGTACAAGCTGCGCCTCAATCGACTGTACCAACGAACGCCCGGTGTCAGTCAGGCTCAGGGTTTTTGCCCGGCGATCGCTGGCGTCTTCATGACGCAGCACGTACCCGGCCTTGCACATCTGATCCAGCAAGCGCACCAGTGACGGGCTTTCCATCCCGGCGGCCTGAGCCACGGTGACCTGGCGCACGCCTTCTCCCAGACGGCCGATAATCAGCAGCGGCATGGCGCAGGCTTCGGAAATTCCGTAGTTGACCAGCGTGGCCTGGCAGACGCGACGCCAGTGGCGAGTCGCAACCACCATACCGGTGCTGATGCTCATTTGGAGTAAATCGAGAGTGTCAGGCAAGAGGCATCACATAATGTTAGTTTGCTAACTATTAATATTGCGCGGGCAAATGCTCTCAGTCAAGTGTTGCAATTTAATTCTGCTTACCGGTGACCGGTTTTGTGCGCAGCATCAGATTCAATTGATCAACGACCTCTGCCCAGTCGGCATCTTCATTTATTTCATCGCGCAAGAAAGCCGCTTGTGCCGGCGTCCAGAAAAACGCCTCGTGTAACTTCAGCTCCGGTTTGAGCGGTGAGTGCGAAGAGACAAATTTCTCTATATCTGCAGGCTCGGACGGCAGGCCCAGCTGCTTGAACAATGAGGGAAGGCTATGGGTGGGTGCTTGCATCAGAGAAACTCCGGTCAGGGTGGACGCATGCGGCGCCCGCGCAGGTCAAATATAGTCGAGCCTGCGTGTCATCGACGGTTAAGTCCTGAGCTTTGTACCAACCCCGCGGAATCGGGGCAAAGTCGTCCGGTTGCACCTTGCTGCTGATTAACCAGATACGCCCCGTACCCGCAGGCAGATCCGTCAGATGGTCGACGTAGATTTTTGCGCCATTGGCGTTCACCAGCGTGCCAAAACCGTAATTGTTCGGCCGCCCTGATGAACCATCCTCCAGCGGCGGCGTGTAGAGCATGGGTACAGAACCAGTCTTGTTGTAATAGACGTAGCTGAAGTACCAGAACAGATCACTGACGACAATTCGGTCGCCCGGCAAAAACTGCTGATTAACGTGTTCAACCAAACGGTCGAAATGATCGGCATCGCTGGTGAAGTTACTGCGTAAACCCGCCATCTCGGTACCGACAAACAGCGTCAACAGCATGATGGCCAATGCGCGCCGGTGTTTGAACAAACGATCGACCGCTAGCGCAACAATCAGCGGCAAGCCCAGCGCAGCAAACATCACATAGCGCTCGATGAACAGCGGCGAGACAAACGAGATGGCGTAAATGGCCAGGATCGGCAGCAGGGTGTAGATCACGATCAGCCGCGTGAATCTGTGCGGCGTTGAATCGCGCACAGCCATCCATACCGCTGCGGCAAACAGCGCAATCGGGCCCAGCCAGAACAATGGCCAGGGAAGGTTGTCGCCTTCGTCCTGAATCAGAAGCTGCCATGTCATGGCCGGTAGAGAGCGGGCATCGACCGCAGGCTCCCAGCCTACATCTCCCCCGCTCTTGAGTTCATCCATGTGTTGCATCAGGTTTAACAGCCCCGGTAGCCAGGGCAGGAACAAGAGCAAGATGCAGGCATTGGCAAGCCACCACGCAGGGCGTTTGATCAACCCACCGGTACTGCGCACGCTCAACAACAGGTACAGCCAGTGGGCGATCACGCAAAAGGCTGTGAAGTAATGGGTATAAAACGCCGCCGCCATCAGCACGCTGTAGACAACCGGATAGCGGTTTTTATGCGGTGCTTTAACCCAGTAAACCAGGGCAATCGTCGCCCCTATCAGCCATAACCCCATGAGTGAGTACATCCTCACTTCCTGGCTATAGCGCACCGCGGTCGGTAACAACGCCAGAAGCAGGCCGGCCAGCAACGCGGCTCTCTGGGTAGCGATCAGGCGCACTAGCCACATGCCCAACAACACAGTCGCGGCACCGGGCAAGACACTGAGGGTGCGAATCGACACGAGGCTGTCGCCGAACAGCGCCATCCAGCCGTGCAACAGCATGAAGTACAACGGCGGATGCACATCATGTGCGGCGTGCAGCCAGATGCCAGCGAACGAGTAATCGCTCAGCATCAGGCTTGAGCCTTCATCACACCAGATCGCAGAAGAGGTGGAGCCATAGAAGCGCATCGCGCAGGCCAACAACAAAATGGCCCATACCCACGGCTGAAGAAGCAATCTGGCCAGTAGGTTGTGAGGCGATTCAAGGACGTGAAGCATTGTTTGGTCCACACCTTTATTACTGAGTACGCCCATCCTTCACCTGCAACTGCGTATTGAGGCTGCACGTGGGCAGCTGGAACTCCGGCGATTGTAGGGCAAGGGGCAGGCGTGTGGTGGGGCCTGATACAAGAAAAGAAACTGGCACAATGAAATCACCCACTCGCAGTCGCGCTAAACTAACTCGTAACATGGTTTGACAAGGATCAGGTCAGTACCTAGCTTTTAATTGGATCCAAATTAACGTCCTGAACCGCCGTAGGTAGCATCAACGTGGCTGTCAAAAACAATCCTTTAAGCAGCATCGAAGTATCCGGCCCCATACCTGCCCATTTGGCCAGATCGGTCATTGAGGAGTCCTTGCGCAACGCTATTCTCGATGGCCGGTTGCCGTGTGGCACCGCGATTCGGCAACAGGCTTTGGCGAGTTTGTTCGGTGTCAGTCGTATGCCCGTTCGCGAAGCACTGCGTCAGCTTGAGGCCCAGGGTTTACTGCAAGTGGTGCAGCATAAGGGAGCGGTGGTCGCCCCTTTGATTGAAGACGACGCGCTGCAAACGTATGAGCTTCGTTTGTTGCTTGAGGCTCAAGCCTTGTGCTTGTCCCTGCCGCTGCTGACCGAGGCAGATTTTGAGACTGCAGCCGGATACATCGAGGCCCTCGAAGCCGAGACGGATTTGAGCAGGACAGGCACTCTCAATCGGCAATTTCATCAGGCGCTTTACTGCAAGGCACCTAATAAGAAATTGCTGGCGTTGATTGATGCAGGGCTTATTGAAGAAGAACGCTTTCTGCGCTTCAACCTTGAGCAGATGAACCTGGGAAAGCTCTGTCAGGACGATCACCGGGCTTTGCTGCGCCATGCCCGCTCCAGAGATATCGAGGCGTGTATCAACGAGCTGGAGCGTCATCTGCAACGCGGGGTAAAAGCCATTACCCACTATCTGGACAGCCAAAAACCAAAACAGCCCTGACGTCAGAAACGCCAGGGCTGTTTAGGTGAGCGCAGGGGAGCAATGGCTCCCAGCGTGTGCGTACATCAGATTTTAAAGCTGTCGACCAACTGCTTGAGGCGGCTGGCTTGCTGCGAAAGGGCGTCGCAGTCCTTGAGGGTTTCGTTGAGATTAACCACGCCTTGCTGGTTCAGCAGGTTGATCTGGTTGATGTCCACGTTCAGGGTTTCAACCACGGCGGTTTGCTCTTCGGTGGCAGCGGCAACCGACTGGTTCATGCCGTCAATTTCTTCGATGCGCTGGGTCACGCTGATCAAACGCGCACCGGCCTGGTTAGCCACCTCTACACTGTCCTCACTGGAAATCTGGCTGGCATTCATGGTGCTGACCGCTTCGCGGGAACCCACTTGCAGCGAAGTAATCATTTTATGGATTTCCTCTGCCGACTCCTGAGTGCGGTGAGCGAGGTTGCGCACTTCATCCGCCACCACGGCAAAGCCGCGACCCGCTTCGCCCGCACGCGCCGCCTCAATGGCTGCGTTGAGGGCCAACAGGTTGGTTTGCTGGGAGATCCCTTTGATCACATCAAGAATGTGCCCAATGTTGTCGGTACTGGCATTCAGGGTTTCGATTTGCTCACACGACACACTGATCTTGCGTGATAGCTCAGTCATCGCCTGGATAGTCAGCTCAACGACTTTTCGGCCATCGTCTGCCTGCTCGCTGGCGCCGCTGGCGTGCTGCGAAGCATCGGCAGCGTTCCGCGCGATCTCCTGAGTGGCGGCCCCCAGCTCGTTGATGGCGGCGGCAACGCTGTTGGTGCGCGCACTTTGTTCATCGGAGCCGATAATTGACGCGTTGGACGATGCCATGACGCGCTCGGATAAGTCATGAACCTGACGAGTCGCCGAGGACACTTCGCTGATCGACGCGTGAATACGCTCTACAAACTGGTTGAATGAGCTGGCCAACTCGCCAAACTCATCCTTGTTTTCAATCACCAGACGCCGGGTCAAGTCGCCTTCACCTTGGGCAATATCCTGCATGGCACGTCCCATGGTGGTGAGCGGGCGCATCAGTACCTGGATCAACAAACTCAAAAGCAGAGCAATCGCTGCTACCGCAATAAACATGGCGATCAATGCCGAGGTGCGGAATTTAGATAGAGGGGCGTAAGCCTTTTCTTTGTCCAGCGACTGGCCGATGTACCAGTCTGCCGATGGCAAACCCGTTACCGGGGTGAAGGAGATAATCCGCTCCTGGCCATTGAGCTGCACTTCTTGAATACCCTTCTGGATTTTCAGAGCGCTGGACGGGTAGATGTCCTTCAGGTTTTTCATGACCTGATCTTTATCCGGGCTGACGATGACCTGGCCATCACCGCTCACCAGAAATGCGTAACCCAAGCCACCGGAATCCACCGAGTTAATAATTTTCACCAGGCTGTCCAGGCTCAGATCACCGCCTACCACGCCCAGCAGTTGACCGTCTTTCTTGACCGGCATGGCGATGGTCACAATCAAACCGCCAACAGCTGCCATGTAAGGCGGTGTGAGCATGGTCTTGCCGGCGCTTACGGCTTGCTTGTACCAAGGGCGCTCTCGCGGATCATAGCCCTCCGGCATTTTGGCGTCGGGGCGCTGAGTGAACACTCCATTGGCTTGACCGACATACGTGAACTGGAAGTTCGACGTGAATACAGGCTGGTCGACCAACCCGGGAAGGTCAGCCTGGCTGCCTTGGTAAGCAACGTTTTGTGCAAGGCTTTCCAGCACCAGGATACGACCGCTCAACCAGTTCTGGACGCTGCTGGCTGTCAGGTTGCCCGCTTGCTGCACCGACGACTCTATATTTTGGTTGATCGTATTTCGCTGCAGATAGTCGTTGTACAAAGTGAACAACGCAAACGCCAGAACCACGACGCCTGAAGCGGCCAGAAGAATTTTATGGCTGAACTTGAGATTCATTGCATGGGACTTCTTATGCCGAAAGGTGGGATGCGTGCGGGGTGAAACATTCCGTGTAGCACTGCAGACAGCTCGTGTTGGTAGCTGTACTGAATGCACGCATTGCTCATCAGGCTGTCGGCACCGATCGAAGAAAACTTAGCGGCTTGTATCGGCTATTTTAAAAAACCGACGAAAGAGCGACCCCGCTGGCCGAGGCATGGTTTAGGGGGAGGAGATGGGGTGGTGTGAAAGAATGGGGGCAGGAGGAATTGCGCCGCGCAAAAAACAAAACCCCTGTCTGCATAAGCAGACAGGGGTTTCGAAATTCAATCTTGACGATGACCTACTCTCACATGGGGAAACCCCACACTACCATCGGCGATGCATCGTTTCACTGCTGAGTTCGGGATGGGATCAGGTGGTTCCAATGCTCTATGGTCGTCAAGAAATTCTGTGGCAGATCCGTTATCAAAACGTGCCTGCGAAAACTTGGGACTTCTATAAAAACAAAATCCCCGTCTGCGTGAGCAGACAGGGATTTTGGAATTTAATCTTGACGATGACCTACTCTCACATGGGGAAACCCCACACTACCATCGGCGATGCATCGTTTCACTACTGAGTTCGGGATGGGATCAGGTGGTTCCAATGCTCTATGGTCGTCAAGAAATTCGGTAGCCAGCGCGTTTACCTTACGGTTAACGTTCCAGCGAATGGGTATGTAATAGATTTGTGTGTTACGCAAACTTTCGGTTTGTATCGTCTTCACACACCGCAACTTGCAGGCTTTGTATTCAAAGCGCAAATTGCTTGGGTGTTATATGGTCAAGCCTCACGGGCAATTAGTATTGGTTAGCTCAACGCCTCACAGCGCTTACACACCCAACCTATCAACGTCGTAGTCTTCGACGGCCCTTTAGGGAACTCAAGGTTCCAGTGAGATCTCATCTTAAGGCAAGTTTCCCGCTTAGATGCTTTCAGCGGTTATCTTTCCCGAACATAGCTACCCGGCAATGCCACTGGCGTGACAACCGGAACACCAGAGGTTCGTCCACTCCGGTCCTCTCGTACTAGGAGCAGCCCCTCTCAAATCTCAAACGTCCACGGCAGATAGGGACCGAACTGTCTCACGACGTTCTAAACCCAGCTCGCGTACCACTTTAAATGGCGAACAGCCATACCCTTGGGACCGGCTTCAGCCCCAGGATGTGATGAGCCGACATCGAGGTGCCAAACACCGCCGTCGATATGAACTCTTGGGCGGTATCAGCCTGTTATCCCCGGAGTACCTTTTATCCGTTGAGCGATGGCCCTTCCATACAGAACCACCGGATCACTAAGACCTACTTTCGTACCTGCTCGACGTGTCTGTCTCGCAGTCAAGCGCGCTTTTGCCTTTATACTCTACGACCGATTTCCGACCGGTCTGAGCGCACCTTCGTACTCCTCCGTTACTCTTTAGGAGGAGACCGCCCCAGTCAAACTACCCACCATACACTGTCCTCGATCCGGATAACGGACCTGAGTTAGAACCTCAAAGTTGCCAGGGTGGTATTTCAAGGTTGGCTCCATGCAGACTGGCGTCCACACTTCAAAGCCTCCCACCTATCCTACACAAGCAAATTCAAAGTCCAGTGCAAAGCTATAGTAAAGGTTCACGGGGTCTTTCCGTCTAGCCGCGGATACACTGCATCTTCACAGCGATTTCAATTTCACTGAGTCTCGGGTGGAGACAGCGCCGCCATCGTTACGCCATTCGTGCAGGTCGGAACTTACCCGACAAGGAATTTCGCTACCTTAGGACCGTTATAGTTACGGCCGCCGTTTACCGGGGCTTCGATCAAGAGCTTCGCGTTAGCTAACCCCATCAATTAACCTTCCGGCACCGGGCAGGCGTCACACCCTATACGTCCACTTTCGTGTTTGCAGAGTGCTGTGTTTTTAATAAACAGTCGCAGCGGCCTGGTATCTTCGACCGGCGTGGGCTTACGCAGTAAATGCTTCACCCTCACCGGCGCACCTTCTCCCGAAGTTACGGTGCCATTTTGCCTAGTTCCTTCACCCGAGTTCTCTCAAGCGCCTTGGTATTCTCTACCCAACCACCTGTGTCGGTTTGGGGTACGGTTCCTGGTTACCTGAAGCTTAGAAGCTTTTCTTGGAAGCATGGCATCAACCACTTCGTTAACTAAAAGTTAACTCGTCATCAGCTCTCGGCCTTAGAATCCCGGATTTACCTAAGATTCCAGCCTACCACCTTAAACTTGGACAACCAACGCCAAGCTGGCCTAGCCTTCTCCGTCCCTCCATCGCAATAACCAGAAGTACAGGAATATTAACCTGTTTTCCATCGACTACGCTTTTCAGCCTCGCCTTAGGGACCGACTAACCCTGCGTCGATTAACGTTGCGCAGGAAACCTTGGTCTTTCGGCGTGGGTGTTTTTCACACCCATTATCGTTACTCATGTCAGCATTCGCACTTCTGATACCTCCAGCAAGCTTCTCAACTCACCTTCACAGGCTTACAGAACGCTCCTCTACCGCATCATCCTAAGATGATACCCGTAGCTTCGGTGTATGGTTTGAGCCCCGTTAAATCTTCCGCGCAGGCCGACTCGACTAGTGAGCTATTACGCTTTCTTTAAAGGGTGGCTGCTTCTAAGCCAACCTCCTAGCTGTCTAAGCCTTCCCACATCGTTTCCCACTTAACCATAACTTTGGGACCTTAGCTGACGGTCTGGGTTGTTTCCCTTTTCACGACGGACGTTAGCACCCGCCGTGTGTCTCCCATGCTCGGCACTTGTAGGTATTCGGAGTTTGCATCGGTTTGGTAAGTCGGGATGACCCCCTAGCCGAAACAGTGCTCTACCCCCTACAGTGATACATGAGGCGCTACCTAAATAGCTTTCGAGG
>NZ_CP012676.1:5030000-5149788 GCF_001294575.1 Pseudomonas versuta
GGTAGAGCACTGTTTCGGCTAGGGGGTCATCCCGACTTACCAAACCGATGCAAACTCCGAATACCTACAAGTGCCGAGCATGGGAGACACACGGCGGGTGCTAACGTCCGTCGTGAAAAGGGAAACAACCCAGACCGTCAGCTAAGGTCCCAAAGTTATGGTTAAGTGGGAAACGATGTGGGAAGGCTTAGACAGCTAGGAGGTTGGCTTAGAAGCAGCCACCCTTTAAAGAAAGCGTAATAGCTCACTAGTCGAGTCGGCCTGCGCGGAAGATTTAACGGGGCTCAAACCATACACCGAAGCTACGGGTATCATCTTAGGATGATGCGGTAGAGGAGCGTTCTGTAAGCCTGTGAAGGTGAGTTGAGAAGCTTGCTGGAGGTATCAGAAGTGCGAATGCTGACATGAGTAACGATAATGGGTGTGAAAAACACCCACGCCGAAAGACCAAGGTTTCCTGCGCAACGTTAATCGACGCAGGGTTAGTCGGTCCCTAAGGCGAGGCTGAAAAGCGTAGTCGATGGAAAACAGGTTAATATTCCTGTACTTCTGGTTATTGCGATGGAGGGACGGAGAAGGCTAGGCCAGCTTGGCGTTGGTTGTCCAAGTTTAAGGTGGTAGGCTGGAATCTTAGGTAAATCCGGGATTCTAAGGCCGAGAGCTGATGACGAGTTAACTTTTAGTTAACGAAGTGGTTGATGCCATGCTTCCAAGAAAAGCTTCTAAGCTTCAGGTAACCAGGAACCGTACCCCAAACCGACACAGGTGGTTGGGTAGAGAATACCAAGGCGCTTGAGAGAACTCGGGTGAAGGAACTAGGCAAAATGGCACCGTAACTTCGGGAGAAGGTGCGC
Organism: Pseudomonas versuta; assembly: GCF_001294575.1. NCBI lineage: Bacteria > Pseudomonadati > Pseudomonadota > Gammaproteobacteria > Pseudomonadales > Pseudomonadaceae > Pseudomonas > Pseudomonas versuta. The sequence goes on from NZ_CP012676.1 coordinate 5,030,855, forward strand.
CGGTGAGGGTGAAGCATTTACTGCGTAAGCCCACGCCGGTCGAAGATACCAGGCCGCTGCGACTGTTTATTAAAAACACAGCACTCTGCAAACACGAAAGTGGACGTATAGGGTGTGACGCCTGCCCGGTGCCGGAAGGTTAATTGATGGGGTTAGCTAACGCGAAGCTCTTGATCGAAGCCCCGGTAAACGGCGGCCGTAACTATAACGGTCCTAAGGTAGCGAAATTCCTTGTCGGGTAAGTTCCGACCTGCACGAATGGCGTAACGATGGCGGCGCTGTCTCCACCCGAGACTCAGTGAAATTGAAATCGCTGTGAAGATGCAGTGTATCCGCGGCTAGACGGAAAGACCCCGTGAACCTTTACTATAGCTTTGCACTGGACTTTGAATTTGCTTGTGTAGGATAGGTGGGAGGCTTTGAAGTGTGGACGCCAGTCTGCATGGAGCCAACCTTGAAATACCACCCTGGCAACTTTGAGGTTCTAACTCAGGTCCGTTATCCGGATCGAGGACAGTGTATGGTGGGTAGTTTGACTGGGGCGGTCTCCTCCTAAAGAGTAACGGAGGAGTACGAAGGTGCGCTCAGACCGGTCGGAAATCGGTCGTAGAGTATAAAGGCAAAAGCGCGCTTGACTGCGAGACAGACACGTCGAGCAGGTACGAAAGTAGGTCTTAGTGATCCGGTGGTTCTGTATGGAAGGGCCATCGCTCAACGGATAAAAGGTACTCCGGGGATAACAGGCTGATACCGCCCAAGAGTTCATATCGACGGCGGTGTTTGGCACCTCGATGTCGGCTCATCACATCCTGGGGCTGAAGCCGGTCCCAAGGGTATGGCTGTTCGCCATTTAAAGTGGTACGCGAGCTGGGTTTAGAACGTCGTGAGACAGTTCGGTCCCTATCTGCCGTGGACGTTTGAGATTTGAGAGGGGCTGCTCCTAGTACGAGAGGACCGGAGTGGACGAACCTCTGGTGTTCCGGTTGTCACGCCAGTGGCATTGCCGGGTAGCTATGTTCGGGAAAGATAACCGCTGAAAGCATCTAAGCGGGAAACTTGCCTTAAGATGAGATCTCACTGGAACCTTGAGTTCCCTAAAGGGCCGTCGAAGACTACGACGTTGATAGGTTGGGTGTGTAAGCGCTGTGAGGCGTTGAGCTAACCAATACTAATTGCCCGTGAGGCTTGACCATATAACACCCAAGCAATTTGCGCTTTGAATACAAAGCCTGCAAGTTGCGGTGTGTGAAGACGATACAAACCGAAAGTTTGCGTAACACACAAATCTATTACATACCCATTCGCTGGAACGTTAACCGTAAGGTAAACGCGCTGGCTACCGAATTTCTTGACGACCATAGAGCATTGGAACCACCTGATCCCATCCCGAACTCAGTAGTGAAACGATGCATCGCCGATGGTAGTGTGGGGTTTCCCCATGTGAGAGTAGGTCATCGTCAAGATTAAATTCCAAACCCCCTGTCTGCTCACGCAGACAGGGGGTTTGTTTTTGTGGCGAGAAAAAAGCTCCTGATTTAACTCGTACAAAAATGCGATAACAGGTGCGCTTTGGCTGGGTTCAGGCCGCAGGCTTTCTATGCAATAGCCCTACTCATGGCTATTATGCGTGCCTGATTGTGAGGCGATACTTGCATGCTGACGTTGTTGAAACTACTCAAAGATGGTCGATTTCATTCGGGGCAGGCGCTTGGGGCCGCGCTCGGTGTTAGCCGTAGCGCTGTGTGGAAACAGCTTCAGCACCTGGAGTCTGAATTGAACCTGTCCATTCACAAGGTTCGTGGTCGTGGCTATCAGTTGCAGGCTCCGCTGGAGCTTCTTGAGCCAGATCAGGTGGCTGGCAGTTGCTTGCCTGTATCTATACATGAATCCTTGGACTCAACGAACGCAGAGGCCTTGCGTGCTATTGATCGCGGCGTGGTTGCTCCCTTTGTAATTCTGGCTGAACGACAGCTTGCAGGCAGGGGGCGGCGGGGACGCAAGTGGATCAGTCCGTTCGCGGAGAATATTTACTACAGTCTGGTTCTGCGGATTGATGGCGGTATGCGCCGGCTTGAAGGGCTTAGTCTTGTGGTGGGGTTGGCGGTTTTACGTGCTCTTCGAGAGATGGGTATGGAAGGTGCTGGGCTTAAGTGGCCGAATGACGTGCTGGTCGGTAATAAGAAGATTGCTGGCATTTTACTTGAGTTGGTCGGTGATCCTGCCGATGTGTGTCACGTAGTCATTGGTGTTGGTATCAATGCCAATATGCGGGTCGCCAATGGTGTCGATCAGGCTTGGACATCCATCTTCCTGGAGTCTGGCAAAGCAATAAACCGCAATGCGCTCGTATCGAGTCTAAATGAGAGTTTGCTCGCGTATCTCAAACGCCATGAATCGTCTGGATTTGCGGCTATCCAGGCTGAATGGGAGATGAATCATTTGTGGCAGGGGCGCGAAGTGTCGCTGATTGCTGGAGTGCATCAGGTGGACGGTACGGTCATTGGTATTGATCAGCAGGGTGCACTTCGCTTGCGTGTCGGGGGCGAAGAGAAGGTTTTCAGTGGTGGCGAGCTTAGTTTGAGGTTGCGCCATGATTCTTGAGCTGGATTGTGGTAACAGCTTCATAAAGTGGCGCGTGCTCGACGATGAAAAAATTGCTGGAGGAGGGGTCGTAGATTCCGAAACGGCACTTATTGCAGCGGTACGATGTGTGCCAGCACTGGATGTCGTGCAGTGTCGCTTGGTCAGTGTGCGTACTGATGAAGAGACCTCTCTGCTGGTGGCAAGTATCGCCTCGGCGTTCGGGGTTGGGGTCATGTGCGCCGAGCCCGTCAGAGCGGTTTCGGGAGTCAGCAATGGCTACGAAGATTTTTCTCGCCTGGGCCTCGACCGCTGGCTGGCTCTCGTCGGCGGCTATGAATTGGCAAAACGTGCGTGCCTGGTTCTGGATTTTGGCACGGCTGTAACGGCAGATTTTGTTGCGGTTGATGGGCAGCATCTGGGAGGTTTTATTTGCCCTGGAATGCCCCTGATGCGTGATCAGTTGCGCACCCACACACGACGAATCAGATATGACGATTTTTCCGCCGAGCAAGCGCTGCTTTTGCGGACCCCGGGGCGTACAACGGCAGAGGCCGTAGAGCGTGGCTGCTTGTTGATGATGCGGGGTTTCGTTTTGACTCAGTTGGAATTGGCGCGAGAGTACTGGGGGCAAGAGTTTGAGGTTTTTCTCACGGGAGGTGACGCTGCCCTGGTGAGCGATATGGTCCCAGACGCACGATTGATTCAGGATCTTGTATTTGTCGGCTTGGCTGTAGCTTGTCCCTTTTCCTGAGGTTCTTATGCGTTGGCTGTTTCTGCTGCTGGTTGTTCTCAATGTTTTCTATTACGTGTGGCATCAGCAGGAGGCGCCTGTAAGGGTCAAGGAGGTTGTTTCCTTGTCGCTATACAAGGGCAGCCAGCAGGATATACGACTATTGAGTGAGGCTCGGCCTTTAACCCCCGCTGGGGTAGTCCCTGATGATCATCTGGAGGGGGTGGAGTGTACCTATCTCGGTAATATCTCCAGTGAAGACCAGTTGCGCAGAATTCAGCGCAAGCTCGCCGATATGGATATTCAGGCGCAGAGAGCTTATGTCAATACGGGGGATTTGGTGGGATATGCGATTCAGATCGATCCTGAAAGCAGCTCCAGCATCAATGAAATGCTACTGCAGGACCTTGCCAATGAATTCAATGAGTTAAAACACAAAAAAATGCAGTGCGAGGGGTTGCGGGTGCCCGGTTCTTTGCATAGAATGGCGCCCGCTCCACAGTGAACGCCTAACAGGCTTTGAAGTGTGAAGTGAGTCGAGATGCTAACTTCATGAATTAATTGAAGAAAGTGCTTGACAGAAGGGTAGAATGATGTAGAATTCTGCCTCGCTTAGGAGGGGTTCCCGAGCGGCCAAAGGGATCAGACTGTAAATCTGACGTCTACGACTTCGAAGGTTCGAATCCTTCCCCCTCCACCATATTTAAGTTCGAATAGCAAGATTTGCGGGTGTAGTTTAGTGGTAGAACCTCAGCCTTCCAAGCTGATGATGCGGGTTCGATTCCCGCCACCCGCTCCAGTCTTGCTGTTTTTGCGATGTGTTTTGCTCTTGTAGCTCAGTTGGTAGAGCACACCCTTGGTAAGGGTGAGGTCAGCGGTTCAAATCCGCTCAAGAGCTCCATATAACAAGGCAGATATGAAAATATCTGCCTTTGTTTTAACAGGTGCATAGCCTGTCCGGAGTGTTTGCTGGTGGTGCCAGATGTTTGGTGTTGCTGCTCTGGTTGGTGTTGCTGTTGTAGGCAGCTCGCATTCTGCTGTTTGCAAGGTCATATGCTCAGCTTGGCTGGTTTTATGGCAAAAGTAATTGCATTGGTTGTTGAAAAGTCTCTCTCGGGCCTGCATAATTCGCGGCTCGATAATGTTTTAGGTCAGTAGCTCAATTGGCAGAGCGACGGTCTCCAAAACCGTAGGTTGGGGGTTCGATTCCCTCCTGACCTGCCAGATTCGCTCATTGCGTCTGGCTTTCTTTTCACAGGATCCTCTTAGATGACTCCCAAGGCTGAAGTTCAAGGCTCTCGCTTCGATCTCCTCAAGTGGCTTGTAGTGGTTGCTCTTGTGGTGGTTGGCGTTGTTGGGAATCAGTATTATTCTGGTTCGCCGATCCTGTATCGTGTCATTGCACTTCTTGTAATTGCTGCTGTTGCCGCCTATGTGGGTTTGCAGACGGCAAAAGGCAAGTCGTTCTCTGTCTTGGTGAAGGAAGCTCGTACTGAGATTCGTAAAGTCGTATGGCCAACTCGCCAAGAAACTACGCAGACCACGTTGATCGTGGTGGCTGTTGTTCTAGTTATGGCGTTGCTGTTGTGGGGTTTAGATTCCCTGCTCGGTTGGCTCGTTTCCTTGATTGTTGGCTAAGGGTGTCCCGTGGCTAAGCGTTGGTACGTAGTGCATGCTTATTCGGGTTACGAAAAGCATGTTATGCGCTCTTTGATTGAGCGTATTAAGCTGGCAGGCATGGAAGAAGGCTTCGGCGAAATTCTGGTTCCCACTGAAGAAGTGGTTGAAATGCGTAATGGCCAGAAACGCAAAAGCGAGCGCAAGTTCTTCCCTGGATACGTGCTGGTTCAAATGGACATGAGCGAAGGGACTTGGCACTTGGTCAAGGATACCCCTCGCGTAATGGGCTTCATTGGTGGTACCGCTGATAAACCAGCGCCGATCACTGATAAAGAGGCAGAAGCAATTCTGCGTCGCGTTGCTGATGGTAGCGACAAGCCCAAGCCGAAAACACTGTTCGAGCCAGGTGAAGTTGTTCGCGTCACCGATGGCCCGTTTGCTGATTTCAATGGCACTGTTGAAGAAGTTAACTACGAAAAGAGTCGCATCCAAGTGGCAGTGCTCATTTTCGGTCGCTCTACTCCGGTAGAGCTAGAGTTCAGCCAGGTCGAAAAGGTCTAACTGGACACGAATCCCAACCCCATGGCTTCGGCTGTGGGGTTTTGTCGTCACTGGGATAAACGCGCAAGTAACCGGGGAGCCTTTCTAGGCGTCTGAACCCGTAATTGGAGTGCCTCATGGCCAAGAAGATTACCGCTTACATCAAGCTGCAAGTGAAGGCCGCTCAGGCCAACCCAAGCCCACCTGTCGGCCCAGCATTGGGTCAACACGGTGTGAACATCATGGAATTCTGCAAGGCTTTCAACGCCCGTACTCAAGGTATTGAACCAGGTCTGCCGACTCCAGTGATCATCACTGTTTACAGCGACCGTAGCTTCACATTCGAAACCAAATCGACTCCTGCTTCGGTTCTGCTGAAGAAGGCTGCCGGTTTGACTAGCGGTTCCGCTCGTCCAAACACCGTTAAGGTTGGCACTGTTACCCGTGCTCAGCTGGAAGAAATCGCGAAAACCAAAAACGCGGATCTGACTGCAGCTGATATGGAAGCAGCCGTGCGTACCATCGCCGGTTCTGCTCGTAGCATGGGCCTTAACGTGGAGGGTGTGTAATGGCTAAGCTGACTAAGCGTCAAAAGGCAATTGCCGGTAAAATTGAAGCTGGCAAGTCTTACAACTTTGTAGACGCTGCTGCTTTGCTGGCTGAGTTGTCCACCGTCAAGTTCAGCGAGTCTTTTGACATCGCTGTTAACCTGGGCGTAGACCCACGTAAATCTGACCAGGTTGTTCGTAGCGCTACTGTGCTGCCACACGGCACTGGCAAGACTGTACGTGTAGCTGTGTTCACCCAGGGTCCAGCTGCTGAAGCTGCTTTGGCTGCCGGTGCTGATCGCGTTGGTATGGACGACCTGGCTGCCGAAATGAAAGGCGGCGACCTGAACTATGACGTAGTTATTGCATCCCCGGACGCAATGCGTGTTGTAGGTCAGTTGGGTCAGATCCTTGGTCCACGTGGTCTGATGCCTAACCCTAAGGTTGGTACTGTAACTCCAGACGTAGCTACTGCGGTTAAGAACGCAAAAGCTGGTCAGGTTCGTTATCGCACTGACAAAAACGGTATCATCCACACCTCCGTTGGCAAGATCGGCTTTGATGCCGTCAAGCTGAAGGAAAACGTTGAAGCACTGATCGCTGATCTGAAGCGTATCAAGCCAGCTTCCTCGAAAGGTATTTACGTTAAGCGCGTTACCCTGAGCACCACTATGGGCCCGGGCCTGGTCATCGACCAGGGTTCTCTGGACGCGTAAAACAAATTGGCACGGCTTGCCGTGCCAATGAAAGATTGGGGTCCCTGCCTGGCGGGGGCTATCCAAGACCGTAGGCGGCGAAAGTCTTAAACCTCAAGCCTACGCAGATGGTGCTCCCGGTTCCTTACCGAATCAGACACCAAAACGACATCCGACTCAGGTCAGATGAAACGGTAACAAGCAGGAGTTAAACCCGTGGCAATTAAACTCGAAGACAAGAAGGCCATCGTCGCTGAAGTCAACGAGGCTGCCAAAGTTGCCCTGTCTGCTGTTGTGGCTGATGCCCGCGGTGTGACAGTAGGCGCTATGACCGGACTCCGTAAAGAGGCTCGTGAAGCTGGCGTTTACGTACGTGTTGTACGTAACACTCTGCTCAAGCGCGCTGTTGCTGACACTGAATACAGTGTTCTCAACGACGTGTTCACCGGCCCGACCTTGATCGCTTTCTCCAACGAACATCCAGGTGCTGCTGCCCGTTTGTTCAAAGAGTTCGCTAAAGGTCAGGATAAGTTCGAGATCAAGGCAGCTGCGTTCGAGGGCAAGTTCCTCGCAGCTAATCAGATCGACGTACTGGCAAGTCTGCCGACCCGTGACGAAGCAATTTCTCAGCTGATGAGCGTGATTCAAGGCGCTACCAGCAAGTTGGCTCGTACTCTGGCGGCACTTCGCGACCAGAAAGAAGCTGCTGCAGCCTAAGGCTGAGCTACTCCTTTCAGCGTTTATTGTTTATTTCGATAGCCGCCTAGGCTGTCACCCCAATACAGGAATTTATAGTCATGTCTCTGACTACTCAAGAAATCATCGACGCAATCGGTTCGAAATCCGTTCTGGAAATCGTTGAGCTGATCAAGGCAATGGAAGAAGCATTCGGCGTTTCCGCTGCTGCTGCTTCTGCTGGTCCTGCTGCTGCCGCTGCTGTTGTTGAAGAGCAAACTGAATTCAACGTCATGCTGCTGGAAGCTGGCGAGAAGAAAGTTAACGTGATCAAGGCTGTTCGCGAGCTGACTGGTCTGGGCTTGAAAGAAGCCAAGGCAGTAGTAGACAGCGCTCCTAGCGTTGTTCTGGAAGCTGTTGCGAAAGACGCAGCTGACAAAGCCAAGGCTACCTTGGAAGAAGCAGGCGCTAAAGTCGAGCTGAAGTAAGCCTCGACCTTGCGTCTCCAGCCCAAGCGTTAAGCAGAAGGCTGATGGCTGGTGGCTCTTGCCACCGGCCTTTTTCCGTTATTGGCTGCCGACTGGGTCGGCGTCTTTAACGTGCTGTAACCACCCTGTGCGGTGGAGCAAACCAAGGGGTTTGCACGATTTTCTGGCTGCTCCCGTCGGGAGAGGCCAAACAAGCAGGTGACCAAGCTGGGGAACGCTGATGGCTTACTCATATACTGAGAAAAAACGTATCCGCAAGGACTTTAGCAAGTTGCCGGACGTCATGGATGTGCCGTATCTCTTGGCAATCCAGCTGGATTCGTATCGTGAATTCTTGCAGGCGGGAGCGACTAAAGATCAGTTCCGCGACGTGGGCCTGCATGCGGCCTTCAAATCCGTTTTCCCGATCATCAGCTACTCCGGCAATGCTGCGCTGGAGTACGTCGGTTATCGCTTGGGCGAGCCGGCATTTGATGTTAAAGAATGCGTGTTGCGCGGTGTAACTTACGCCGTACCTTTGCGGGTAAAAGTTCGTTTGATCATTTTCGACAAAGAATCGTCGAACAAAGCGATCAAGGACATCAAAGAGCAAGAAGTCTACATGGGTGAAATCCCCCTGATGACTGAGAACGGTACCTTTGTAATCAATGGCACCGAGCGTGTAATTGTTTCCCAGTTGCACCGTTCCCCGGGCGTGTTCTTTGACCACGACCGTGGCAAAACGCATAGCTCCGGTAAACTGCTTTATTCCGCGCGTATCATTCCTTACCGTGGTTCGTGGTTGGACTTTGAGTTCGATCCGAAAGACTGCGTGTTCGTACGTATTGACCGTCGTCGCAAGCTGCCTGCATCGGTATTGCTGCGCGCGCTGGGTTATACGACTGAGCAGGTGCTGGACGCGTTCTACACCACCAACGTATTCCACGTTCAGGGCGAAAGTATTAGCCTGGAACTGGTACCTCATCGCCTGCGCGGTGAGATCGCGGCCATCGATATTACCGATGACAAAGGCAAGGTGATTGTTGAGCAGGGTCGTCGTATCACTGCTCGTCATATCAACCAGCTGGAAAAAGCCGGTATCAAAGAGCTCGTTATGCCTCTGGACTATGTCCTGGGTCGCACAACGGCCAAGGCTATCGTGCATCCGGCTACCGGCGAAATCATTGCTGAGTGCAACACCGAGCTGACCACCGAGATTCTGGCGAAAATCGCCAAGAGCCAGGTTGTCCGTATCGAAACGTTGTACACCAACGATATCGACTGCGGTCCGTTCGTCTCCGACACTCTGAAGATCGACTCCACCAGCAACCAATTGGAAGCGCTGGTCGAGATCTATCGCATGATGCGTCCAGGCGAGCCGCCAACCAAAGACGCTGCCGAGACTCTGTTCAACAACCTGTTCTTCAGCCCTGAGCGCTATGACCTGTCTGCGGTCGGCCGGATGAAGTTCAACCGTCGTATCGGTCGTACCGAGATCGAAGGTTCGGGCGTGTTGTGCAAAGAAGACATCGTCGCGGTACTGAAGACTCTGGTCGACATCCGTAACGGTAAAGGCATCGTCGATGACATCGACCACCTGGGTAACCGTCGTGTTCGCTGTGTTGGCGAAATGGCTGAAAACCAGTTCCGCGTTGGCCTGGTACGTGTTGAGCGTGCGGTCAAAGAGCGTCTGTCGATGGCTGAAAGCGAAGGCCTGATGCCGCAAGACCTGATCAACGCCAAGCCAGTGGCTGCGGCGGTGAAGGAGTTCTTCGGTTCCAGCCAGCTCTCGCAGTTCATGGACCAGAACAACCCTCTGTCCGAGATCACCCACAAGCGCCGTGTTTCTGCACTGGGCCCGGGCGGTCTGACGCGTGAGCGTGCAGGCTTTGAAGTTCGTGACGTACACCCGACTCACTACGGTCGTGTATGCCCGATTGAAACGCCGGAAGGTCCAAACATCGGTCTGATCAACTCCCTGGCCGCCTATGCGCGCACCAACCAGTACGGCTTCCTTGAGAGCCCGTATCGCGTGGTGAAAGACGCTTTGGTCACCGACGAGATCGTGTTCCTGTCCGCCATCGAAGAAGCCGATCACGTGATCGCTCAGGCCTCGGCCACGATGAACGACAAGAAAGTCCTGATCGACGAACTGGTAGCTGTTCGTCACTTGAACGAATTCACCGTCAAGGCGCCGGAAGACGTCACCCTGATGGACGTTTCGCCGAAGCAGGTTGTGTCGGTTGCAGCGTCGTTGATTCCGTTCCTCGAGCATGATGACGCCAACCGTGCGTTGATGGGTTCGAACATGCAGCGTCAAGCTGTACCTACCCTGCGCGCTGACAAGCCGCTGGTTGGTACCGGCATGGAGCGTAACGTAGCCCGTGACTCCGGCGTTTGCGTCGTGGCTCGTCGTGGTGGCGTGATCGACTCCGTTGATGCAAGCCGTATCGTGGTACGTGTTGCTGATGACGAAGTAGAAACTGGCGAAGCCGGTGTCGACATCTACAACCTGACCAAATACACCCGCTCCAACCAGAACACCTGCATTAACCAGCGTCCGCTGGTTCGCAAGGGTGATCGCGTGCAGCGCAGCGACATCATGGCCGATGGTCCGTCCACCGATATGGGTGAGCTGGCTTTGGGTCAGAACATGCGCATCGCGTTCATGGCCTGGAACGGTTACAACTTCGAAGACTCCATCTGCTTGTCGGAACGGGTTGTTCAAGAAGATCGCTTTACCACGATCCACATCCAGGAACTGACCTGTGTGGCACGTGACACCAAGCTTGGGCCTGAAGAGATCACTGCAGACATCCCTAACGTGGGTGAAGCTGCACTGAACAAACTGGACGAAGCCGGTATCGTTTACGTTGGTGCTGAAGTTGGCGCGGGCGACATTCTGGTAGGTAAGGTCACTCCGAAAGGCGAGACCCAGCTGACTCCGGAAGAGAAGCTGTTGCGTGCAATCTTCGGTGAAAAAGCCAGCGACGTTAAAGACACCTCCCTGCGCGTACCTACCGGTACCAAAGGTACTGTCATCGACGTGCAGGTCTTCACCCGCGATGGCGTTGAGCGTGATGCTCGTGCCCTGTCGATCGAGAAGACTCAGCTGGACGAGATCCGCAAGGATCTGAACGAAGAGTTCCGTATCGTTGAAGGCGCCACTTTTGAACGTCTGCGCTCTGCACTGGTTGGCCGTATAGCCGAAGGTGGAGCCGGTCTGAAGAAAGGTCAGGAAATCACCAATGAAATCCTGGACGGTCTTGAGCATGGTCAGTGGTTCAAACTGCGCATGGCTGAAGATGCTCTGAACGAGCAGCTTGAAAAAGCCCAGGCTTACATCATCGATCGCCGTCGTCTGCTGGACGACAAGTTCGAAGACAAGAAGCGCAAACTGCAGCAGGGCGATGACCTGGCTCCGGGCGTGCTGAAAATCGTCAAGGTTTACCTGGCAATCCGTCGTCGCATCCAGCCGGGTGACAAGATGGCTGGTCGTCACGGTAACAAAGGTGTGGTCTCCGTGATCATGCCGGTTGAAGACATGCCGTACGATGCCAATGGCACCCCGGTCGATGTGGTCCTCAACCCGTTGGGCGTACCTTCGCGTATGAACGTTGGTCAGATTCTCGAAACTCACCTGGGCCTCGCAGCCAAAGGTTTGGGCGAGAAGATCAACCTCATGATTGAAGAGCAGCGCAAGGTTGCTGACCTGCGCAAGTTCCTGCATGAGATCTACAACGAGATTGGCGGTCGTCAAGAAAGCCTGGATGACTTCTCCGACCAGGAAATCCTGGATCTGGCGAAGAACCTTCGTGGCGGTGTGCCGATGGCTACCCCGGTGTTCGACGGTGCCAAGGAAAGCGAAATCAAGGCAATGTTGCGCCTGGCAGATCTGCCGGACAGCGGCCAGATGACGCTGACTGACGGCCGTACCGGCAACCAGTTTGAACGTCCGGTTACTGTTGGCTACATGTACATGCTGAAGCTGAACCACTTGGTAGACGACAAGATGCACGCTCGTTCTACCGGTTCTTACAGCTTGGTTACCCAGCAGCCGCTGGGTGGTAAGGCACAGTTCGGTGGTCAGCGTTTCGGGGAGATGGAGGTTTGGGCGCTGGAAGCATACGGCGCGGCATACACTCTGCAAGAAATGCTCACAGTGAAGTCGGATGATGTGAACGGTCGTACCAAGATGTACAAAAACATCGTGGACGGCGATCACCGTATGGAGCCGGGCATGCCCGAGTCCTTTAACGTGTTGATCAAAGAAATTCGTTCCCTCGGCATCGATATCGATCTGGAAACCGAATAACACGTGACGTGAATCGAGAGCGGGGCGGTATTGCCCGCTCTCTGCTCCGCCAGGAGGAAAGGCCTTGAAAGACCTACTGAATTTGCTGAAAAACCAGGGTCAAGTCGAAGAGTTCGACGCCATCCGTATTGGATTGGCATCGCCTGAGATGATCCGTTCGTGGTCGTTCGGTGAAGTTAAAAAACCGGAAACCATCAACTACCGTACGTTCAAGCCTGAGCGTGACGGCCTGTTCTGCGCCAAAATCTTTGGCCCGGTTAAGGATTACGAGTGCCTGTGCGGTAAGTACAAGCGCTTGAAGCACCGCGGTGTGATCTGCGAGAAGTGTGGCGTTGAAGTCGCACTGGCCAAGGTCCGTCGCGAGCGCATGGCTCACATCGAACTGGCATCGCCGGTTGCTCACATCTGGTTCCTGAAATCGCTGCCGTCCCGTATCGGTTTGCTGATGGACATGACCCTGCGTGATATCGAACGCGTTCTCTACTTCGAGAGCTATGTCGTTATCGATCCGGGCATGACCACTCTTGAGAAAGGTCAGCTGCTGAACGATGAGCAGTACTTCGAAGCGCTAGAAGAGTTCGGCGACGACTTTGATGCCCGTATGGGTGCTGAAGCTGTCCGTGAACTGCTGCACGCTATCGATCTGGAACACGAGATTGGCCGTCTGCGCGAAGAAATTCCGCAAACCAACTCCGAAACCAAAATCAAGAAACTGTCCAAGCGCCTGAAGTTGATGGAAGCCTTCCTGGGCTCCGGCAACCTTCCTGAGTGGATGGTGCTGACCGTTCTGCCGGTTCTGCCGCCAGATCTGCGTCCTTTGGTTCCGCTGGATGGTGGTCGTTTCGCGACTTCCGACCTCAACGATCTGTATCGTCGAGTGATCAACCGTAACAACCGCTTGAAGCGCCTGCTTGATCTGTCCGCTCCGGACATCATCGTGCGTAACGAAAAGCGTATGTTGCAAGAAGCGGTCGACGCATTGCTCGACAACGGCCGTCGTGGTCGCGCTATCACTGGTTCCAACAAGCGTCCTCTGAAATCCCTGGCTGACATGATCAAGGGTAAGCAGGGTCGTTTCCGTCAGAACTTGCTCGGTAAGCGTGTTGACTACTCGGGTCGTTCGGTAATTACCGTAGGTCCAACCCTGCGTCTGCACCAGTGCGGTCTGCCGAAAAAAATGGCTCTCGAGCTGTTCAAGCCGTTCATCTTCGGCAAGCTTGAAATGCGCGGTCTCGCGACCACCATCAAAGCAGCCAAGAAAATGGTTGAGCGCGAATTGCCAGAGGTTTGGGACGTTCTCGCAGAAGTCATTCGCGAACACCCGGTTCTCCTCAACCGTGCACCGACCCTTCACCGTCTGGGTATCCAGGCGTTTGAACCGGTACTGATCGAAGGTAAGGCTATCCAGCTGCACCCGTTGGTCTGTGCTGCGTACAACGCCGACTTCGACGGCGACCAAATGGCCGTGCACGTACCGCTGACACTGGAAGCCCAGCTGGAAGCGCGTGCGTTGATGATGTCGACCAACAACATTCTGTCGCCAGCCAACGGTGAGCCAATCATCGTTCCGTCGCAGGACGTTGTATTGGGTCTGTACTACATGACTCGTGAAGCGATCAACGCCAAGGGCGAAGGTCGTGTATTCGCGGATCTGCAAGAAGTTGACCGTGTATTCCGTGCCGGCGAAGCCGCACTGCATGCCAAGGTTAAAGTGCGGATCAACGAAACCGTCAATGACCGTGATGGTGGCAGCGTGAGCGGCACCCGTATCGTCGACACTACTGTCGGCCGTGCGCTGTTGTTCCAGGTTGTGCCTAAAGGTCTGTCGTACGATGTCGTCAACCTGCCGATGAAGAAAAAGGCGATCTCCAAACTGATCAACCAGTGCTACCGCGTGGTTGGTTTGAAAGAGACCGTGATTTTCGCTGACCAGTTGATGTACACCGGTTTTGCTTACTCGACCATTTCCGGCGTTTCCATCGGTGTTAACGACTTCGTTATCCCTGATGAAAAAGCCCGCATCATCGCGGCTGCAACCGATGAAGTGAAAGAGATCGAAAGTCAGTACGCCTCGGGCCTGGTAACACAGGGCGAGAAGTACAACAAAGTAATCGACCTTTGGTCGAAAGCTAACGACGAAGTCTCCAAGGCAATGATGTCGAACCTCTCGAAAGAGAAGGTTATTGACCGTCACGGCGTTGAGGTTGAGCAAGAGTCGTTCAACTCGATGTACATGATGGCCGACTCCGGCGCACGGGGTTCTGCAGCGCAGATCCGTCAGCTGGCCGGTATGCGTGGTCTGATGGCCAAGCCGGATGGCTCCATCATTGAAACGCCGATTACTGCGAACTTCCGTGAAGGTTTGAGCGTACTTCAGTACTTCATCTCTACTCACGGTGCTCGTAAGGGTCTGGCGGATACCGCCTTGAAAACTGCTAACTCCGGTTACTTGACGCGTCGTCTGGTAGACGTTGCGCAGGATCTGGTTGTGACTGAAGTCGACTGCGGGACCGAACACGGTCTGCTGATGACTCCGCACATTGAAGGCGGTGACGTTGTTGAGCCGTTGGGTGAGCGCGTACTGGGTCGAGTAATCGCCCGTGACGTATTCAAGCCGGGTACCGATGAAATCATCGTTCCTGCTGGCACCCTGGTCGACGAGAAGTGGGTTGAATTCATCGAGCTGAACAGCATTGACGAAGTAATCGTACGCTCGCCAATCAGCTGCGAAACCCGCTTCGGTATCTGTGCCAAGTGCTACGGTCGCGATCTGGCCCGTGGTCACCAGGTGAACATCGGTGAAGCTGTCGGCGTAATCGCTGCCCAGTCGATCGGTGAGCCGGGTACACAGCTGACCATGCGTACGTTCCACATTGGTGGTGCGGCTAGCCGGACCTCTGCTGCTGACAGCGTTCAGGTGAAGAATGGCGGTACTGTCCGTCTGCACAACCTGAAGCACGTTGAGCGGGTAGATGGTTGCCTGGTAGCAGTATCCCGTTCCGGTGAGCTGGCCATCGCTGATGACTACGGTCGTGAGCGCGAGCGCTACAAGCTGCCGTACGGTGCCGTGATTTCGGTCAAAGAAGGTGACAAGGTCGACGCTGGCTCTATCGTCGCCAAGTGGGATCCGCACACTCACCCAATCGTTACCGAAATGAAAGGTACCGTGACCTACGTGGGCATGGAAGAAGGCATCACGATCAAGCGTCAGACTGACGAATTGACCGGTATGACCAACATTGAAGTGCTTGATGCCAAAGACCGTCCAGCTGCCGGCAAGGACATTCGTCCAGCCGTCAAGATGGTTGGTGTTGATGGCAAGGACCTGCTGTTGCCAGGTACCGACGTACCGGCTCAGTACTTCCTGCCGGCGAACGCCCTGGTCGGTGTAGCGGATGGTGCGGAAATCGCGATCGGTGACGTTATCGCTCGTATTCCGCAAGAAACTTCGAAAACTCGAGACATCACCGGTGGTCTGCCACGGGTTGCTGACTTGTTCGAAGCGCGTCGTCCGAAAGAAGCCTCGATTCTGGCTGAAGTCAGCGGCACCATCGCGTTCGGTAAAGAGACCAAAGGCAAGCGCCGTCTGGTCATTACTCCGAACGACGGTACTGATCCGTACGAAGAGCTGATTCCAAAGTGGCGTCACCTGAACGTCTTCGAAGGCGAACAAGTGAACCGCGGCGAAGTTATCTCCGACGGTCCGAGCGATCCACACGACATCCTGCGTTTGCTGGGTGTGAGTGCGTTGGCCAAGTACATCGTTAACGAAATTCAAGACGTTTACCGTCTGCAAGGCGTAAAAATCAACGATAAGCACATCGAGACGATTCTTCGTCAGATGCTGCGTAAAGTTGAGATTGCCGAGTCTGGCGATTCCACCTTCATCAAGGGCGACCAGATGGAGTTGACGCATGTACTGGTCGAGAACGAGCGCCTGGGCAACGAAGATAAATTCGTGTCCAAGTTCACTCGCGTTCTGTTGGGTATCACCAAGGCGTCGTTGTCGACTGAGTCGTTTATCTCCGCGGCCTCTTTCCAAGAGACTACCCGCGTACTGACCGAAGCAGCGGTTACCGGCAAGCGCGATTACCTGCGTGGCCTGAAAGAAAACGTGGTCGTGGGTCGTTTGATCCCGGCTGGTACCGGTCTGGCATACCACAGCGAGCGCAAGCGTCGTCGTGAGGCTGACAAACCGTTGCGCGTAAGCGCCAGTGAAGTGGAAGCTGCACTGACCGAAGCACTGAACTCGAGCGGTAACTGAGTTCTGAGCTAATTGAAGGGTGGGCCCCGGCCGTTCCGTTCATCGAATCGAGACATTTTGTCTTGGTTAGATGAGTGGGAAGGTCGGGGCCTTGCCTTGACTGGGGACAAGATCCTCTTTAGACTCTTGTACCCCTAAATTTGGCGGGAATTCGTTCCTGCCATTTTGCTTTTCTTGCAAGACAATAGCGTCGCAAGACAACAGTGGAGCTAGTAGATGGCAACTATCAACCAGCTGGTACGTCAGCCGCGTAAGCGTATCGTCGAGAAATCCGACGTGCCTGCGCTGCAAAACTGCCCGCAACGTCGTGGCGTATGCACCCGTGTGTATACAACTACGCCGAAAAAACCTAACTCGGCACTGCGTAAAGTATGCCGTGTGCGCCTGACCAACGGTTTCGAGGTTTCCTCGTACATCGGTGGTGAAGGTCACAACCTGCAAGAACACAGCGTGGTACTGATTCGTGGCGGTCGTGTAAAAGACTTGCCAGGTGTTCGTTATCACACCGTTCGCGGTTCTTTGGATACTTCCGGTGTTAAAGGTCGTAACCAGGGTCGTTCGAAGTACGGTACCAAGAAGCCGAAGTAGTTTTCGGTCGCTTGTAAATAATGCAGATTTCTTTTTTTCTGAGTCGATAAGAGTAAGGTCGGACGTGCATCCTCTGGGTGTAATGGTTCCGAGCTAACCTGAAGACCGTTTGAGGGCTTATCCATGCCAAGAAGACGCGTAGCAGCCAAGCGCGATGTGCTTGACGATCCAAAATACGGAAGCCAAATCCTGGCCAAGTTCATGAACCACGTGATGGAAAGCGGCAAAAAAGCCGTTGCCGAGCGTATCGTTTATGGCGCGCTGGAAAAGGTTAAAGAACGCAAGAACAGCGATCCCCTGGAAATCTTCGAGAAAGCTCTCGACGCCATCGCTCCGCTGGTCGAAGTGAAGTCGCGCCGTGTAGGCGGTGCTACTTACCAGGTTCCGGTCGAAGTTCGCCCGTCCCGTCGTAACGCCCTGGCAATGCGCTGGTTGGTAGACTTCGCCCGCAAGCGCGGCGAGAAGTCTATGGCTCTGCGCTTGGCTGGCGAACTGTTGGATGCTGCTGAAGGCAAGGGCGCAGCAGTTAAGAAGCGTGAAGACGTGCACCGTATGGCTGAAGCTAACAAAGCTTTCTCGCACTACCGCTTCTAATTTCAGCGCTACTCATTTTGCGAGGGCTTTATGGCTCGTACTACACCGATTAACCGCTACCGTAACATTGGTATCGTTGCTCACGTGGATGCTGGTAAAACCACCACCACCGAGCGCGTCCTTTTTTACACTGGCAAAAGTCACAAGATGGGCGAGGTGCATGATGGCGCCGCGACCACAGACTGGATGGTTCAGGAGCAGGAGCGTGGTATTACCATTACTTCTGCTGCTATTACCGCCTTCTGGAAAGGTTCTGCCAAGCAGTACAAAGACGAGCATCGCTTCAACGTAATCGATACCCCGGGCCACGTTGACTTCACTATTGAAGTTGAACGTTCCCTGCGTGTACTCGATGGCGCGGTTGTTGTGTTCTGCGGTACTTCGGGTGTTGAACCTCAGTCGGAAACCGTATGGCGTCAAGCCAACAAGTACGGCGTTCCGCGTCTTGTTTATGTAAACAAGATGGACCGTGCCGGTGCGAACTTCCTGCGCGTGATTGAGCAGATCAAGAAGCGTCTTGGTCACACTCCGGTTCCAATCCAGTTGGCCATCGGTTCCGAAGACAACTTCCAGGGTCAGATCGATCTGATCAACATGGAAGCTGTGTACTGGAACGATGCTGACAAAGGTATGGTTCCAGTTCGCAAAGAGATTCCAGCTGAGCTGAAAGATCTTGCTGACGAATGGCGCGACAACATGGTTCAGGCTGCGGCCGAAGCCAATGAAGAGCTGATGAACAAGTACCTCGAAGGTGAAGAATTCACCATCGAAGAAATCAAGGCTGCTCTGCGTCAGCGTACTATCGCTGGTGAGATCGTCTTGGCTGTTTGCGGTTCTTCCTTCAAGAACAAGGGTGTTCCCCTGGTTCTCGACGCCG
The DNA here is from genome assembly GCF_001294575.1 of Pseudomonas versuta. Classification (NCBI taxonomy): domain Bacteria; kingdom Pseudomonadati; phylum Pseudomonadota; class Gammaproteobacteria; order Pseudomonadales; family Pseudomonadaceae; genus Pseudomonas; species Pseudomonas versuta. Next base: position 5,049,351 of record NZ_CP012676.1, read on the forward strand.
TTATCGACTTCCTGCCAGCACCAACCGATATTCCAGCCATCAAGGGTACTGACCCGGATGACGAGTCTATCGAGCTGGAGCGTCATGCAGACGACAGCGAGCCGTTCTCGGCTCTGGCGTTCAAGATCGCTACCGACCCATTCGTGGGTACCTTGACCTTCGTTCGAGTTTACTCGGGCGTGTTGAACTCCGGCGACGGCGTAATCAACTCGGTTAAAGGCAAGAAAGAGCGCGTGGGTCGTATGGTGCAAATGCACGCAAACGCCCGTGAAGAAATCAAGGAAGTGCGCGCTGGTGACATCGCGGCCTTGATCGGCATGAAGGACGTCACCACTGGTGAAACCTTGTGCAACGCTGACAAGCCAATCATCCTGGTTCGTATGGACTTCCCGGAGCCGGTTATTTCGGTTGCCGTTGAGCCCAAGACCAAAGATGACCAGGAAAAAATGGGTGTCGCTCTGGGCAAACTTGCTCAGGAAGATCCATCTTTCCGCGTAAAAACTGATGAAGAAACTGGTCAAACGATCATTTCTGGCATGGGCGAGCTGCACTTGGACATCCTGGTTGACCGGATGCGCCGTGAGTTCAACGTCGAAGCCAACATCGGTAAGCCTCAGGTTTCGTATCGTGAGCGCATCACGAAGAGCTGTGAGATCGAAGGCAAGTTCGTTCGTCAGTCCGGCGGTCGTGGCCAGTTTGGTCACTGCTGGATCCGTTTTGCTCCTGCTGACGAAGGTCAGGAAGGTCTGCAATTCGTGAACGAAGTGGTAGGTGGTGTGGTTCCTAAGGAATACATCCCGGCTATCCAGAAGGGTATCGAAGAGCAGATGAAGAACGGTGTTGTTGCCGGCTATCCGCTGATCGGCCTGAAGGCTACCGTGTTTGATGGTTCTTACCACGACGTCGACTCCAACGAGATGGCGTTTAAGGTGGCTGCTTCCATGGCTACCAAGCAACTGGCCTCCAAAGGCGGTGGTGAGTTGCTTGAACCGATCATGGCGGTAGAGGTTGTTACACCTGAAGACTATATGGGTGACGTGATGGGCGACTTGAATCGTCGTCGCGGCATGATCCAGGGTATGGAAGATACGGTCTCCGGCAAAGTAATTCGTGCTGAAGTTCCGTTGGGTGAAATGTTCGGTTATGCGACCGACGTTCGTTCCATGTCTCAGGGTCGCGCAAGCTACTCTATGGAATTCAAAAAATACGATACAGCTCCGTCGCACATCGTCGAAGCTGTTACTAAAAAACAAGGCTGATTTAGTTCAGTCCTTTAGGCAAGGAGTTAATTGTCGTGGCTAAAGAAAAATTTGATCGTTCCCTACCGCACGTCAACGTTGGCACTATCGGTCACGTTGACCATGGTAAAACCACGTTGACCGCAGCTCTGACTCGTGTTTGCTCCGAGATTTTCGGTTCGGCCATCGTTGATTTCGATAAAATCGACAGCGCGCCAGAAGAAAAAGCTCGTGGTATCACCATCAACACTGCGCACGTTGAATACAACTCGCTGATCCGTCACTACGCTCACGTTGACTGCCCAGGTCACGCTGACTATGTGAAGAACATGATCACCGGTGCTGCCCAGATGGACGGCGCGATCCTGGTTTGTTCGGCCGCTGATGGTCCGATGCCACAAACTCGTGAGCACATCCTGCTGTCCCGTCAGGTTGGCGTTCCGTACATCGTGGTCTTCCTGAACAAGGCTGACCTGGTAGACGACGCTGAGCTGCTGGAACTGGTTGAGATGGAAGTGCGCGATCTGCTGAGCACTTACGACTTCCCGGGCGACGACACTCCGATCATCATCGGTTCTGCTCGTATGGCGCTGGAAGGCAAAGACGACAACGAAATGGGCACCACTGCCGTTCGTAAACTGGTTGAAACTCTGGATACTTACATTCCGGATCCAGTTCGTGTTATCGACAAGCCGTTCCTGATGCCAATCGAAGACGTATTCTCGATTTCGGGTCGCGGTACTGTTGTAACCGGTCGTATCGAGCGCGGTATCGTTCGCGTTCAAGATCCGCTGGAAATCGTTGGTCTGCGTGACACTACTGTTACCACCTGCACCGGCGTTGAAATGTTCCGTAAGCTGCTTGACGAAGGTCGTGCAGGCGAGAACTGCGGCGTGCTGCTGCGCGGCACCAAGCGTGACGACGTAGAGCGTGGCCAGGTTCTGGTTAAGCCGGGTTCGGTTAAGCCGCACACTACCTTCGAAGCTGAAGTGTATGTGTTGAGCAAAGAAGAAGGCGGTCGTCACACTCCGTTCTTCAAAGGCTACCGTCCACAGTTCTACTTCCGGACCACTGACGTGACCGGTAACTGCGAACTGCCGGAAGGCGTTGAAATGGTAATGCCAGGCGACAACATCAAAATGGTTGTCACCCTGATCAAAACCATCGCAATGGAAGACGGTCTGCGTTTCGCAATTCGTGAAGGCGGTCGTACCGTTGGCGCTGGCGTTGTAGCCAAAATCATCGCGTAAGTGATGATTGCCTGAAAAAGCCCCCGCTCAGCGGGGGCTTTTTTTATTGAGTTGACACCTACTGGGGTCGTCTATAGAATTGCGCCTCCTTTTAACGGGCGTATTGCGCTCGGTGGGAATAGCAATCTGGAGTCTGAAATCCAATGCAAAATCAGCAAATCCGTATCAGGTTGAAGGCTTTTGACCATCGCCTGATCGACCAATCAACCCAGGAAATCGTGGAAACCGCGAAACGTACTGGTGCTCAAGTGCGTGGTCCAATTCCACTGCCTACCCGTAAAGAGCGGTTCACCGTTCTGGTCTCCCCGCACGTCAACAAAGACGCGCGTGACCAGTACGAGATCCGTACTCATAAGCGCGTACTGGACATCGTCCAGCCAACGGATAAAACCGTTGATGCACTTATGAAGCTTGATCTTGCGGCCGGTGTGGAAGTGCAGATCAGCCTCGGCTAAGACTTGGGTCTTAGTCGTGTAACGCTCTGAAATGGGCGGCCATAGCGGGTGAAAGCCCCGTACACTCATGAGGTTTACAACATGACTATTGGTGTAGTCGGTCGTAAATGCGGTATGACCCGTATTTTCACCGAAGAAGGTGTCTCCATTCCGGTCACGGTCATTGAGATCGAACCGAATCGCGTCACCCAGTTCAAAACTGAAGAAACCGATGGCTATCGTGCAGTGCAAGTCACTGTCGGCGAGCGTCGCGCTTCGCGTGTAACTGCTGCTCAAGCGGGTCACTTCGCTAAAGCAAACGTTGCAGCTGGTCGTACCGTAATGGAATTCCGCCTTGAAGAAGGCGAGTACCAGGCAGGCGATCTGATCAACGCTGAAATCTTCACCGCAGGTCAGATGGTCGATGTGACCGGTCAGTCCAAAGGTAAAGGCTTCCAGGGTACGATCAAGCGTTGGAATTTCCGTGGCCAAGATAACACTCACGGTAACTCCGTTTCCCACCGCGTCCCGGGCTCTATTGGCCAGTGCCAGACTCCTGGTCGTGTATTCAAGGGCAAAAAAATGTCCGGTCATATGGGCGCTGAGCGCGTGACCGTGCAGTCCCTCGAAGTAGTGCGCGTCGACGCTGAACGCAATCTGTTGTTGGTCAAAGGTGCTGTTCCTGGCGCTACTGGCGGCAACCTGGTTGTACGTCCGGCGGCCAAGGCTCGCGGTTAAGGGGAAGCTGACATGCAATTAAACGTAAATGACGCTCAAGCGATCGAAGTTTCCGAACTGACATTTGGCGGCGAGTTCAACGAGACGCTGGTTCACCAAGCAGTCGTGGCCTACATGGCCGGCGGCCGTCAAGGTAGCAAGCAGCAAAAGACCCGTTCCGACGTTCGTGGTGGCGGTAAGCGCCCATGGCGTCAGAAAGGTACTGGCCGTGCTCGTGCCGGTACTATCCGTAGCCCAATCTGGCGTGGCGGCGGTACCACTTTCGCAGCTCGTCCACAGGATCACTCTCAGAAGCTCAACAAGAAGATGTATCGCGCAGCAATGCGTTCCATCCTTGCTGAACTGGTTCGTACTGATCGTCTGATCGTGGTTCAGGACTTCGCAGTTGAAGCACCGAAGACCAAAGATCTGCTGAACAAACTGAATGGCATGGGTCTGACAGACGTCCTGATCGTGTCCGAAGTTGTTGATCAGAACCTGTACCTGGCTGCTCGTAACCTGCCACACGTTGATGTACGTGACGTGCAAGGTTCCGATCCAGTTAGTCTGATCGCATACGACAAGGTGTTGATCACCGTGTCGGCCGTGAAGAAATTCGAGGAGCTGCTGGGATGAACCAGGAACGCGTATTTAAAGTTCTGCTTGGCCCGCACGTTTCCGAGAAGGCTACGGTTCTGGCAGACAAGAAAGGCCAGTTCGTTTTCAAGGTTGCTACTGATGCAACCAAGCTGGAAATCAAGAAGGCCGTCGAAAGCCTGTTCAGCGTGAAAGTTGAGCGTGTTACTACCCTGAATGTTCTGGGTAAAAGCAAGCGCACCGCTCGCGGCGTGGGCAAGCGTAATGACTGGAAGAAGGCAGTAATCTCCCTTCAGCCAGGCCAAGATCTCGATTTCAGCAGCAGTGCTGAGTAAGGAAGGGGTGCATCATGGCAATCGTTAAATGCAAACCGACTTCCCCTGGCCGCCGTCATGTGGTCAAGGTGGTCAACCAGGAGCTGCATAAAGGCGCTCCTCACGCACCGCTGCTCGAGAAGAAATCGAAGACTGGTGGTCGTAACAACAATGGCCGTATTACCACGCGTCACATCGGTGGTGGTCATAAGCAGCATTATCGTTTGGTCGACTTCCGTCGCAACGACAAAGATGGCATTCCAGCCACTGTTGAGCGTATCGAATACGATCCAAACCGTACTGCTCACATTGCTCTTATGTTGTACGCAGACGGCGAGCGCCGTTACATCATCGCCCCTAAAGGCGTGAGTGCTGGTGACCAGCTGATCGCAGGTGCTTTGGCACCGATCAAGCCGGGCAACGCTCTGCAACTGCGCAACATTCCAGTTGGTAGCACCGTACACGGCATCGAATTGAAGCCGGGTAAAGGCGCGCAAATCGCACGTTCCGCTGGTGCTTCGGCTCAGCTGGTAGCTCGTGATGGTGTCTATGTGACCCTGCGTCTGCGCTCTGGTGAAATGCGTAAAGTATTGGCTGAATGCCGTGCAACGCTTGGCGAAGTCTCGAACTCCGAGCACAGCCTGCGTTCCCTGGGTAAAGCTGGTGCCAAACGCTGGCGTGGCGTTCGCCCAACCGTTCGTGGTGTTGCCATGAACCCGGTTGACCACCCACATGGTGGTGGTGAAGGTCGTACCTCTGGTGGTCGTCATCCGGTATCGCCATGGGGCTTCCCGACTAAGGGCGCGAAGACTCGTGGTAATAAGCGTACCGACAAAATGATCGTCCGTCGTCGCAAGTAAATAGAGGGATACGACAGTGCCACGTTCTCTGAAAAAAGGTCCTTTTATTGATCTTCACCTACTGAAGAAGATCGAAGTGGCGGCGGAAAAGAACGATCGCAAACCGGTGAAAACCTGGTCGCGCCGTTCTATGATCCTGCCACAAATGGTCGGTCTGACCATCGCTGTGCATAACGGTCGTCTTCATGTCCCAGTTCTTGTGAACGAAGACATGGTTGGCCATAAACTAGGCGAGTTTGCCGGTACCCGCACTTATCGTGGGCACGTGGCAGACAAGAAAGCCAAGCGTTAAGGGGTAAGGAACGATGGAAGTAGCCGCTAAGTTGTCGGGCGCTCGAATCTCCGCCCAGAAAGCCCGCTTGGTCGCCGACCAGATCCGCGGGAAGAAGGTGGGCGAAGCGCTCAACCTGTTGGCTTTCAGCAACAAGAAAGCCGCCGAGATCATCAAGAAAGTGCTGGAGTCGGCCGTAGCCAACGCCGAGCATAACGAAGGCGCAGACGTTGACGACCTTAAAGTCGCTACCGTTTTCGTCAACGAAGGGCGTTCGCTGAAGCGCATCATGCCGCGTGCCAAAGGCCGCGCTGATCGCATCGTCAAGCGGTCTTGCCATATCACTGTCAAGGTTGCTGACAAGTAACGGAGTCGAAGAGATGGGTCAGAAAGTACATCCCATTGGCATTCGCCTGGGAATCGTCAAGGAGCACACCTCCGTCTGGTACGCAGACGGCCGGACTTATGCGGACTATTTGTTCGCTGATCTGAAGGTGCGTGAATACCTCCAAGACAAACTAAAAAGCGCGTCCGTAAGCCGTATCGATATCCATCGTCCGGCTCAGACTGCACGTATCACCATCCACACTGCTCGTCCTGGTATCGTTATCGGGAAGAAAGGTGAAGATGTTGAGAAGCTGCGTCAGGACCTGACCAAGCAAATGGGTGTGCCTGTGCACATCAATATCGAAGAGATCCGCAAGCCGGAACTCGACGGTATGCTGGTTGCGCAGAGCGTAGCTCAGCAGCTGGAGCGTCGTGTAATGTTCCGTCGCGCGATGAAACGCGCTGTACAGAACGCTATGCGCATTGGTGCCAAAGGCATCAAAATCCAAGTGAGCGGTCGTCTCGGCGGTGCTGAAATCGCACGTACTGAATGGTATCGCGAAGGTCGTGTGCCACTGCACACCCTGCGTGCCGACATCGACTATGCCAACTACGAAGCTCACACCACTTACGGTGTGATCGGTGTAAAGGTTTGGATCTTCAAAGGCGAAGTAATTGGTGGTCGCCAAGAAGAACTGAAGCCACAAGCACCAGCGCCTCGTAAAAAAGCTGCTAAGTAAGGGGTACGCCAAATGTTACAACCTAAGCGTACGAAGTTCCGCAAGCAGATGACAGGCCACAACCGTGGCTTGGCATTGCGCGGTAGCAAAGTCAGCTTCGGCGAGTATGCGCTGAAGTCTGTTGCTCGTGGTCGTCTCACCGCTCGTCAGATCGAATCAGCGCGTCGTGCACTGACCCGTCACGTTAAGCGTGGCGGTAAGATCTGGATCCGTGTATTCCCGGACAAGCCTGTAACCAAAAAGCCACTCGAAGTTCGGATGGGTAAAGGTAAGGGTAACGTGGAATATTGGGTTGCCCAGATTCAGCCAGGCAAAGTCCTGTATGAAATCGAGGGTGTTACTGAAGAGCTGGCGCGTGAGGCTTTCGCCCTGGCTGCTGCAAAGCTGCCGCTCGCCACCTCCTTTGTTAAACGGACGGTGATGTGATGAAAGCGAATGAACTTCGTGAAAAATCCGCACAGCAGCTGAACGAGCAACTGCTCGGCTTGCTGCGCGACCAGTTCAATCTGCGCATGCAGAAAGCAACTGGCCAGTTGGGGCAGTCGCATCTGCTCTCGCAAGTTAAGCGTGACATCGCTCGCGTGAAGACTGTGCTCAAACAGCAGGCAGGTAAGTAATCATGGCTGAAGCCGAAAAAACTGTCCGTACGCTGACTGGCCGTGTTGTCAGCGACAAGATGGACAAGACCATCACCGTACTGATCGAGCGTCGCGTTAAGCACCCGATCTACGGTAAATATGTTAAGCGTTCGACTAAGCTGCACGCGCACGACGAAACCAATCAGTGCCACATCGGCGACAAGGTCACTATTCGTGAAACTCGTCCGCTGGCCAAGACCAAGTCTTGGGCATTGGTTGATATTCTCGAACGCGCTGTGGAAGTCTAAGGACTAGGGGTCGGAGAAATTATATGATTCAGACTCAATCCATGCTCGATGTGGCCGATAACAGCGGCGCACGCCGCGTTATGTGCATCAAGGTGCTGGGTGGCTCCCATCGTCGTTACGCTGGTATCGGTGACATCATCAAAGTTACCGTCAAGGAAGCAATTCCTCGCGGTAAAGTGAAAAAAGGCCAAGTGATGACTGCTGTTGTAGTCCGCACTCGTCACGGCGTACGTCGTGCTGATGGCTCCATTATCCGCTTTGATGGCAACGCTGCTGTTCTTCTGAACAACAAGCAAGAGCCGATCGGCACCCGTATCTTTGGGCCAGTGACCCGTGAACTTCGTACTGAGAAGTTCATGAAGATCGTCTCGCTCGCCCCAGAAGTGCTGTAAGGAGATCCGACATGCAAAAGATTCGTCGTGACGACGAGATCATCGTGATCGCCGGCAAAGACAAAGGTAAGCGCGGTAAGGTGCTTAAGGTTCTCGCTAACAACCGTTTGGTTATTGGCGGTCTGAACCTGGTTAAGCGTCATACCAAGCCTAACCCTATGTCGGGCGTGCAAGGCGGTATCGTCGAAAAAGAAGCTCCACTGGACGCTTCTAACGTCGCCATCTTCAACGGCGAAACCAACAAGGCTGACCGCGTTGGTTTCAAAGTAGAAGAAGGCAAGAAAATTCGTGTCTTCAAGTCGACCCAAAAAGCGGTTGATGCTTGAACACTGCTAGGTAGATAAGACCATGGCACGACTAAAAGAGATTTACCGGAAGGAAATCGCTCCGAAACTTAAGGAAGAACTTAAGCTTTCGAACGTGATGGAAGTTCCGCGCGTTACCAAAATCACCCTGAACATGGGTTTGGGCGAAGCGATCGGTGATAAGAAAATCATCGAGCACGCTGTAGCTGATTTGGAAAAGATCACGGGTCAGAAATGTGTTGTGACCTACGCTCGCAAGTCCATCGCAGGCTTTAAAGTTCGCGAAGGCTGGCCGATCGGCGTTAAAGTTACTCTGCGCCGTGAGCGTATGTACGAATTCCTGGATCGTCTGCTGTCGATCTCCCTGCCTCGGGTACGCGACTTCCGCGGCCTGAATGCCAAGTCCTTCGATGGTCGTGGTAACTACAGCATGGGCGTGAAAGAGCAGATCATTTTCCCGGAAATCGACTACGACAAGATCGATGCCCTTCGCGGTCTGGACATTACCCTGACCACCACTGCTCGGACAGATGATGAAGGTCGCGCCTTGTTGCGTGCTTTCAAATTCCCGTTCCGCAACTGATTGGAGTAGGAAAATGGCCAAGATGAGCATGAAAAACCGCGAGCTGAAGCGTCAGCTCACGGTTGCCAAGTTCGCCAAGAAGCGTGCAGCACTGAAAGCTATCATCGTGGATCTGAACGCAAGTCCAGAAGCACGTTGGGAAGCTCAAGTTGCTCTGCAGAAGCAGCCACGTGACGCAAGCGCTGCGCGCATGCGTAACCGCTGCCGCCTGACTGGTCGTCCGCATGGTGTTTACCGCAAGTTCGGCCTCGGCCGTAACAAGTTGCGTGAAGCAGCAATGCGCGGTGACGTACCAGGTCTGGTTAAAGCCAGCTGGTAAGGCGCACAGGCAAAGTTGTCACTGTCAGGATTGCAATATCCTGACAGTCGGTGACCTTGAATATGAATCAAGCCCCTATTGGGGCTTGATTCATTTCTGGCGTGTGTCTAGAATGACCGGCTCGCCTGAGCCCGTGCTTTTTAAGCATTGAGTCACTCGGCGACAGATGTAGCCGCGAGGCTAATTATTTTTGTAACAGGAGCGTCTAGCCCATGAGTATGCAGGACCCGTTAGCGGACATGCTAACTCGAATCCGTAATGCCCAGATGGCTGAAAAGTCCGTCGTAAGCATGCCATCTTCCACGTTGAAGGTAGCTGTAGCCAAAGTTCTCAAAGACGAAGGTTACATCGCGGATTATCAGATCAGCAGCGAAATCAAACCACTGCTGTCTATCGAGCTGAAATACTTCGAAGGCCGTTCGGTTATCGAAGAAGTGAAGCGCGTTAGCCGTCCAGGCCTGCGTCAGTACAAGTCCTCCGAAGATCTGCCGAAAGTTCGTGGCGGTCTCGGTGTGTCTATCGTCTCCACCAGCAAAGGTGTGATGACGGATCGTGCTGCGCGCGCTGCCGGTGTCGGCGGCGAAGTTCTTTGCACTGTGTTCTAAGGGGGGATAAGCATGTCACGCGTCGCTAAGAACCCCGTTAAGCTGCCAGCTGGTGTCGAAGTAAAATTCGCCGGCCAACAGCTTTCGGTGAAGGGTGCCAAGGGCACTCTAGAACTGAACATCCATTCGTCCGTTGAAATTGTTGAAGAAGCTGGTGAGCTGCGTTTCGCTGCTCGCAATGGCGATCAACAAACTCGCGCAATGGCTGGTACCACTCGTGCGTTGGTAAACAACATGGTCCAAGGCGTAAGCCAAGGCTTCGAGCGCAAGCTCCAGCTGGTCGGTGTTGGTTACAAAGCGCAAGCAAAAGGCACAGTGCTGAACCTGGCTCTTGGCTTCTCGCACCCAGTGGATTACGAACTGCCGGAAGGCATCACCGCTGAGACTCCTAGCCAAACCGATATCCTGATTCGGGGTATTGATAAGCAGCTGGTAGGTCAGGTGGCCGCTGAGATCCGCGGTTTCCGTCCACCAGAGCCTTATAAAGGTAAGGGTGTACGTTACGCGGACGAAGTCGTCCGTCGTAAAGAAGCCAAGAAGAAGTAGGGCATAGCAAATGACCGACAAAAAAGTTACTCGCCTGCGTCGCGCTCGCAAAGCACGTCTGAAAATGCACGAACTCGAAGTCGTGCGTCTCTGCGTGTTCCGCTCGTCGCAGCATATATACGCCCAGGTCATCTCGGCCGACGGCAGCAAAGTCTTGGCAAGTGCTTCGACTTTGGACAAAGAACTGCGTGATGCTGCTACTGGCAACATCGACGCGGCCACAAAGGTTGGCCAGCTGGTCGCTACGCGTGCAAAAGCCGCTGGCGTCTCGCAGGTGGCTTTCGACCGCTCTGGCTTCAAGTACCACGGCCGCGTGAAAGCGCTGGCTGAGGCTGCTCGTGAAGCTGGGCTGGAGTTCTAAGTTATGTCAAATAACGACCAAAAGCGCGACGAAGGCTACATTGAGAAGCTGGTTCAAGTTAACCGCGTAGCCAAAACCGTTAAAGGCGGCCGTATCTTCACTTTCACCGCGTTGACCGTGGTTGGTGATGGTAAAGGGCGCGTTGGCTTCGGCCGTGGCAAGTCACGTGAAGTGCCTGCTGCGATCCAGAAGGCAATGGAAGCTGCTCGCCGCAACATGATCCAAGTTGACCTGAACGGTACAACTCTGCAGTACGCAATGAAGTCCGCTCACGGTGCTTCGAAGGTGTACATGCAGCCTGCTTCTGAAGGTACCGGTATCATCGCTGGCGGCGCTATGCGTGCTGTCCTCGAAGTTGCTGGCGTTCAGAACGTTCTAGCCAAGTGCTACGGCTCGACTAACCCGGTAAACGTGGTTCACGCCACTTTCAAAGGTTTGAAAGCTATGCAATCTCCTGAGTCTATTGCCGCTAAGCGTGGCAAAAGCGTTAAGGAGATCTTCTGATCATGGCTACCGTTAAAGTAACGCTGATCAAAAGCATGACCGGCCGTATCCCTAATCACAAACTGTGCATTAAGGGTCTGGGTCTGCGTCGCATCGGTCACACTGTAGAAGTACTTGATACTCCCGAGAATCGCGGGATGATCAACAAGGCTTACTACATGCTGCGTGTAGAGGGTTAATCGATGAAACTCAATGATCTGAGTCCAGCGCCGGGTTCCCGTCGCGAAAAGCATCGTCCGGGCCGTGGTATCGGTAGTGGTTTGGGTAAGACTGGTGGCCGTGGTCACAAAGGTCAGTCCTCCCGTTCCGGTGGCACAATTGCTCCAGGCTTTGAAGGCGGTCAACAGCCGCTTCATCGCCGTCTGCCTAAGTTCGGTTTCGTTTCCCTGAAAGCCATGGATCGCGCAGAAGTGCGTTTGTCCGAGCTGGCTAAAGTGGAAGGCGACATCGTTACTGTGCAGACCCTGAAAGATGCCAACGTGATCAACGTCAACGTACTGCGTGTGAAAATCATGCTGTCCGGTGAAGTTACTCGCGCTGTCACAATCGGCAAGGGAATCGGCGCCACCAAAGGTGCGCGTTCGGCTATCGAAGCAGCTGGCGGCAAGTTCGAGGAATAAATGGCTAAGCAAGGTGCTCTCTCAGCGCTCAGCAAAGGCGGGTTATCCGAGCTCTGGGCTCGTCTGCGTTTTCTATTCCTGGCGATTATCGTCTACCGAATAGGCGCACACATCCCAGTTCCAGGTATTAACCCGGACCGGTTGGCGGACCTGTTTCGACAGAATGAGGGGACCATTCTTAGCTTGTTCAACATGTTTTCTGGCGGCGCGCTGGAGCGGATGAGTATTTTTGCGCTGGGGATCATGCCGTATATTTCGGCATCGATCATCATGCAGCTTATGTCCGCTGTCAGCCCGCAACTGGAGCAGTTGAAGAAGGAAGGTGAAGCTGGTCGTCGCAAGATAAGCCAGTACACCCGCTACCTCACTGTCGCTCTTGCTCTTGTTCAGGCTATTGGCATGTCCATAGGTCTGGCAGGGCAGGGCGTAGCGTTCACTGGTGACCTAGGCTTCCATTTCGTTGCAGTAACCACTTTTGTGGCTGGTGCGATGTTCATGATGTGGCTGGGTGAACAGATTACTGAGCGTGGTGTTGGCAACGGTATCTCGATGTTGATTTTTTCGGGTATCGTCGCCGGTCTTCCGAGAGCAATTGGGCAGTCTTTCGAGTCTGCGCGTCAGGGCGATATCAATATCTTCGCTTTGGTTGCTATCGGTTTGCTGGCAGTAGCGATTATCGGTTTTGTGGTGTTCATTGAGCGTGGTCAGCGTCGTATTGCTGTTCACTACGCCAAGCGTCAGCAGGGCCGCAAGGTGTTTGCTGCGCAGACTAGCCACCTACCGCTGAAAGTGAATATGGCCGGTGTTATTCCGGCTATTTTTGCGAGCAGCATTTTGCTGTTCCCGGCTTCGCTGGGTGCCTGGTTCGGTCAGTCTGAAGGTATGGGCTGGTTGCAGGACATCTCGCAGTCGATCGCTCCTGGTCAGCCGTTGAATATTCTGCTGTTTAGTGCAGGGATTATTTTCTTCTGCTTCTTCTATACGGCGTTGATGTTCAATCCGAAAGACGTAGCGGAAAACCTGAAGAAGTCCGGTGCCTTTATTCCGGGTATCCGTCCAGGTGAGCAGTCGGCACGCTATATTGATGGCGTTTTGACTCGTTTGACTCTGTTCGGTGCTCTTTATATGACGGCCGTGTGTCTGTTGCCCCAGTTCCTGGTGGTTGCGGCAAACGTTCCGTTCTACCTTGGCGGGACCTCGTTGCTGATCGTGGTCGTGGTTGTTATGGACTTCATGTCCCAAGTACAATCGCACCTCGTTTCGCACCAGTACGAATCCCTGATGAAGAAAGCCAACCTGAAGGGCTACGGCAGCGGCATGCTTCGCTGAAGTACCCATAAGGTGAGAGGAGTTGGTGATGAAAGTTCGTGCATCGGTGAAAAAGCTGTGCCGTAACTGCAAGATTATTCGCCGCGAAGGTGTTGTTCGGGTAATTTGCAGCGCGGAACCACGTCACAAACAGCGCCAAGGCTGAGTGTGATCTGTTTGAAGCCCAGCAGCTAGTGCGCTGCTGGGTTGATTATTTGTTATTACAGCGATATTATCTCGCGCCCTATTTCTTGGCTTCCGGGGCGTAGGTAGCTGTCAATTGGAGTCCCACTGAATGGCCCGTATTGCAGGCGTTAACATTCCAGATAACAAGCACACTGTTATCTCGCTGACCTACATCTTTGGTGTTGGTCGCACTACTGCGCAGAAAATTTGCGCAGAGACTGGGGTAAACCCAGCCGCTAAGATCAAAGATCTGAGCGACGAGCAGATTGAGTTGCTGCGTGGCGAAGTGGCAAAGTTCACCACTGAAGGTGACCTGCGTCGTGAAGTCAACATGAAAATCAAACGCTTGATGGATTTGGGCTGCTACCGCGGTCTGCGCCATCGTCGTGGTCTTCCAGTACGCGGTCAGCGTACCAAGACCAACGCGCGTACTCGCAAAGGTCCGCGTAAGCCGATCCGCAAGTAATCGCACCAGCGAATCGACAGGAATTTAGTCATGGCAAAACCTGCTGCTCGTCCTCGTAAAAAAGTCAAAAAGACAGTGGTTGATGGCATCGCCCACATCCACGCGTCTTTCAATAACACAATCGTGACCATCACCGACCGTCAGGGTAACGCGCTTTCTTGGGCTACCTCCGGTGGTTCGGGTTTCCGCGGTTCTCGCAAGTCCACTCCGTTCGCTGCTCAAGTAGCTGCTGAACGTGCTGGTCAAGCTGCGCTGGAATATGGCCTGAAAAACCTTGACGTTAACGTTAAAGGTCCAGGTCCAGGTCGTGAGTCCGCTGTCCGTGCTTTGAACGGCTGTGGCTATAAGATCGCCAGCATCACCGACGTGACGCCAATCCCGCACAACGGGTGCCGTCCGCCGAAGAAGCGCCGCGTGTAATCCAGGAGACTGTAAAGAATGGCTCGTTACATTGGTCCAAAATGCAAACTGGCACGTCGTGAAGGCACCGATCTCTTCTTGAAGAGTGGTGTGCGCGCTATCGAATCGAAGTGCAATATTGAAGCTGCTCCAGGCATCCACGGCCAACGCCGCGGTCGCCAATCCGACTACGGTACCCAACTGCGTGAAAAGCAGAAGGTCCGTCGTATCTACGGCGTTCTCGAGCGTCAGTTCAGCGGCTACTACAAACAAGCTGCTGGCAAAAAAGGTGCAACTGGCGAAAACCTGTTGCAACTGCTCGAATGCCGCCTGGATAACGTCGTATACCGTATGGGTTTCGGCTCTACTCGTGCCGAATCCCGTCAGTTGGTATCGCACAAGTCGATCAGCGTAAACGGTCAGACCGTTAACGTTCCGTCCTACCAGGTACGTGCTGGTGACGTGGTCGCTATCCGCGAGAAAGCAAAGAACCAGCTTCGCATTGTCCAAGCTCTCGATCTGTGTGCCCAACGTGGCCGCGTAGAATGGGTAGAAGTAGACACTGAGAAGAAGTCGGGCGTTTTCAAGAACGTTCCTGCTCGCAGTGATCTGTCCGCCGACATCAACGAAAGCCTGATTGTCGAGCTCTACTCCAAGTAAGGGCTAGAAAATAGGTGCATCCATGCAGATTTCGGTAAATGAGTTCCTGACACCTCGCCATATTGATGTGCAAGTTGTCAGTCCAACCCGCGCTAAAATCACACTCGAGCCTCTCGAGCGTGGTTTTGGCCACACCCTGGGCAACGCGCTGCGACGCATCCTGTTGTCCTCAATGCCAGGCTGTGCAGTAGTCGAGGCCGAGATTGATGGTGTGCTCCACGAGTACAGCGCCATCGAAGGTGTACAGGAAGACGTAATTGAAATCCTGTTGAACCTTAAAGGTCTGGCTATCAAGCTGCACGGCCGTGACGAAGTTACGCTGACCTTGTCGAAGAAGGGTTCGGGGGTGGTTACCGCTGCCGATATTCAGCTGGATCATGATGTCGAGATCGTTAATCCCGATCACGTAATCGCCAACCTGGCGTCTAACGGCGCCTTGAACATGAAGCTCACCGTAGCTCGTGGTCGTGGTTATGAACCAGCAGACTCGCGTCAGAGCGATGAAGATGAAAGCCGCAGCATTGGTCGCTTGCAGCTTGACTCTTCGTTCAGCCCGGTTCGCCGTATCGCATACGTGGTGGAAAACGCCCGTGTCGAGCAGCGTACTAACCTGGACAAGCTGGTTATTGATCTGGAGACCAACGGTACACTGGATCCTGAAGAGGCTATTCGTCGTGCTGCAACCATCCTGCAACAGCAGTTGGCTGCATTCGTCGACCTCAAAGGTGACAGCGAACCAGTGGTTATCGAACAGGAAGACGAGATCGATCCGATCCTGCTTCGTCCGGTTGACGATCTGGAACTGACCGTGCGTTCGGCCAACTGCCTTAAGGCGGAGAACATTTACTACATCGGTGACCTGATTCAGCGCACCGAAGTAGAACTGTTGAAGACTCCGAACCTGGGCAAGAAATCCTTGACTGAAATCAAGGACGTTCTGGCCTCCCGTGGTCTGTCCCTCGGCATGCGCCTCGACAACTGGCCGCCTGCAAGTCTTAAGAAGGACGACAAGGCGACTGCCTGATCGTCGTAATCACCGAACGTTGTGTTTGGTAAGGAATGAACCATGCGTCATCGTAAAAGTGGTCGTCACCTGAGCCGCACTAGCTCCCACCGCAAGGCTATGTTTCAAAACATGGCAGTGTCGTTGTTTGAGCACGAGCTGATCAAAACGACTCTGCCGAAAGCCAAAGAATTGCGTCGCGTTGCTGAGCCGCTGATTACTCTGGCCAAGAATGATTGTCTGGCTAACCGCCGTCTGGCCTTCGACCGTACGCGTTCGAAAGCCATCGTTGGTAAGCTGTTCAACGATCTGGGCAAGCGTTATGCAACTCGTGAGGGTGGCTACCTGCGCATCCTCAAGTGCGGTTTCCGTGCTGGCGACAACGCGCCTATGGCGTACGTCGAGTTGGTTGATCGTCCAGTTGGCGGTGAAGCTGTATCCGCTGAGTAAGACGTCAGTCTCTACAAAGAACCGGGCCTAGTGCCCGGTTTTTTGTGTCTGTATGATTATCGTTTTCTATTGATCGTGATCAATTAATGTATTTGCCCGTGTAGAGTTCATGATCAATACTCCTCCTCAGCCGATTAGCCGGCAGTACAAAGACTGAGGAAGCAAAAGCATGAGCCAGACCAAAACGCTAACGACCGCCAGCGGCGCTCCAGTTGCTGACAACCAGAATTCTCGTTCTGCTGGCCCTCGCGGCCCGTTGTTGCTCGATGATTTTCATCTGCTCGAAAAGCTTGCTCATTTCAACCGTGAAAACATTCCGGAGCGTCGTGTTCACGCCAAGGGTTCGGGTGCCCACGGTACCTTCACCGTTAACCGTGACATGGCTCAGTACAGCAGTGCGAAGCTGTTCGACACCATTGGCAAGCAGACCCCGACCTTCCTGCGTTTCTCAACCGTAGGTGGCGAGCGCGGCTCGGCAGACACTGCGCGTGATCCGCGTGGTTTTGCGCTCAAGTTCTATACCGAAGAAGGCAACTGGGACATCGTGGGTAACAACACCCCGGTTTTCTTTATTCGGGATCCGTTGAAGTTTCCTGACTTTATCCACACCCAAAAGCGTCTTCCGCAAAGCAACCTGAAAAGCGCACAGATGATGTGGGACTTTTGGTCGCATTCGCCTGAGTCACTGCACCAGGTCACCATCCTGTTCTCTGATCGTGGCATCCCTGATGGCTACCGTCACATGCACGGTTTCGGCAGCCATACCTACAGCCTGATCAACGCGGCTGGCGAGCGTCACTGGGTCAAATGGCACTATAAAACCAAGCAAGGCATCAAGAACCTGCCGCCAGCAGAAGCCGAGCGTCTTGCAGGTACTGATCCGGACTACGCGCAGCGCGACCTTTTTGATGCCATTGAGCGAGGCGACTTCCCGAAATGGCGCGTATGCATGCAAGTCATGACTGAAGCCCAGGCTTCCACCCATTACGAAAACCCGTTCGACGTGACCAAGACCTGGTCGCAAAAAGAGTTCCCGCTGATTGAAATTGGCGAGCTGGAATTGAATCGTAACCCGCTTAACTATTTTGCCGAGGTCGAACAGGCAGCATTCGGTCCAAGCAATATGATTCCGGGTGTTGGTCTATCGCCTGACCGCATGCTGCAAGGCCGTGTGTTCGCTTACGCTGATGCCCATCGTTACCGTGTAGGCACCAACCACCAGCATCTGCCTATCAATGCGCCACGGGTACCTGTGCATAACTACCAGCGTGATGGTTCGATGGCTTTTGGCAACAATGGCGGTGCGGCACCGAACTACGAGCCTAATAGCTACACCGATGCCCCTAAGCAGGCGCCTCAGTACGCTGAGCCGCCTTTGGCGCTCAGTGGTGCAGCGGATCGTTACGATCATCGCGTTGACAGTGATTACTACAGCCACGCCGGTGCGCTGTTCCGCCTGATGACTGATGAGCAGAAAGCTCTGTTGATAGATAACATCGCAGGTGCCATGGCCGGGGTATCGGACGACGTAGTGCAGCGCCAGTTGCAACATTTCTACAATGCCGATCAGGCTTATGGTCACGGTGTCGCCAAAGCACTGGGTGTAAAGGCTAAGTAAGTCTAAGTGAGAAGCAGAACCGCCCTCAATTGGGCGGTTTTTGCGTTTTTTAGGCCTATTATCTCTACAGATACGGGATTTTATTGCGATTGAGCCGTGACCTCCCGGTCAGCTTGGTTCAAACTACAGACTTTCAAGCAGGGAGATGTGCGGCGATGCAAGGGCACCCGGACGTAATCGATTACCTCAACACGTTGCTTACCGGCGAGCTGGCTGCACGTGACCAATACTTTGTCCATTCCCGTATGTACGAGGACTGGGGCTTTACCAAGCTATACGAACGCATCAACCACGAAATGGAAGAAGAGACACAACACGCTGATGCGTTGATGCGTCGGATTCTGATGCTAGAAGGTACTCCGCGTATGCGTGCGGACGACCTGGATGTCGGGACCACGGTGCCTGAGATGTTTGCGGCCGACCTTCGTCTTGAATACAAGGTCCGTGCTGCGCTCTGCAAGGGCATCGCGCTGTGTGAACAGCACAAGGATTACGTGAGCCGCGACATCTTGCGCGTTCAGCTGGCAGACACAGAAGAAGATCATACCTACTGGCTGGAAAAGCAGCTGGGCCTGATCAAGACGGTCGGCTTGCAGAATTACCTGCAATCGCAGTTCTGACTGACCCTGGATCTGTAGGCGCGAGTTTGCTCGCGAGCCGTTAAAAGATCGCGAGCAAAAGTCTGACGCATAAAAAAGCCCCTGCCATCTCACAATGGCAGGGGCTTTTTTTCATGCGTCAGGCTTAATCCCTGTCGCGAATCAGCAACGGTTTCAGATAGAAGCCGGTATGAGACTGCGTCATTTCAGCCACGTCTTCCGGCGTGCCGACTGCAATGATCTGACCACCTTTAGACCCGCCTTCGGGTCCTAGATCCACCAGCCAGTCAGCAGTTTTGATCACGTCAAGGTTGTGCTCGATCACCACCACGGTGTTGCCGTGGTCGCGTAGTCGATGCAGCACATCCAGCAGTTGCTGGATGTCAGCAAAGTGCAAACCTGTTGTCGGCTCATCAAGGATATACAGGGTCTTGCCAGTATCGCGCTTGGACAGCTCGCGAGACAGTTTGACCCGTTGCGCTTCACCGCCTGACAGCGTCGTGGCGGACTGCCCCAGCTTGATGTACGACAGGCCTACATCCATCAGCGTTTGCAGCTTACGCGCCAGTGCAGGCACCGCGTCGAAGAACACACGGGCTTCTTCGATCGTCATTTCCAGCACTTCGTGAATGCTCTTGCCCTTGTATTTGATCTCAAGGGTTTCACGGTTATAACGCTTGCTCTTGCACACATCGCAAGGCACGTAGATGTCGGGCAGAAAGTGCATTTCCACCTTGATCAGGCCATCCCCCTGACACGCCTCGCAGCGTCCGCCCTTCACGTTGAAGGAGAAACGACCCGGGCCGTACCCCCGCGAGCGGGATTCAGGTACGCCGGAAAACAACTCGCGTATTGGTGTGAACAGGCCGGTGTATGTGGCCGGGTTGGAACGAGGCGTACGACCAATAGGGCTCTGGTCGATGTCGACTACCTTGTCCAGGTGCTCAAGACCTTTGATGCTGTCGTGAGCTGCGGCCTCCAGCGTGGTCGCACCATTGAGGGCAGTGGCGCTGAGCGGGTAGAGCGTGTTGTTGATCAGTGTCGACTTGCCTGAACCCGAAACCCCGGTCACGCAGGTCAAAAGTCCCAGAGGGATTTCCAGATCTACATTACGCAAGTTGTTGCCGCGAGCGCCCTTGAGCGTCAGCGTCATCTTCTTGTTGCGAGGCGTACGCTTGGCCGGAACGGGAATTTTCACACGCCCGGACAGGTATTTACCGGTCAATGAATCAGGATGAGCCATTACCTCCGCCGGCGTACCTTGCGCGACGATGTGGCCGCCATGTACCCCGGCGCCCGGGCCGATATCAACGACATAGTCCGCCAGGCGAATCGCATCCTCGTCATGCTCCACCACAATCACGGTGTTGCCGATGTCACGCAGATGTTTAAGGGTGCCGAGCAAACGGTCGTTATCGCGCTGATGCAGGCCGATGGAGGGTTCGTCGAGGATGTACAGCACCCCGACTAGACCTGCGCCGATCTGGCTGGCCAGACGGATACGCTGCGCCTCACCGCCAGACAGGGTGTCGGCGCTGCGATCCAGCGACAGATAATCGAGCCCCACGTTGACCAAAAACTGCAGGCGTTCGCGAATTTCCTTAAGAATTTTGTCTGCGATTTCGCCCCGGCGCCCGGTCAGGCTCAGGGTGCTGAAATACTCGGTCGCATCCCCAATAGGCATATTGGTTACAGCCGGCAGGGTTTTCTCGCCAACCCACACGTGACGGGCTTCGCGACGCAGGCGCGTACCACGGCAATCCGGGCAGGACTGGGTGCTCAAGAACTTGGCCAGCTCTTCGCGCACGGTAGCCGATTCGGTTTCGCGATAGCGGCGCTCCAGGTTCGGCACGATGCCCTCAAACGGGTGCGAGCGCTTGACGATATCGCCGCGATCATTCAGATAGCGGAAATCAACGTTGTGGGTACCGCTGCCATACAAAATGACTTTTTGCTTGTCAGCCGGCAGTTCGCCGAAGGGCACTTCCAGGCTGAAGTCGTAGTGTTTGGCCAGCGCCCCGAGCATCTGGAAGTAATAAACGTTGCGCCGGTCCCAGCCGCGTATGGCGCCTTCGGCCAGTGTCAGCTCGCCATTGACCAGGCGTTTAATGTCGAAAAACTGCTTAACCCCCAGCCCGTCACAGGTCGGGCATGCCCCGGCTGGGTTGTTGAAGGAAAACAGCTTGGGCTCAAGTTCGCTGATCGCATGGCCGCAGATCGGGCAGGCGAAGCGCGCGGAGAAGATCATCTCTTCGCCCGGCTCATCATCCATCGGCGCAACCAGTGCAATACCGTCGGCCAGCTTCAGCGCGGTCTCAAAGGATTCGGCCAGGCGTTGCTGCAGATCGGGGCGAACCTTGAAGCGGTCAACCACCACATCGATAGTGTGCTTCTTCTGCTTGTCGAGCTTGGGCAGCTCATCCAGCTCGCAGAGTCTGCCGTTGACCCGGGCCCGCACGAAACCTTGAGCGCGCAGTTCTTCAAAAACCGAAAGGTGTTCACCCTTGCGCTCGCGGATCACTGGCGCCAGAAGCATCAGCTTGCTGCCTTCAGGCTGCGCCAGTACCAGGTCGACCATTTGGCTGACGGTCTGCGCTTCGAGCGGGATGTCGTGATCGGGGCAGCGGGGGATGCCGACACGGGCATACAGCAAACGCAGGTAGTCGTAAATTTCGGTGATGGTACCGACAGTGGAGCGCGGGTTATGCGACGTCGATTTTTGTTCGATGGATATCGCCGGCGACAGACCTTCGATGGTATCAACGTCAGGCTTTTCCATCATCGACAGGAACTGGCGTGCATAGGCCGACAGCGACTCGACATAGCGGCGCTGGCCTTCTGCGTACAACGTATCAAAGGCCAAGGATGATTTGCCGGAGCCAGACAGTCCGGTGATGACGATCAGTTTGTCCCTTGGCAGGGTCAGGTCGATGTTCTTCAGGTTGTGGGTTCGTGCCCCACGTATCAGGATCTTGTCCACTGCGGCCTCGCTTGGCGGGCATAACGTAAACGAATGAGTATACGGATCTGTACGAAAGCTGTGCAGGCTCTTAATGGCAAGTTGGTATTAAGAGCCTTTATAACTTTTACGTGACAAAGCGTCGCGCCTCGCTCGTGTGTGTGCTGTTACTCGATGGGACTGGTAGAATCGCCGCCGGTTCACATGAGGTTATTCCATGCACGATCCCCACAGCGACCGCATGAGTGGTAGCGAGACCCGGGCAGCAAGCGGTCTGGCACTTGTGTTCGCCTTCCGTATGCTTGGCATGTTTATGGTGTTGCCGGTTTTGGCGACCTATGGGATGGACCTCGCCGGTGCGACGCCTGCCCTGATAGGCCTGGCAATAGGCGCCTACGGCCTGACACAGGCAATTTTTCAGATCCCTTTCGGGGTTATTTCTGACCGCATTGGTCGTCGTCCGGTTATTTACCTGGGTTTGATTGTCTTCGCTCTCGGTAGCGTACTGGCAGCGAACTCGGACTCGATCTGGGGCGTCATTGCCGGTCGGGTCCTGCAGGGCGCTGGCGCAATTTCTGCTGCCGTGATGGCGTTGCTTTCAGACCTCACTCGCGAACAGCACCGCACCAAAGCCATGGCCATGATCGGCATGACCATTGGCTTGTCGTTTGCTGTAGCGATGGTAGTAGGTCCGCTGCTAACCCGTGCTTTTGGTTTGTCAGGCCTGTTCCTGGCCACTGGCGCAATGGCGCTTGTAGGAATAGTCATCGTCATGTTCATGGTGCCGCGCTCAACCGGTACCTTGCAGCATCGCGAGTCGGGTGTGGCCAGGCAGGCATTGCTTCCGACCTTGCGTCACCCCGACCTGCTGCGTCTGGACCTGGGGATTTTCGTTTTGCACGCCATGCTGATGTCCAGTTTCATCGCATTGCCGCTAGCGCTGGTGGAAAAGGCCGGGCTGCCCAAAGAGCAACATTGGTGGGTGTACCTGACCGCCTTGCTGATTTCTTTCTTCGCCATGATTCCGTTCATCATCTACGGCGAAAAGAAACGCAAAATGAAACGAGTTTTGCTCGGCGCCGTCGTGACGTTGATGCTCACTGAGCTATTCTTCTGGAAGTTCGGCGACAGCTTGCGAGCATTGGTGGTGGGGACTGTGGTGTTCTTTACCGCCTTCAACCTGCTGGAAGCTTCATTGCCTTCGTTGATCAGCAAGGTGTCTCCGGCGGGCGGCAAGGGTACGGCGATGGGGGTTTATTCCACCAGCCAGTTCCTCGGTTCAGCACTGGGCGGCATACTCGGCGGCTGGTTATTTCAGCATGGCGGCTTGTCGGTTGTGTTCCTTGGATGCGCAGGTCTGGCTGCACTCTGGCTGGCCTTTGCTGTTACCATGCGCGAACCGCCTTATGTGACAAGCCTGCGCTTGCCGCTATCGCCTGAAGCGCTTCGCGAAGCAGGCCTGGCCGAGCGTTTAAAGGCTATTACAGGCGTTACAGATGCAGTGGTGGTAGCGCAAGAAGCTGCCATTTATATCAAATTGGACACCGAACTATTGGATCGCGCGACACTCGAGCAGTTGGTTAACCCAGCGCCGATGTGCGAAGCCTAGGAGAACGTTATGGCCCGTGGGGTTAACAAAGTTATATTGGTCGGCACGTGCGGCCAGGATCCCGAAGTTCGCTACTTGCCTAACGGTAATGCCGTGACCAACCTGAGTCTGGCAACCAGCGAACAGTGGACAGACAAGCAAACCGGCCAGAAAGTCGAAAAGACTGAATGGCACCGCGTATCGATGTTCGGCAAAGTTGCCGAGATCGCCGGCGAATACCTGCGCAAGGGTTCGCAGGTTTACATCGAAGGCAAGTTGCAAACCCGTGAGTGGGAAAAAGACGGTATCAAGCGTTACACCACCGAAATCGTGGTCGACATGCAAGGCACCATGCAACTGCTGGGTGGGCGTCCACAAGGCGACCAACAAAACCAGGGCGGTGGTAACAACTACCAGCAACAGCAGTCTGCTCCGCGTCAACAGGCTCAACGTCCTGCACCGCAACAGCAACAGCAGCCTCAACAGCAGCAGTCGCGTCCAGCTCCGCAGCAGCAGGCACCCCAGCCAGCACCGGATTTCGACAGCTTTGATGACGATATCCCGTTCTAGAGTACAGCCTTCGGGCTACACGCTCAGAACCCCGAAAGGCCCGTCGCTGATTCAGCAACGGGCTTTTTTTTGGCCCATGCGCCAGATGGCACATCCCGTGACGGTAGCTTTGGTGATACCCGCCCGGTCAAAAAATGGCACCCGCTCAGCTCCTGGTAGTCCAATCCTGTGTCCGTGTATTACTGAAGCGCCCGGCGCTTCATTGACTAAGCTGTACTGTTCCCAAGTACCGATGAGTCAATTAGCGAACGTCATCGGTACTGTCAAAGATGTCCAGGAGGACCCCCGGGTTTGTTCAATTTCAAAACAGCGATTGTACTTCTCATCCTGTTGCTTTCAGGCAATGGCCTGCTCCAGGCGGCACCCACACTGGCCTCGGTCATCAAGGCAGAGGAGTCGGATGGAAAACCACCGGTGCTGGTCAATGGTGGCCTGCTCGGTGCCTTGGGGGCGGGTATGGATGAGGTTCAGAGTCGGCTCGGTCTGAGCATGCAACTGCTCGATACCTGGCGTTTGCGCTCCGAAGAGGCTGTTGATGAAGTCGGTGAATTGGTCGAGCAGTCATCAGCACATCCTTCGTGGAACGGCGTGGGGGACTTCCTCCTGTTGTCAGCCATCTGGTTCGGGGCTTTTTTCGGGTTGATGCTGTCGGGAGGTTTGCTGGCGCGATACCTGAACGAGACCCGTCTGCTCAGAACCCGGCCGCGTATACAAACACTGGTCGGTTATATGGTGCAGTACCTGTTACCCGCAGTGCTGACGCTGCTGCTGACCTTGTATGCCAGTCGTTTTCTGCAAGACACCGTTGGCCGCTCACTGGGGATGAGCCTGACGTATGCGGGCAGTGCCGGGGTGTTCTGTGTAGCGCTGGTGCTGGCACTCAGCTCGATGTTTGAAGTAGGGCACAAGCGGATTGCCGTTCAGATCATTCGCAAGTATTCCCGGCGGCCACTGTTCCTGATCGGCTTTTTTGCCGCGCTCAGCGACGGAATGGACAGCTCGCAAATTGCCCTGCAAATTGGCGAAAACATTGCGAGCTGTCTGTCGGTTTTTACCGGGCTCGTGGCGTGCACCATTTTCGCCTTTCTCTCCATTCGGTTACGCCGGCCTGTGGCGCACCTGATTCGGGATCGTGCGCTGGCGCAGCGTATTGGACAGCCTGCATTGCAGGAGTCGTTGCGTATCTTCTCGGCGCTCTGGTACTGGCCGATTCTGCTAATGCTGGTAGTCACAGCGCTCAACTTGCTGGGGATCGGCGAGGGCAGTGAGCGCGCGTTGCGCGGTGCGCTGCTGACGTCAGCGTTGATCATCGGCACCGTCTTTTTAAGTACGATTTTGCATCACTCATTTCGTACCCGTACCCGGCGTACCAGTATTTATCGAGAACGTTTTTTGAATGTGGTTTACGCATTGCTGCGTATTGCTCTGGCTATCACTGTGATCGAGCTGCTGTCACAAATCTGGGGTTTTTCCCTGCTGGCGTTTGCTTCAGACAGCAATACCGGCAAAGTCATCAGCGATTCGCTGGGGCGCATCCTGTTGATCCTGCTGGTGACATGGCTCGCGTGGGTGGTACTCGATACTGCCATCCAGCAAGCGCTGGAACCTTCTGTTACCAGGCATGGCACCCGCGAGCCGAGCACTCGAATCAAAACCATCCTGCCGCTGATGCGCAATGCAATAAAAGTCGTTCTGGTGGTGGTCTGCACCATCACTACCATGGCCAACCTGGGTGTCAACGTCGCCCCATTCCTTGCCGGCGCCGGCGTCATCGGTCTGGCAATCGGCTTTGGTTCTCAACAGCTGGTACAAGACGTCATTACGGGCCTGTTCATCATTATTGAGGACACGATTTCGGTCGGCGATTGGGTGGTTATCGATTCCAGTCATGCAGGTACCGTTGAAGGCTTGACCATTCGCACCTTGCGCCTGCGAGACTCGCGCGGCTTTGTGCATTCGGTTCCCTTTGGCCAGATCAAGGCGGTGATCAACCATTCCCGGCAGTTTGCGTACGCATTTTTCTCGGTCCAGTTCACCTACGACACGGATACCGATAAAGCCACTGATTTGATCCGTGAAGCCGGTAGCCAGATCAGTGACGACTCTTTGCTCAGTCTCAGTCTGCAAGGCTCACTGACCATTTTCGGGGTCGACAGCATGAATCTGGATGGGGTGACGATTACCGCGCAATTCAGAACCATGTCCGGGGCACAGAGCTCAATCAGTCGTGCCTTCAATGACCGGCTCAAAAAGCTTGTGGATAAGTGTGACGATGTCCACTTTGCGCAACATTATCCACAGGGGTTCCTGATGCCCGTGCGTGAAATCAGTGAACCGGCGCCGGCTGCAGGGCAGCAGTCCTCCAGGTTGTTGCTCACCGACCTACCATCGCAGTCGCAGTGAAGCCATGGACCGCCGGGGTGCAGTTTGTCAGTGACGGCGGGTCCATAAACCCGCAAAATACGGGGGTCTTGATCATGGCCAACCGCTTTCACCGTTGGTTTTCTGGTATACATCACCGTTCTGAATAGACTGAGCCTGCACACTCTATGCGAATGCGCCTTATGTTATTGGGCGGCGGAAATGCTCTTGGGCAGGCGCTGATTCGTCAGGGTGCCGAGGAAGACATTAATTTCCTTGCCCCGCGTCCGCCGCAAGACGGTTGGGACGCTGCGAGCCTGACGCAACTGCTGGATGACACCCGCCCCGATGCGGTCATCAACCTTGCGTACTACTTCGACTGGTTTCAGGCGCAGGTAGTAAGCGAGTCCCGTCTTGCTGGCCAGGAGCGCTCTGTCGAGCGTCTGGCCGAACTGTGCCAGCACCACAACATCATTTTGCTGCAACCTTCCAGCTATCGGGTTTTCGACGGCTCGCGGGCGACGGCCTACAGCGAGAAGGACGAACCTGTCCCGCTCGGGTTGCGCGGTCAGGCACTGTGGCGGATCGAACAGAGTGTGCGGGCTATTTGCCCGCAGCACGTGCTGCTGCGTTTCGGCTGGTTACTTGATGACAGTGCCGAGGGCACCCTCGGGCGGTTCCTGGCCCAGGCCGAAAAGCCGGGGGAGTTGCTGATGGCCGATGATCGACGGGGCAACCCGACTCCGGTAGATGACGCCGCACGGGTGATTATTTCTGTGCTCAAGCAACTGGATTGTGCCGCGCCGCTTTGGGGTACCTATCACTACGCCGGGCATGAAGCGACCACGCCGCTGGCGCTGGGGCAGGCGATCCTGAGCGAAGCGCGCAGCCTGCGCCCGCTGGCGATCGAAGCTCCTACACCGCAGGCACATGCGGCATGCCCGGACGCGGCTGAAGAGCCCCAGCATGCAGTGCTGGCCTGCAAAAAAATTCTTCACACCTTCGGGATCAAGCCTCGCGCCTGGCGTGCGGCACTCCCGACATTACTGGACAGACTTTATCGTCATGGCTGATTCACTCGTATTAGTGACCGGCGGCGCCGGATTTATCGGTTCCAACCTGGTAGATGCCTTGTTGGCCAAAGGCCACTCCGTACGCATTCTCGACGACATGTCCACCGGCAAGCGCAGCAACCTGCCCATGGACAATCCCAAGGTCGAGCTGATCGAAGGTGACGTGGCGGATGCTGCGCTGGTTACCAGGGTCATGGCCGGTTGCAGTGCTGTGGTTCACCTGGCGGCAGTGGCATCGGTACAAGCCTCGGTAGATGACCCGGTACGTACCCACCAAAGCAACTTTGTCGGCACCCTCAACGTGTGCGAAGGCATGCGCGAGGCCGGTATCAAACGGGTTGTTTTTGCCTCCAGTGCCGCGGTCTATGGCAATAACGGTGAAGGCGAGTCGATCGTTGAAGACACCCCCAAGGCACCGTTAACCCCTTATGCGTCCGACAAGCTATCCAGTGAGTACTATCTGGATTTCTACCGCCGCCAGCACGGGTTTGAACCGGCCATTTTCCGCCTGTTCAATGTCTTTGGCCCGCGTCAGGATCCGTCATCGCCGTACTCCGGCGTTATCAGCATCTTCAGCGAGCGTGCGGTAAAGGGCCTGCCAATCACCATTTTTGGCGATGGCGAGCAAACCCGGGACTTCATCTACGTTGGCGACCTGGTACAGATCCTGGTTCAGGCTGTCGAAGCCCGGCAGGTTGAAGAGGGGGCGGTCAATGTTGGCCTGAACAAAGCCACGACTCTCAAGCAAATGCTCGAGGCGTTGAGCGAAGTGGTTGGCCAGCTGCCACCGATCAGCTACGCCCCGGCCCGCTCTGGTGATATCCGCCATTCGCGTGCCGACAACACTCGGCTGTTGCAACGTTTCACGCTGGGTGAAACCACGCCAATGAGTGTCGGTCTGGCGCGTTTGCTCGGGCGCTGAAAAACCGTCGGCCACAAAAAAGGCGCCTTCAAAGGCGCCTTTTTTATGCTGGATGCGGCTTAGAACTTGTAACCCACACCAACCATGTAAACGAACGGGTCCACGTCTACGTTGACCTTGGCGCGGGTGCCAGGTGCAACTGCGTTGTTTTCCACTGTGGCGCGGGTATCGATATCGATATAGCGGGCCTGGGCGTTGATCAGGATGTTATCGGTCAGCATGTAGTCAGCACCGATCTGAAATGCCATGCCCCACGAGTTTTTTGCCTTGAAGTTGTCAAAGCCTGCTGCGCTGGCGCTGCTGCCGACGTGCTCGTCATAGATCCAGGTGTAGTTGATACCGGCACCGACGTAAGGCTGGAACACCGACTTGGAGTCCAGCGGGTAGTAAACAACGCTAAGGGTCGGTGGCAAGTGTTTGAGGCTGCCCAGCTTGCCGTTGGCCGCAGACAAGGCGGTGCCTTTAAGTTTCACGTCATGCTCAAACGGCGTGGCTGCCAGCAGTTCAATACCGACATGGTCAGTGATCATGTACGCAAAGTTCAGACCCAATTGCGTGTCGCTGCTCATGGTCGCCTTGCCACCCAGATTCGCACCAGCCAGCGGGCCTTGATCAACCTTGACGCTGGAACTGTCGGCTTTCGGGTTTACCGTAATAGCACCGGCACGCAGGATAATGTCGCCTTCAGTGTGCGCGTGGGCAAGCGGGGCGACGACGGCGAGCGCAAGGGCGGCAGCGCTGAGCAAAGACTTGTGCATGGGAGCTCCATTGGGATATTTAAAATTTATATAACCAATGGTAAAGAGCGCCTGGCCTCACTCAGTTGACCCAGCTCAATGAACGGTGAGTTTGTGAAAAATTCGTGAATTAACCCCCGATCTCCCTGTCGGAGCGAGCTTGCCTCGCGATCTTTTAAAGACAAAAGATCGCGAGGCAAGCTCGCTCCTACAGATGGGTGGGGGTTACTCCGGCAGTTCGTACACTACGATCTTTTGCGCATCCATCTGGTAACCCGCATCAGCCAGTTCACTGGTGCTGGATTTGACCTGCATCGCCCCTTCGATCCAGTACGGCTGATACAGCTCGTCGACCTGCACCCCGGCCTTGCTGGTTACATGCACGATCTGGTTCGACGGAGGCGGTGGCACGTGGATACAGGCGCCGAAGTAGGGCACCAGTAGAAACTCGGTAGTTCGGCCTTGTTCATTGACCTCAAGCGGCACGATATAGCCCGGCAAGCGAATCAACTGGCCGTCCAGCGTCGTCACCACCGGCGCGTTGGGCAAGTCCTGTCTGGCTGCCGGAGCGGCCTCCATGTCGCCCATTTGTGACAGGTCGTGCAGCGGTGCCATGTCCGGCACTTCAGGCGGCGCGTCGGGCGGAATCATCTCCGACCACGTCAACTCTTTCGGCTCTGCTGCCCACAAAGGAGTGGTGAGCAGCACAAGCAATGCCAGCAGCACGCGTGGCAACACGGACATTTTCATAACCCCGGTTTCATAAACGAATGGACAGACCATCGGCCAGCGATTGTCGGTAGGCGCGCCATGCCGGCACGCAGCCCATCAGCAGGGCAGCGGCAAGGATACCGCCAAGCAACGTCCATTCATATTCACTGGGCCAGGCCAGCGGCAAATACAGCCCGTAGTTGGATTGCACATACCCCTGGGCCACGGCGATGCACAGGTACAGCAACCCGACGCCCGCCACCACGCCGGCCAGTGCCAATGCCAGTGCCTCGAATATCAGCAAGGTTGCGATATGCCATGGCCGGGCACCCACCGAGCGCAGAATCGCCATCTCGCGCCGACGTTCATTGAGACTGGTCAAAATCGCAGTGAGCATGCCGATCAAGCCGGTCAGCACTACAAACAGCGACACCACGAACAATGCTTTTTCAGCGGTGCTCATCAAACTCCAGAGTTCTTGCAGAGCCACCCCGGGCAAAATTGCCATCATCGGTTCACCGCGGAAATCATTGATTTCACGCTGCAAGGCAAAGGTCGAGATTTTGCTGTTCAGACCCAGCATAAAGGCGGTGATGGCCTGCGGGGTGAGGTCCATATTGCGTGCCTGATCGGCACTGATACGCCCGGCACCACGGGCAGGCACGCCGTTATGCCAGTCGATGTGAATCGCTTCCATGCCGCCCAGGCTGATATGCAGCGTACGGTCGACCGGGGTGCCGGTGCGTTTGAGAATGCCGACCACGGTGAA
Source organism: Pseudomonas versuta (assembly GCF_001294575.1). NCBI lineage: Bacteria > Pseudomonadati > Pseudomonadota > Gammaproteobacteria > Pseudomonadales > Pseudomonadaceae > Pseudomonas > Pseudomonas versuta. Next base: position 5,079,599 of record NZ_CP012676.1, read on the forward strand.
CGGTTTGTCATCATGTTTCACCAGGCTGACGGCCGCCACGCCATGAGCCAGTACCAGCTTGTCGCCCAGCTTGTAATGCAGTGCATCGGCGACTTCGGCACCCAGCACCACCTCAAAAGGGTCGGTGGCGAAGGCACGGCCGCTGGCCAGTTGGAGGTTTTGCCGATGACCGTACTGATAGTGCTCGAAATACGCCTCGCTGGTGCCCATCACCCGATAACCGCGATGTGAGTCGCCCAGTGACATGGGAATCGCCCATTTCACTTTCGGATTGTTGGCAAAGTGCTCAAAGCTGTCCCAGCGAATATTGTTGGTGGCATTCCCGATGCGAAACACCGAGTACAACAGCAAATTGACCGAGCCGGAGCGTGCGCCCACGATCAGGTCAGTGCCGCTGATGGTGCTGGCAAAGCTGGCGCGGGCTTCGGTGCGCACCCGCTCGACCGCCAGCAACAGGCACACCGACAGGGCGATGGCGAAGGCGGTCAGGATCGCGGTGAAGCGACGGTTAGCCAGGCTGGCCAGGGCTAGTCGAAACAGATACATCTCAGACCTCAGCCGACGTGGCGGCACGATTGAGTTCGGACAACGACAGATTACGGTTGAACAGGGGGGCCAGACTTTGATCGTGGCTCACAAACAGCAGGCTGGCGCCCGCCTCGCGGCATTCAGCAAACAGCAACTGGATAAATGCTTCGCGCGCGTCGGCATCGAGGGCCGAGGTAGGCTCATCGGCGATCACCAGCTCGGGCTGGCCGATCAGGGCGCGGGCAGCGGCGACCCGTTGCTGCTGGCCAATCGACAGGGAGTCGGCACGTCGCTCCAGCAAAGCCGGGTCTTTGAGGCCCAGGTGCGCGAGCAAGGTTTGCGCGGCGTTATCCACACTGCCGTGGCGTTGCACGGCGCGGCTGGCGCGAAGCCTGGAGAAGTGACAAGGCAGTTCAACGTTCTCGCGTACCGATAAAAACGGCAGCAAATTGAATTGCTGAAAGATATAACCGGTGTGATCGACCCGAAAGCGATCGCGAGCACCCGAGCCGAGATCGCTCAGTTCCTGTCCGAGCAGGCGGATCGTGCCGCTATCGGCTTTTTGCACGCCGCCGAGCAAGCCCAGCAAGGTGGTTTTGCCGCTGCCGCTGGGCCCCTTGAGGAACAGGGTTTCACCCGGCTCCAGGCGGAACGCCGGGATATCCAGCAACACGGGCTGCCCCGGCCAACTGAAACTCAGGTCATTGAGTTCGATAAGTGCTTGGGTCATGGGGAAGAGAAATCGCCTGTATAAGGTGCGGATAACGGACTGCTGTCTGTAGGAGCGAGCTCTTCATCGCGACATGGAAGAGCTCGCGAGCAAGCTCGCTCCTACAGTTTGGGTCCGGTCAGAACTTGACGGTGGGGGCTTGAGGTGTGGCTTCGACACCTTGCTGACCACTGGAGCCGATCAGTTGTACCTTGATTTTATGGGTGCCCGGGAAAGTCTTGAAGAACTTGCTCAGATCCAGCGTCTTCAGCGCCTCGGGTTTGCTGCAGGTGAAGGCATAGTGAGCTTCGATATCGCTGTGATGGTGCTCGCCTTTTGCCACGCCGCCAGCTTCTTCAGGGGCGGCTTCAAACAGCGGGCTCTGCAGGTCTTGAGCTTCAACACTGCAATCGGCAGCTTTGGGCAAGCTGAACAATACCAGCGGGTTGCCCAGTTGGGCTTGAGCGGCCGCGACCTTGGCCTTGTCAGCATCGGTAGTGGCGATGTGTTCAAACCCGACCAGGTTCATTGCCGGGCCATCGAGGTCCAGCTCCAGCGTCTGGCCGTCGAGCGCCACATCCAGGCTACCCACACCATGCTCGTGGGCTCCAAGGCTGGCGTGTTCATGGTCGTGATCATCATCGGCATGCGCCACGGCCAGCGGCAACAAGGCAAACGGCAAAGCAAGAAGCAAACGGCGCATAGCGTGACTCCGGCAAGGGTAGATATATTTTGTTATGTGATCTTATAACAATGGTTGCGAGAGTTTGCCCGTGTGCTTGGCGTTACGCAAGACGCATGGGAGCATGGTTTCATGAAACTTGAGGAGTAGAACGATGGTGCGCATTCGCGGAACAATCGGCGACTGGCCGGTGGACTTGACGGTGGAACTGGATGACAGCGACTGGGCCGCGCTGGGGGCGCAGTTGCAGGTCAGTGACACGCGGGTCAGCCCACCGGCTGCCAGGCCGGTGAATCAGGATGATGCCGTGTGGGAAACCACTAAAGACTTGCTGCGCAAGGCCGGGCAGATCAGCGGGCCTGAGTTGCTCGACCAGTTGCAAGCGCTGACCGGCAGTACCGGCGCGGGCAAACGCTTGCTGGTCCGCCTGCGCCATTGCAATGAAGTGAAGGTGGTGAGCGGTACGGATTCACCGATTTACAGCTGGATCGAATAGCGAAGATGACGCAAAACCCGTAGGAGCGAGCTTGCTCGCGAGCCTTTAACCTCTCGCTCCTACAGCGCCATCTCTAGTACAGCGCAGCAAACAATTTGCGCCGGTAGGTTGTCACCAGCGGATGATCGTTGCCCAGCAGGTCGAAGACTTGCAGCAAGGTCTTGTGGGTGATGCCTTCGTTGTAGCTGCGGTTACGGGTGAACAGCTTCAGCAGCCCGTCCAGAGCCCCTTCATATTGCTGGCGCGCCAATTGTTGAATCGCCAGCTGGTAAGCCGCTTCGTCGTCTTGCGGGTTTTGCGCCACGCGGGTTTTCAAATCCGCCACATCCGGCAAATCCGCGGCCTGACGCAGGAACGTCAATTGCGCCTTGGCCCCGGCCAGTTCGGCTTTGTGCTCGTCACTTTTAACGGCGTCCAGCACAGCTTGTGCTTCGGTGAGTTCACCGCGTTCGGCGAGGCAGCGGCCATACAGAATCAGTGCGCCGGCATGTGTGTTGTCTTCGGTCAGGATGCTTTTGAGCAGGGCTTCGGCATCAGCAAAACGACTTTCGGCAAACAGCGCCCGGGCTTGCACCATCGGGTCTTCGGCCGCAGGCTCGGGCATCACCACATGAGGCGCGAGCATCGCGCGGATGGCTGATTCGGGTTGCGCTTCCTGGAAGCCATCCACCACTTTGCCGTCTTTAAACAGCACCACTGTGGGCAGGGTCTGAATGCCGATACGGCCCACGATGTCCTGTTCGACTTCGCAATTGACCTTGGCCAGCAGCAACTCGCCCTGATAGTCCTCGGCAATTTGCTCCAGGATCGGCAGCATCACCTTGCACGGGGCACACCATTCGGCCCAGAAATCCACCAGAACGGGCTGCTCGAACGAGGCCTGGACAACCAGTCTGTCGAAGTCGGCAGAGGTCACGTCGAAACTGTAAGAAGGCGTAGGCTGATTCATTATGTGTCTCGAAACAGGTAAATGAGGGCAACTATAAAGGCTGTACGGGCAGGCTGAAAGGCGCAGGCCCACGTTGTGCGTGATACAGGCTTACATGACGAAACTCGTGGGGCTCGGCCAGATCCGGCAGGGTCAATGCCTTGAGACTGTCCAGCTGGCGGTACAGCGGATGCTTGAAGTCGCGCACCCGGGAATCGGCAACCAGTGTCTGTTGGCCACGGGTTAAAAACTGATCGAGCAGGGGCAGGTTTTCACGGTCGTAAAGCACGTCCGCCACCAGGATCAGATCGAAGCGGTCAGCCTCGACGAAAAAGTCGGTTGAGTAATGCAACTGCACATCGTTGAGTTCGGCATTCGCCCTGCAGGCAGCCAGCGCCAGCGGGTCAAGATCGCACGCCAGCACTTCGAGGGCACCGGCCCTGGCCGCCGCGATCGCCGCCACCCCGGAACCCGCGCCAAAATCCAGCACGCGCTTGCCTTGCACCCAGTGTGGCTGCTCGGCCAGATAACGTGCCAGAGCCAGGCCGCTGGCCCAGCAAAACGCCCAGTACGGTGGCTCGTAAAGGATGCGCCGGGTCTCGTCGGCCGTGAACGAACGGTCCATGTTTTGCGGATCAATCAGCCAGAGCTTGAGTGCAGTGCCAGGCAAGTCCGTAACGACCAGGCGAGCGTCGCCCAACAATTCACTCAATGACTGTTGAAGATCCAGCGGCCTGTTCATGGCGCCTGGACAAAGGCCAGCGTACCCATGGCCTGAGTCGCGGGCTGGCTGATTATTTTTGAGGGCAGATGCAGGATCAGCTGCCCGGACTGGCTGGCGCGCCCGCGCAGTTCAACCCGCGCGCCGACGGGAAATGCTTCGGGGTTAAAACGCAGCTTGAACGGCAGCGGCTGGCTATTGCCGATGATCTTGCTGCTGGCCATCAGGCCTTGGGGGCGACCGCGCTCGTCAATGATCAGCATCGCCAGCTCAACCTCGGCCCCTGCAGGTACGCCGGTCAATACACCGCTGAGCTCACGCTGGTAGGCCGGCAGTGGCCCGAGGTCTTTCGGAGCATCAGTTTTAGGCTGCGCCAATACCTGAGTCTGCACCGGTTTTGGCGGTTCACTGCTACAGGCGACCAGGCAACCGGCCAGGCACAGTAAAGCAAGCGTTCGTAGCGACATGGAAGGCTCCAGCGGCAGGTCTGTCGATGTATCAGATGGTGTGAAACATAGTAGGCGGACTGTATACCGTAAAGCCTATGGCTTGTCTTGCCAGTGGGATGCGCTACCATGGCACTCCCCATTTTTTGTTGCCGCCACCATGCACTGTCCCTTCTGCGGTGCCAACGACACTAAAGTCATCGACTCGCGTCTGGTCGCCGAGGGCGATCAGGTGCGCCGCCGGCGTGAATGCCTGGCCTGTGGTGAGCGTTTCACCACCTTTGAAACAGCCGAGTTGGTGTTACCGCGCCTTATCAAGCAAGACGGCAGCCGTCAGCCTTTCGACGAAGAAAAACTGCGCGCCGGCATGCAGCGGGCGCTGGAAAAGCGCCCGGTCAGCGTCGAGCGACTGGAAGCTGCGCTGGCGCATATCAAGAGTAAGCTGCGCGCCACCGGCGAACGCGAAGTCAAATCGCTGGTTGTCGGAGAGCTGGTCATGGGCGAGCTGCAAAAGCTCGATGAAGTGGCCTATATCCGTTTTGCCTCTGTCTATCGACGCTTCCAGGACCTCAACGAGTTCCGCGAAGAGATCGACCGACTCGCCCGTGAGCCTTCCAAAGAATGACTGTAACTACAGAGCAATCCATTTTAGATGCCCATTACATGGCGCGTGCCATCGAGCTGGCGCGTAACGGCCTGTACACGACCCATCCCAACCCGCGTGTCGGTTGCGTGATCGTGCGTGACGGACAGATTGTCGGCGAAGGCTGGCATGTGCGTACGGGCGAACCCCATGCCGAAGTTCACGCCTTGCGTGCGGCGGGCGAGCTGGCCCGTGGCGCTACTGCATACGTCACGCTGGAACCGTGCAGCCACCATGGTCACACCCCGCCGTGTGCCGACGGCTTGCTCCATGCGGGCGTGGCGCGCGTCGTTGCTGGCATGCAGGACCCCAATCCTGAAGTCGCCGGGCGCGGTCTCAAGCGTCTGGCGGATGCCGGGGTCGAGGTGTGCAGCGGCGTGCTCGAGAACGAAGCCCGGGCGCTGAACCCCGGCTTCCTCAAGCGAATGGAGCACGGTCTGCCGTTTGTGCGGGTCAAGCTGGCGATGAGTCTTGATGGCCGCACGGCAATGGCCAATGGTGAAAGCCAATGGATCACCGGCCCTGCGGCGCGATCAGCGGTGCAGCGGCTGCGGGCCCAGGCCAGCGTTGTGTTGACCGGGGCCGACACGGTCCTGGCCGACGGCGCCCGTCTCACCGTGCGTGGTCCCGAGCTGGGTTTGAGCCCCGAGCTGACCGCGCTGGCGTTGAGCCGCCCACCGTTGCGGGTGCTGATTGACGGGCGTTTGCGGGTGCCGCTGGATGCGCCTTTTTTCAAGGCCGGTCCGGCGCTGGTTGCCACCTGTGTACCTCCCGCCGAGCAATACCGCACGGGGCCCGAGTGCCTGGTGATTCACGGTGCCAACGGCCAGGTCGATTTACGCAAGCTGCTGGTGGCGCTGGCCGCCCGCGGGGTCAATGAAGTACTGGTTGAGGCCGGGCCGCGTCTGGCCGGGGCGTTTGCCGAGCAAGGTCTGGTCGATGAGTACCAGATTTTTATCGCTGCCAAGTTCCTCGGGTCTACCGCGCGGCCCTTGCTTGAACTGCCGTTGACCCACATGAGCGAAGCGCCTTTGCTCAAAATCATTGAAATGCGCGCGGTGGGCGAAGACTGGCGAGTCACAGCCATACCTGTGCCATCAGCGAGCGTATAATTCTCAGCCTCCGTTTTACGCAGGTTCTGTTCTCAAGGGGAACGCCATGTTTACCGGCATCATTGAATCCATCGGCAGCATCCGCGCACTGACCCCCAAAGGCGGCGATGTGCGGGTTTATGTAGACACCGGCAAGCTCGACCTGAGCGACGTCAAACTCGGCGACAGCATTGCGATCAATGGCGTGTGCCTGACCGCTGTGGAGCTGCCGGGCAACGGTTTTATGGCTGACGTCAGCCGTGAGACCCTCGACTGCACCGCGTTCAATGACTTGAAAAGCGGTAGCCGGGTCAACCTGGAAAAGGCCCTGACCCCGACCACGCGTCTGGGTGGCCATCTGGTGAGCGGTCACGTTGATGGTGTCGGTGAAGTGATCTCGCGGGAAGAGAACGCCCGCGCCATCGAGTTCCGCATCCGCGCTCCCAAAGAACTGGCCAAGTACATTGCCCACAAAGGCTCGATCACTGTCGACGGCACCAGCCTGACCGTGAACTCGGTCAATGGCGCCGAATTCTCGCTGACCATCATTCCCCATACCCTGAGCGAAACCATCATGGACGACTACCGTCCAGGTCGCCGGGTGAACCTCGAAGTGGACCTGCTGGCACGCTACCTTGAGCGTCTGCTGCTGGGCGATAAAGCCGCCGAGCCAACTTCGGGCGGCATCAGCGAAAGTTTTCTGGCCGCCAACGGCTACCTCAAATCCTGAATTAAGGGGGTGCCGCGTGGCGCTCAACAGCATCGAAGAACTGGTTGAAGACATCCGCCAAGGCAAGATGGTCATCCTGATGGATGACGAAGACCGCGAGAACGAAGGCGACCTGATCATGGCCGCCGAGTGCTGCAAGGCCGAGCACATCAACTTCATGGCGCGCTTTGCCCGTGGCCTGATCTGCATGCCGATGAGCCGCGAGCGCTGCGAACTGCTCAAGCTGCCATTGATGGCGCCGCGCAACGGTTCCGGCTTCGGCACCAAGTTCACGGTCTCGATCGAAGCCGCCACCGGTGTGACCACCGGCATCTCGGCAGCTGACCGCGCCCGTACCGTGCAGGCAGCAGCGGCCAAGGATGCCAGGGCGGAAGACATCGTCAGCCCGGGGCACATCTTCCCGTTGATGGCGCAAGCGGGCGGTACCCTGGCCCGCGCCGGCCACACCGAAGCAGCCTGCGACCTGGCGCGCATGGCCGGGTTCGAGCCGAGCGGCGTGATCTGTGAAGTAATGAACGACGACGGCACCATGGCCCGCCGCCCGGAGCTTGAAACCTTCGCCGCCGAACACGGCATCAAGATCGGCACAATTGCCGACCTGATTCACTACCGCATGATCCACGAACGTACCGTTCAGCGGATTGCCGAACAGCCACTGGACAGCGAACTGGGCCAATTCAACCTGGTGACCTATCGTGATTCAGTCGAAGGCGATGTGCACATGGCACTGACCCTGGGCAAGATTTGCGCCGAAGAACCGACGCTGGTGCGTGTGCATAACATGGACCCGCTGCGTGACTTGCTGATGGTCCGCCAGCCCGGCCGCTGGAGCCTGCGCGCCGCCATGACTGCGGTGGCAGAGGCTGGCAGCGGGGTGGTGCTGTTACTGGGTCACCCCCTCGACGGTGATGTATTGCTGGCCCATATTCGCGAAACCGCTGACCAGGTGCCGGCGAAAAAACCGACCACTTACAGCATCGTGGGTGCCGGTTCGCAGATCCTGCGTGACCTGGGCGTGCGCAAAATGCGCTTGATGAGTTCACCAATGAAGTTCAATGCCATATCCGGTTTCGATCTGGAAGTTGTAGAATACGTGCCCTCCGAATAAAGACCGGTCGTGTCCTGTCCGAATTCGTGGCCCAATATCCTTAAAGAACGCACGCGAGTGCGTTCTGGCTCTTTAATACGAGACATACCGAATGACCCTGAAGACCATCGAAGGTACCTTCATCGCCCCCAAAGGTCGCTACGCTCTGGTAGTTGGCCGCTTCAACAGCTTCGTCGTCGAAAGCCTGGTGAGTGGTGCCGTTGATGCCCTGGTTCGCCACGGTGTGAACGAAAGCGACATCACCATCGTCCGTGCTCCTGGCGCGTTCGAAATCCCGCTGGTTGCGCAAAAGGTTGCCCAGCGCAACGAATTCGCCGCCATCATCGCTCTGGGCGCCGTGATTCGTGGCGGTACCCCGCACTTCGAATACGTTGCCGGCGAGTGCACCAAGGGCTTGTCCCAGGTGTCCATGCAGTTCGGCGTACCGGTTGCATTCGGTGTGTTGACGGTCGATTCCATCGAGCAGGCCATTGAGCGTTCCGGCACCAAAGCCGGTAACAAAGGCGCTGAAGCTGCCTTGTCCGCCCTTGAAATGGTCAGCCTGTTGGCACAGTTGGAGGCCAAGTGATTTCCGACGAAAGCGATCGTTTCAACCCGCGCGACCCGAAACCTGCGGACGCTGGCAAGCCATCCAAGAGCGCCAAGCGCCGTGAGGCGCGTCAACTCGCGACTCAGGCGCTGTATCAGCGGCACATGGCCAAGCAATCGTTGAACGAAATCGAAGCGCAGTTCCGCGTCGATAACGACTTCTCCGACGTTGATGCCGCTTACTTCCGGGAAATCCTGCACGGTGTTCCGGCGAACCTGGTTGAAATCGATGCTGTTCTGGCGCCTTGCCTGGACATCACCATCGAAGAACTCGACCCGGTTGAACTGTGCGTTCTGCGCCTGTCCACCTGGGAGCTGATGAAGCGTGTCGACGTGCCTTACCGCGTTGTGATCAACGAAGGCATCGAGCTGGCGAAAGTGTTTGGTTCTACCGACGGCCACAAGTTCGTCAACGGTGTACTCGACAAACTGGCGCCGCGCCTGCGTGAAGCTGAAGTCAAGGCTTACAAGCGCTAACCAGCGCTGTCGGCCATGGGCGAGTTCGAGCTGATCCGTAACTTCTTCGCTGCCGCGCCTTGTGCGCAGGTCGGCGAGGGTGTTGCTCTGGGCATCGGCGACGACTGCGCCCTGCTGGATGTTCCTTTCGGGGAACAACTGGCGATTTCCACCGACACCCTGGTAGCCGGGGTGCACTTCGCAGATCCTTGCGACCCTTTCTTGCTCGGTCAGCGTTCGCTGGCAGTGGCGGCCAGCGATTTGGCGGCCATGGGCGCAACTCCCCTCGCGTTTACCCTTGCCCTGACCTTACCTGCGGTTGAAGCCGACTGGTTAGAAGCGTTCGCCCGTGGTTTGAACCTGATGGCTCAAGGCTGCGGCTTGCGCCTGATCGGTGGTGATACCACCCGCGGTCCGCTGTGCCTGACGCTGACGGTCTTCGGTCGCGTCCCTCGGGGTCAGGCATTGACCCGCAGCGCAGCCCGCCCCGGCGACTTGCTGTGCGTTGGCGGCGAGCTGGGCAATGCCGCTGGCGCCTTGCCTCTGGTCCTCGGCCAGCGCAGCGCCACACCCGCCATCGCCGAGCCGTTGCTGGCGCACTACTGGTCGCCGCAACCGCAATTGGCGCTGGGCCAGGCACTGCGTGGCAAGGCCAGCTCGGCGCTGGATATCTCGGATGGCCTGCTGGCCGACTGCGGGCATATTGCCCTGGCGTCGAAAGTCCGCTTGCTGATCGAAAACGACCGCATACCGGTTTCGCTCGCCTTGCAAGAATTCCTGGGTGACGCCGATGCGCAGCAAGCGGCGTTGAGTGGAGGTGACGACTACGTGCTGGCGTTCACCTTGGCGGCTGTTGAATTGCCGACCCTGCTGGCAGATGGCTGGCCGATTCATGTGATTGGCCGAGTAGTTGAAGGGCAGGGCGTTGGCTTGCTGGACGTCCATGGCCAGGACATCACCCCGACCATTCGCGGCTACCAGCACTTCCGCAGTGAATAACAACCTGCCCAGATAACTTGTAGGAGCTGGCTTGCCAGCGATGCACCCAGTTGCCTGAATCGCTGGCAAGCCAGCTCCTGGAAGAACTATCAAACTTTTAGATCTTTATCTCCGATAATTCAGCCTAAGCGTCTATAGGAACGTCCTGTTACAATGTCGCCTCTGCGAATTTCCAGTACTCAAACTGATCAGGAGCACACGGTGCCCGTCGTTTTCGTTGCCGCTTGCAAGCTTCCCACCCCCTTTGCCGAATTCACCATGCATGGCTTTCTCGAGAAAGCCACGGGTCGTGAACACGTTGTGCTCAGTTTGGGCGACGTGGCGGACGGCGCTCCGGTTTTAGGCCGGGTGCACTCTGAATGCCTGACTGGCGATGCCTTGTTCAGCCAGCGCTGCGACTGTGGTTCGCAACTCGAAGCCGCCATGCAGGCCATCGCCCGCGAAGGCCGTGGCGTGTTGCTGTACCTGCGCCAGGAAGGCCGTGGTATTGGCTTGCTGAACAAGGTTCGTGCTTACGAACTGCAAGATGGTGGCGCCGATACGGTTGAGGCCAATGAGCGCCTGGGCTTTGCGGCCGATCAGCGTGATTACGGGATCTGCCTGCCAATGCTGGAGCACATGGGCGTCAAGTCGCTGCGTCTGATGACCAACAACCCGCGCAAGGTCAAAGCCTTGACCGACATGGGTATCACCGTGGCAGAACGTGTGCCGCTGCACACCGGGCATAACCCGCACAACAAGCTGTACCTGGCGACCAAAGCCAACAAGCTCGGGCACATGATGGGCAGCCAGCATCAAAACGAGGCCGACCCGGCGTGACCCGTGGTCAGATCCGTCGCCGCATGAGCTTCAGCTGGTGGCAGCAACTGGTACTGACCCTGCTGCCGCTGGTATTGGCCAACTGGTTGTTTGGCAAGTCCGAACCCTTGCTGCCCGGGCTGACGATGCCGTTTTTCATTGCCGGTGTCGCCTCGATGTTTGTCACGCTGCGCTTTTTCGGGCCGTATAAGCATGGCCTGATCGCACTGCAAAAAGCCCTTGATACTCCGCAGGAACCCGCTGCCTGGGCCGAGCTTGGCCGTGCCCGCTACCGCGCCTTGCTGGCTGCCGGCCTGCCGGTCTGGATCGCCGCGCTCGCGGTGTTTGTCGGGCTTGAAGGCGTGCCGTTGCTGCTGCTGTCAGTGTCGACGCTGGTACTGTTTTACCTCTATCGCATTCCGCGCCAGATCGGCTGATGCGCGCCTGGCTGGCGGTGTTGCTGCTGGCCGTCGGTATCCCGGCCGGGGCTGCCACACGGGTGGTCAGCCTGTCACCGTCCTTGTCCGAAATGGTTGTAGAGCTGGGTGCCACCGATCTGCTGGTGGGGCGCCTGGAGGCCGGGGAACCTTTGCCACAGCTGCGCAATGTGCCCTCTGTGGGTCGTTACGGCCAGCTGGACATGGAGCGCCTGCTCAGCCTGCAACCCGACCTGCTGTTGCTCTGGCCGGGTAGCGTTGCAGCTGCCCAGCGCGAACAGCTGCGTCACCTCAACATCCCTACCTACACTGCAGAGCCTGCCAGCCTCGAGCAGTTGGCCGATCAGGTCCAGGCCCTGGCCGTGGCGCTGAATCGCCCCGAGCGCGGCCGTGAACTGGCAGCGCAACTGCGACAGCGCCTGGCGGGGCTGCGTGCTCAATATCGGCGGGAGATACCGCTACGGGTGTTTTACCAGGTGTGGGATCAGCCGTTGTACACCGTCGGCGGCACACAGATCATCAGTGATGCACTGGCGGTGTGCGGGGCGAGCAATGTGTTTGCCGACCTCAAACTGCCTGCGCCGCAGGTGAGCGTGGAGTCGGTATTGCAGCGCAATCCGCAAGTAATCATTGCCAGCAGCCAGGCACAACTGGACGCCTGGAACGCCTGGCCGCAGATCGATGCGGTCAAGCACGGACGTTTGCTGTTATTGACCGATAAAGGTCTAGAACGCCCGAGTGCACAGATGCTTGAAGCAACGGCCCGACTCTGCGAGCAACTGGCTGACTGACTCTCACCCTGTAGGAGCGAGCTTTTAATACGCAGAGCTCGCGAGCAAGCTCGCTCCTACAGGGGGTACGAGGGATATCGGGGTTTTAGAGCGTCGGGGTCCAGGTAACAGCCAGTTGCACGCTGCGGCGCTCTTCCCGGTAACCGTAGTAGCTGCCGTCATAGCTGTAGAGCGCGCGGGTGAAGCTCTTGTCCAGCAGGTTGTCGACTTTCAAATCGAGCCTGACCTCGGAGCTGGCCTTCCAGTTACCGCGCACGCCCAGCAACCCATAACCGCCAATGGGCTGCTTGTTGTCATCGTCATTAAAGCTGCCACTCACCGCCTGCCAGCTGGCGCCGACCCCTACCCGGTCGAACTGGCGATCCAGATCCAGGCTCAGGGTGCGGCGGGCACGTCGGCTCAACGTATGGCCGGTGTCGCGATCACGGGGATCGGTAATGGCAACCCCGAGGCTGCTCTGCCAGCCGAACCATTCTTGCTGCAAGGCACTCTCGAATCCGATGATGCGCGCGGCGCCAATGTTCTGCTGAATGAAGTCGGCATCGGCCACAATCGCATCACGAATGTCGGTTCGATACAGGGAAGTTTCCAGTCGGCTGCTCTCGCTCAACTGGCTGCGCCATTGCACCTCGTAGCTTTTTGAATGCTCGGGTTTCAGGGCCGGGTTGCCGTATTGCGGGTAGTACAGATCGTTAAACGTCGGCGCCCGGAACCCTTCGCTGTAAGACAGCAGCACATCGTTAGCAGGGTTGAGCGGTACCGTCAGGCTGGCGCTCCAGGTGTTATTGCTGCCGAACTGCTGGTTGTCGTCGTGACGCAGACCCAGTTCGGTAGAGAAATAATCGCCATTGAAGCGGTGCTGGATAAACACGGCGCGATTCCAGCGGCTGCCCTTTTCAAAGACAGTGCTGCTGCGCACGCGATCCTCATAGGCATCGGCACCGAGGATCAACGTGTTTTGATCATTGAGCGTCAGGTTGTTTTGCCAGTTCAGCGAGTCGCGATAGGTGTTGAAGCTGTAGATGTCAGCGCTGAGCTTGTCGCGGGTTTTTTCGCGATTTTCGCTGTGGCCCAGTTCCAGGCGCGAATTCCAGCGCTCGGTCAGCTGGGCGTCGATAAAACTGCCCACGCTGCTGATATCAAAGTCACTGTAGAGCTGCTGACCACTGACGGTCATGGTGTCCGGGTCCCAGCGTCCAAACGAATTATCGAGCTCGGTTTTGCCGATGTTCTTCATCGCGGTCAGGCCGACTTCCAGATCATCGCCCAGGGTGTGACTCAGATTCAGACTCAGGGATTTATTGCGGTAAGCATCATGATCGTTGTCGCTGGGGAAGGATTCATGGGTGCGATTGATCCCGGCAGTTTGTTCAAGGCTGCCGCTCAGGTTGTAGCGGGTTTGTGCGTCACCACCGGACACGCCGACACTGTTGTCGGTGCTGCCATAACTGCCAACCGAACTGTGCACCCGCAGCTGAGGGGCCTGGTCTGCGCCGCGGCGGGTGAAAATCTGGATCACCCCGCCAATTGCATCGCTGCCGTAGATGACCGACCGCGAGCCGCGCAGTACTTCAACACGTTCGATTTGATCGATGTTCAGGTATTGCAGGTTGCTGTCGGCCGAGGTGGCATTGGCCATGCGCTGACCATCCACCAGTACCAGGCTTTGTGCCGATTTGGTGCCGCGAATGTAAATCCCCGGCAAGCCACCGCGGCCACCGCTGCGTGCCACCTGCACGCCTGGAACCCGGCCCAGCAGATCGGTCAGGCTGGTAGGTTGCAGCCGGTCGATGTCGTCACGGGTGAACACTGTGTTGGCGCTGCTGCTGTCAGAGCGCGCCTCGACCTGGCGGTTGCCGGTGATCAGTGTTTGCCCAAGCTTGAGTGCATCTTCCCGTTCGAGAGTGTCGGCGAGCAAAGGGCAGGCAGGGATGAAGCCGAGGAGTAAAGCCAGGCGAAGGTGTTTCATGTTTTTCCAAATCTGTAGGAGCGAGCTTGCCTCGCGAGCTCGTTGGAAGGCTCGCGAGCAAGCTCGCTCCTACAGTAAGTCTGATTGGGTCAGAGCCCCAGCAGCTGCATGCGCTGGCGCACCGAAGCTTCGATACCCGCCGCATCCAGCCCGCATTCAGCCAGCATCTGGCTTGGCTTGGCGTGTTCGACATAGACGTCCGGCAAGCCCAGGTGCAGGACCGACCTGAGCACGTTTTCACGGGCCAGGAACTCGCTGACTGCCGCCCCGGCACCGCCCATGATGGCGTTCTCTTCAATGGTCACCAGCAGCTCATGGCTGTCGGCCATTTCGCGGACCAGTGCTTCATCCATCGGCTTGACGAAGCGCATGTCGACCACGGTGGCATCGATTTTTTCTGCCACTTGCAGCGCTTCGGCCAATTGCACGCCAAATACCAGGATCGCCACCTTGCTGCCTTTGCGACGAATCACGCCTTTGCCGATTTCCAGCGGCTCGAGGGTTTTTTCGATGGCTGCATTGGGCCCGGTGCCGCGCGGGTAACGCACTGCCGCCGGACCGTTGTACAGATGGCCGGTGGTGAGCATTTTGCGCAGTTCGTTTTCATCGCTCGGGGTCATGATCACCATGCCCGGGATGCAACGCAGGTACGACAGGTCAAAGCTGCCGGCATGGGTCGGGCCGTCTTCGCCAACCAGACCGGCGCGGTCGATGGCGAACAGCACGTCCAGATTTTGCACGGCGACGTCATGCACCAGCTGGTCGTAACCGCGCTGCAGGAATGTCGAATAGATAGCCACCACAGGCTTGGCGCCTTCGCAGGCCATACCCGCTGCAAAGGTCACGGCGTGTTGTTCTGCAATCGCTACGTCGAAGTAACGCAGCGGGAAACGTTCACTGAACGCGATCAGATCCGAGCCTTCTTTCATGGCCGGCGTAATGCCGACCAGGCGTTGATCGGCGGCAGCCATGTCGCACAGCCACTCGCCAAATACCGCCGAGTACTTTGGCCCGCTCTCAACTTTTGCTACTGCTTTCGGTGCGTCCAGCGGTTCGAGTTTGGTGATGGCGTGGTAGCCGATCGGGTCAGCCTCTGCCGGTGCAAAGCCCTTGCCCTTTTTGGTGACGATGTGCAGGAACTGCGGCCCCTTGAGGTCGCGCATGTTGCGCAGCGTGGCGATCAGGGTCGGCAGGTCGTGGCCATCGATAGGGCCAATGTAGTTCCAGCCAAGCTCCTCAAACAGGGTGCCGGGAACCAGCATGCCTTTGGCATATTCTTCGGTGCGTCGGGCAATTTCCCACGCACCAGGCAAACGCGACAGCACTTTCTTGCTGCCTTCGCGCATGCTGGCGTAGGTGCGGCTGGAGAGGATTTTGGCCAGGTAGTTGGACAAGCCGCCGACATTGCGCGAGATCGACATGTCGTTGTCATTGAGGATGACCAACATGTTGGCGTTGACTTCAGGCGCGTGGTTCAGGGCTTCAAAGGCCATGCCGGCGGTCAGCGCGCCGTCACCGATCACGGCGATGGCCTTGCGCTCACTGTTTTGCAGGCGCGCGGCAATGGCCATGCCCAAAGCGGCACTGATTGACGTGCTGGAGTGGCCGACGCCAAAGGTGTCGTACTCGCTCTCGGAGCGACGCGGGAAAGCGGCGATCCCGTCTTTCTGGCGCAAGGTCGCCATTTGCTCGCGACGGCCGGTGAGGATTTTGTGCGGATACGCCTGATGGCCCACGTCCCATACCAGCCGGTCATCCGGGGTGTCGAAGACGTAGTGCAGCGCAATCGTCAGTTCAATGACGCCCAGGCCGGCACCAAAATGCCCACCCGTCTGGCCGACGGTATAGAGCAATTCCTGGCGCAATTCATCGGCCAGGGTTTCCAGCTCGGCTTCGGCCAGCCGGCGCAGGCCCACAGGCGTGCCCGCTCGGTCGAGCAGGGGCGTAGTCGGGCGCTTGCGGGGGATCTCTTGAAACGTCGTTGGCATCAGGCGAATCGTTATAGGCATAGAAGATGGGGCAGTTTACCTTAAGGAACGTAAGCTGCCCACGCGCGGTGGAAATCGTTAGTCAGACCTTGGCATTAGACGCTGTCTGAAAACGCCATATTTTCCAGTTTTAGTGACGACGTTCCACGATGTATCGCGCCAGTGCGCGCAGCGGATCGGCTGTAGTGTCAAAAGATTTCAGCGCATTGAGTGCCTGGTCACGCAACTCCAGCGCATAGTCCTTTGCACCTTGCAGCCCCATCAACGCCGGGTAGGTGGGTTTGTCCCGTGCAATATCGGCCCCCTGGCGTTTGCCCAGGGTCGCGGTATCGCTCTCAACGTCAAGAATGTCGTCCTGCACCTGAAATGCCAGGCCAATCGCCCTTGCATAGAGGTTCAACGCCTGCAGATCATCTGCACTGGCATGGCCGCTGGCCAGGGCGCCCAACTCTACGCTGGCTTCGATAAGTGCGCCGGTCTTGTGCCGGTGCATGAACTCCAGTGCGGTCTGATCAAGTTTGATCCCCACTGAGCCGAGATCAATTGCCTGCCCGCCGACCATGCCCGCGGGGCCTGCAGCAAGTGCCAGCCCGGCAACCATGCGCAAGCGTGTCTCGGCGTCCAGGGTATTGAGCTGCGGATCCAGCAAAGTGCTGAATGCCAGGCTTTGCAGGCCGTCGCCGGCCAGAATCGCACAGGCTTCGTCGAACGCTTTATGGGTCGTCGGCTGGCCGCGGCGCAGGTCGTCATCGTCCATCGCGGGCAAGTCATCATGCACCAGCGAATAGGCGTGGATCAGTTCTACCGCACAGGCCGCGCCATTGGCTTGCTCTGCTGCAGCGCCCAAGGCTTCGCAGGCGGCATAGGCCAGTAGCGGGCGGACCCGTTTGCCGCCGTTCATCACGCTGTAGCGCATTGCTTCATAGAGGCGGGCCAGCTCCGGAGCCGGAGCGACAAACAAGCGCTCAAGCGCCGCGTTGACGCGGTCCTGGCTGCTGGTCTGGTAGGCATCAATCATTCTGGCTGTTCCGCTTCAAAGGGCTCTTGGGCCAATTCACCATCACGCTCAAGCAGGATTTGTACTTTCTGTTCAGCCTGAGCCAGTGCGCCTTGGCAATCACGGGTCAAGCGGATGCCTTGCTCGAAGGCGGTCAACGAATCTTCCAGTGACAGCTCGCCATTTTCCAGACGCTCGACCAGTGATTGCAGGTCAGCGAGGGACTGTTCGAAATCCAGAGCAACTTTTTTGCGGGCCATAGCGGCATTCTCGGTAGGCGTTAAAACCGGCTGACACTAGCAGACGGCGGGTTTTGGGGCAAATCCCGGGCAGCTAACAGGGCTTGCCCGGGGCCCCGCAATGGCCGCTTACCGATGGCCCTGGCCTTGCGCCGTCGCCACGCTGATCAGCCCAGCAAGTCGAGTGTGCGGGCGCGGGCTATAGCCTGAATGCGACTGGTCACATGCAATTTGCTGAACAGGTTTTTCAGGTGCCACTTTACGGTTTCTGCCGAGATATCCAGGCTGCGGGCGATTTCCTTGTTGGCCTGGCCCTGGGCAATCAGTTGCAGGATCTGTTGTTCGCGCTCACTCAGGGTTGGCTCGTCGCCGCTCTGTTTATCATCACCGATCGGCTGATCGACGCTTTCGAGCAAGGGGCGCAGGTAGGCGGTTATCGGTGCCCGTGCGCTTTTCAGTGAGGCCTGGAGCAGGGCCGGCATGGCTGCTCCCGCATCCAGCAGGGTGCGGCGCAGGTTTTGCCGGCAGGCCAGATTGAGCAGCGGTTGCAGGGTTTTCAGGGCGGCTGCCTGATCATCGGGCCATAACGCGCACGCCAGGGCGGCGCGGCTGCGTGCGGCGCGCAGTAACTGGCCCTGGCATTCGTCCTGTTGCAGCAAGGTCTGTAACAGGGTTGCGGCCACCCTCCAGTGTTTTTGCGCAGCGGCGATATGGCATTGCGCCTGGGCGTGGGCACGGCGGATGTCAGGGTGGGAGTGGTCGAGTGCCTGGAACTGCTCCAATAACCCCAACGCCTGGGGCAGTTGCTCGCAGGCCAGGTGAATGCGTATCTCCTCCACCAGCAGCCAGGCTTGCAGGCGCGGCCAGCGGCGCAGCGTTGCCAGTTGCTGGGCATGCTGCAACAGATAACGGGCCTGGCCCGGTTCCCCCGCCAAAAGCGCTCTGCGTGACAGACTGGCATACGCGCAAAACAGCGCATCAGGCGGCGCAACGGCATCAATCTGGCTCAGGCGCGGCTCCAGCAGCGTCTGTAGCTGTTGCCATTCGCCACGCTCATACAGCAACTCTCCCAACAGCGCCGCCAGCGTTGCGCTGCCACTCGACTGAGGTCCGGTGAGCTGCTGGGCCGGTGTCAGCGCCTGAAGATAGTACTGTTCGGCACTGTATAAATCGGCTTGGCGCAACTGACTCAAACCCAGCACAAAGGCCCGGTACACACTGACAAAAAGGTTATGCGACGGGGTGGCGGGGCAGGGCATGTGGCGTTGTACCGCTTGTGCCTGCTGGAATTGACCGCGGGTCATGTAGTCATAGCTGAGGATGTTGCAGATCAGCCCGTCGACCCATGTATCGCCACAGGGCACTTGAGCCAGCAGGGGTTCGACACGTTCGATGCTCAGGCTGATATTTTCCGCGAACGCCTCGGTGATGGCGCCGATCACCTGGTATTTGATGTTCAGCCTTGAGTGGTGCCCCAGGGTCTTGAGCAAGGGCCCCAGGCTATCGAGCAACCCCCGTGAGGCGGCGAAGTGAAAGTGATGGCCCAGGGCCCAGGCCAGATTGAGTTGCAGGTCGATGCGCTGTTCATCCAGGGCTTTGCCGCAGGTGTCGGGCATCTGCTGCAGCCAGCGCACCAGCGTGTCGACATCCCCTTCTTCGGCCAGTGACTGGGCGCCCTGGTTGGCGCAATCGTTGCGGCTCCCCAGCTTGCCCGCGGCCAGCGCGTGGCGGATAGCCTCGGCCCAGTACTGATGGCCGGCGAGCCAGTTACTGGCCCGTTCATGCAACTGAGCCACGTCGATGCCGGTCTGCAACAGGCGCTCATTGAGGGTCTCGACAAACAGCGTGTGGTAACGAAACCACTGGCCCTGGGTATCCAGGGCAAAGATAAACAGGTTGTGCCGTTCAATTTCCTCGAGCATCTGTTGCGCGTCGTCGCGGCCAGTTACCGCATTGCACAGTGAAGGCGTCAGGCGCCCCAAAATCGAAGTCTTGAGTAAAAACGCCTGTAGCGGCAGCGGTAAGGGCGCCAGCACCACATCGTGCAGATAGCGTCCTATCTGGCGGTTACCCAGTTGCAAGCGATCCAGATCGCGCAGCGGATCGCTGGGCGCCAGCGCTGCCATCTGGATCCCGGTAATCCAGCCTTCAGTCAGACTCAGCACGCGCTGAAGGTCGGCCGGGGCAAAACACTGAGTGGTTGCGTGGGCCAGGTAGTCCTGGGTTTCTTCAAGATTGAAACGCAGCGCATTGGTGTCGATTTCAAGCAGTTGATTGCGTGCCTGCAAACGGCTCACAGGCAGTTGCGCAACGCTGCGACTGCCCACCAGCAAGTGCAGGCAACCGGGGGCATGAAGCAGCAACTGCTCCAGGTCCGAGGTAATGCCCGGGTGGTGAATCAGGTGCAGGTCATCCAGCACCAGGTACAGGGGCTCAAGCCGGGCCTGCAAGAGGTTGATCAGCTCACGGATGAATCGGCTGTCGGCCGACGCCATACAGTCAGACAGGGCATCGGCTTCAATTCGCGGTTGCCCGCTGGCCTGGCTCAGGGCGCTCAGCAGATAACGGCGAAAGGTCAGGGGCGTATCGTCCTGCTCGTCCAGGCTGAGCCAGGCCACCCCATGACCCTGCTCGCGCAAAATCTGCGACCACTGCCCCAGTAACGTGGTTTTACCAAACCCTGCCGGGCCGCACACCAGCGCCAGGCAGCGCCCCTCCAGCAGGCTTATTTTTTCCAGCAGCCGCGCTCGCGCCAGCACCGTTCCGACCGAGCGCGGAGGTACCAGCTTGGTGGTTATCAGGGGCAGGCCGTAATTGATGTCAACGCGTTCCGGGCCCGCGGGCAGTTTGGGAAATCTGGCTTGGGTCATTGTTGTTATGTATCCCTCTAGCGTTTGACTGACGCCGCCTCTGGGGGTTGAAGGGTAGCCCCCCCATCGCTCTTAAGCGCCCCCCCATCCGGGTAGTTATGGCGCGAACTCTAGGCTCATACCGTAAGCGAACGCCATCGTCGTGCGCCTGCGGGGGCTCGATAAATCCAATAAAAAAGCCAAGACAAGAGGGCGAATCCATGTCGCTTAGCAAGTCAGAACTGCTTAAGGCCTATCGCAAAATGCGCGAAATCCGCGTCTTCGAAGAGCGCCTCCACCAGGAAAATACCACCGGTGATATTCCGGGTTTCATTCACCTTTACTGCGGTGAAGAAGCCATCGCCGTGGGCGTTTGCGAAAACCTTGAAGACACCGACTACATCGGCTCGACTCACCGCGGGCATGGGCACTGTATCGCCAAGGGCTGTGACATCCACGGGATGATGGCCGAGATTTTTGGCAAGGATTCGGGGCTGTGCCGTGGCAAGGGCGGTTCGATGCACATCGCCGACCTGAGTAAAGGCATGCTCGGCGCCAACGCCATCGTCGGTGGCGCCCCGCCGCTGGCGATTGGTGCGGCACTGACCGCCAAAACCCTGGGTAACCGTGGCGTCGCGGTGTCTTTCACCGGTGACGGCGGCTCGAACCAGGGGCTGGTATTCGAGGCGATGAACATGGCCGTGGTCCTGCGCTTACCGGTCATTTTCGTCTTCGAGAACAATGGTTTTGGTGAGGCTACCGGTCACGACTATGCCGTCGGCGGGCGTGATATCGCTCACCGTGCAGCAGGTTTCGGCATGCCTGCGGTCAAGGTTGACGGCACCGATTTTTTTGCCGTGCATGAGGCGGTTGCAGTCGCCGTCGAGCGCGCCCGGGCCGGTGAAGGGCCGACCGCCATCGAAGCCGTTGCCCATCGCTGGTACGGCCACTTTGAGGGCGACCCGATGCTCTATCGCGCGGACGGTGAAGTCGAACGCCTGCGCCAGGAAAACGATCCGTTGAAAATCTTCAGTCAGCAGGTTGCCGGTCAAATCTCTGTAGAGGAACTGCAAGCCATCGACGCCCAGGTCCAGGCCCTGGTGGACGATGCCGTGGCCAAGGCCCGGGCGGCAGATTTCCCTGCGCTAGAGAGCTTGCTGACCGACGTCTACGTGTCTTACTGAGGATTTGAACCATGGCAATTCGTACTTATCGTGAAGCGGTCAAAGAAGCCCTGGCTCAGGAAATGGCACTCGATGATCGGGTGGTGTTGATTGGCGAAGACGTGTGCGGCGGGCAGGCCGGTACTGCCGAAGTGGGCAGCAAGGGTGAAGCCTTCGGCGGGGTGCTGGGGGTGACCAAAGGCCTGTGGACCGAATTCGGCTCGGCGCGGGTGATCGATACACCGATCACTGAGTCGGCGATTATCGGCATGGCTGCCGGCGCGGCCATGACCGGCCTGCGGCCAGTGGCCGAGTTGATGTTCATGGACTTCTTCGGCGTCTGCCACGACATGCTCTACAACCAGGCGGCCAAGTTCCGCTACATGTTCGGTGGCAAAGCCAAAGCGCCGATGGTGGTACGGGGCATGATCGGTGCCGGTTTCTCGGCGGCGGCGCAGCACTCGCAATCGCCGTATCACATTTTCGCCACCACCCCCGGCCTCAAAGTGGTCGTGCCCTCGTGCCCCTACGACGTTAAAGGCCTGCTGATCCAGGCCATACGCGACGACGACCCGGTGGTGTTCTGCGAGCACAAGGCGCTCTACGACATCAAGGGCGAAGTCCCTGAAGAGCCGTACACCATTCCTTTTGGCGTCGCCAATTACACCCGCGAAGGTACCGACGTGACCATCATTGCCCTCGCGGCAATGGTCCACAAAGCCAACCAGGTGGCAGACAAGCTGGCCGCCGAAGGCATCTCGGTCGAAGTGGTCGACCCCCGCACCGTGTCGCCGCTGGATGAAGACGGCATTCTGGAATCGGTGACCTCCACCGGCCGGGTGGTGATTGTCGATGAGTCGGCAGCACGACTGGGCTTTGCCCACGACCTGGCCGCGCTGATCGCGACCAGAGCGTTCTATCAACTCAAGGCGCCGATCATCATGGTGACGCCGCCGCACACGCCCGTACCGTTCTCGCCCGTGCTGGAGCAGGCCTGGATTCCCAGTGTGGATCGCATCGAAGCTGCCGTGCGCAAAGTGATGGAGGGCTGAACATGACTGATATCAAAATCATCGAGGTGCCTAAATGGGGGCTGTCGATGGAAGAAGGCACCCTCAACAATTGGCTGATTGAAGAAGGCGACAGTTTCAGGCTGCATCAGGAAGTCTGCGAAATCGAGACCAGCAAAATTGCCAACGTGCTGGAAGCCCCCTTTGCTGGTGTACTGCGCCGCAAGGTTGCGGTGGCCGGGCAAACCCTGCCCGTAGGCGGTGTGCTGGGGGTGGTCGCCGATGCCTCGGTCAGCGATGCCGAGATTGATGCGTTTCTGGCGCTGCGCAGCACCCCGGCCGGCACCGGCGCGCCGCAGCCTGGGGCGGTCGCGGCGACACCGGCGGCTCCCGTTGCACCGGCCGTCGCGGTGAAAGCGGCAGAGCCTGTCGCGGCGCCGAGAGTGAAATCGGCACAGGGCTGGCAAGTACCTCAGGCGTTAGCCGGGGCCGGCCCTGAATCGGTGTTTGCCACACCCCACGCCACACGTCTGGCCAAGGAACTGGGGATAGATTTGAGCCGGGTCAGCGGCTCGGGGCCCGAGGGCCGGGTCAGCGTGGCGGATATTCAACAGGCGGTCCGCGACCGCGGCGGCAAGGTCGCGGCCGTTGAGCCTGCGCTCAAGGCCAGCGGTCCCGCCCGCTCTCGCAGTGATGACAGCCAGGTTCAGGCAACGCCGCTGGCCCGTCGGCTGGCAGCCAGTCTGGGGGTCAACCTGAATGATTGCCGGGTCACCGGCAGCCGCGGCCGGGTCTGCAAAGCCGATGTTCTGGAAGTCAGCGCGGTGCAGCATCCGCCGGTGGCAGCGCCCGCTGATGCAACACCCGGGCAGGCCGAGGTTGAAGTCTTGCCGATGAGTGGCATGCGCAAGGCGATTGCTGCCCGCCTGCAGGAATCCAAGCGCACGGCGCCGCACTTTCGGCTTCAGGCCGACCTTGATTTGCAAGCCCTGCTGGCGCTACGCAGCGAGCTGAATGCCAGTACTCCGGCGATCAAGCTGTCGGTCAACGACTTGTTGATAAAAGCCTGCGCGCTGGCGCTGGTTAAAGTGCCGGACGTGAATGTGCAATTCGATGAAGCGCGTCAGGCCGTGCTGCGTTTCAGCGATGCCGATATCTCGGTGGCCGTAGCGTTGCCCGGCGGTTTGATCACCCCCATCGTGCGCCAGGCCAACCGTAAAAGCCTGCGGCAAATATCCGAAGAAATGCTGGGTCTGGTGACCCGGGCCAAGGCCGGTACGCTCAAGCCGCAGGAGTTTCAGGGCGGCACGTTCAGTATTTCCAATCTGGGCATGCTCGGGGTCAGCCAGTTCGACGCCATCATCAACCCGCCCCAGGGCGCAATTCTGGCTATCGGTGCCGGCGAGCAGCGGGCAGTGGCGCACAACGGAGAAGTCGCGGTGCGCACACTCATGACCGTCACCCTCTCCTGCGACCACCGGGTGATTGATGGTGCGCAGGGGGCGGCGTTCCTCGCCGAACTCAAGCGCTTGGTACAGACCCCAAGCCTGATGATGCTCTAGGAGCGACCATGACTGACAAATTTGATGTGGTGGTCATCGGCGGCGGTCCCGGGGGCTACGTCGCGGCGATTCGTGCCGCGCAACTGGGCCTGAGTACCGCACTGGTCGAACAGCAACATCTGGGCGGCATTTGCCTGAACTGGGGCTGCATTCCGACCAAGGCGATGCTCAAGGGGGCTGAAGTCGCGCACACCTTAAAACACCTGCCGACCTTTGGTTTCAGCGCCGAGAACATTCAGTTTGATATTGCGCAACTGGTTGCCCACAGCCGGGGCGTGTCGCAGCGGCTGACCTCGGGTATCGCTTACCTGTTGAAAAAGAACGGGGTCCGGGTGGTCGATGGCCGCGGCCGCGTTACGGCTAAAGGCCGGGTCAGCGTGACCACGCAGGCGGGCGATCAGGAACTGCAGGCGAGGCACATCATTCTGGCCACCGGCGCCCGGCCCAGAGCCTTGCCCGGGCTGGCCGCCGATGGTCATAAAATCTGGAGTTACTTCGACGCGCTGGTGCCCGAGAGTGTTCCGCCGTCGTTGCTGGTGATCGGCTCCGGGGCCATTGGCGTGGAGTTCGCCAGCCTGTACAGCGACCTGGGCAGCCAGGTGACCCTGGTGGAAGTGGCCAGGCAAATCATGCCGGTCGAGGATCAGGAAGTGGCAAGCCTGGTTCAGCGCGAGTTCGAACAGCGCGGTATTCGGGTCCTGACTCAGGCCCGGGTCAGCGCGGTGCAGGGGGAGGTCGGCGCCTTGCAGTGCCGGGTTGCGCTCAGTGATGGCAGCGAGCAGACCTTGCAGGTGTCCCAGGTATTGCTGGCCGCCGGGATCGAACCCAATACCGGTGACATGGGGCTCGAAGCGTTGGGCGTTGAGTTCGAAAACGGCTTCATCAAGACCGACCCGTGGTGCCGCACCAACGTGGCAGGGCTGTATGCCATTGGCGATGTGGCCGGAGCGCCGTGCCTGGCGCACAAGGCCAGCCATGAAGGTGTGCTTTGCGTGGAAAAGCTGGCGGGCGTTGACGGGGTTCACCCGCTGGATAAAACCCGCATTCCCGGCTGCACCTATGCCAGGCCCGAAGTCGCCAGCCTGGGGCTTACCGAAATGGCCGCCAGAGCCGGGGGGCATAACATCGCCGTGGGCCGTTTCGACTATCAGGCCAACGGCAAGGCGCTGGCCATGGGCGAAGGGAAAGGCTTCGTGAAGACCATATTCGATGCCGACAGTGGCGAATTGCTGGGCGCCCACATGGTGGGGCCGCACGTGACCGAGCAGATTCAGGGGTTCGGTATTGCCCGGGCACTGGAAGCCACGGATGTGGAATTAAGCCAGGTGATTTTTGCCCACCCGACCCTCAGTGAATCCATGCATGAAGCCGTGCTGGCAGCGAGAGACCGTGCCCTGCATCAATAGGCAAGGGTGTGAACCCGCTATGGTAAGGGCGGCAGGATCTGGATCAATTGTTGAAAGGAAACCAACGAATGAAACTCTCTGGAAAGATTGCACTGGTAACGGGTGGCGCACAGGGCATCGGGCGCGGCATTGCACTGCGCCTGGCCAAGGACGGTGCCGAT
The DNA here is from genome assembly GCF_001294575.1 of Pseudomonas versuta. Lineage (NCBI taxonomy): Bacteria > Pseudomonadati > Pseudomonadota > Gammaproteobacteria > Pseudomonadales > Pseudomonadaceae > Pseudomonas > Pseudomonas versuta. The sequence continues at coordinate 5,105,094 of NZ_CP012676.1, forward strand.
ATTGCACTGGTTGACCTCAATCCTGAAAAGCTGGCGCAGGTCGCCAAAGAGGTGCAAGCCCTCGGGCGCAAAGCCACCACTTTTGTGGCCGACGTGGGCGACCGTGAACAAGTATTTGCCGCTGTTGATTACGCCCACAACGAACTGGGCGGGCTGGACATCATGGTCAACAACGCGGGCATCTCCCAGGTCAAGCCGCTGGCGGATGTCACCCAGGAGGAGGTGGAGCGAATCTACCGGATCAACGTTCAGGGCACCCTGTGGGGGATTCAGGCGGCGGCAGAGAAGTTCAGGGCGCTCAAGCGCAAGGGCAAAATCATTAATGCCAGCTCCATTGCCGGCCACGAAGGTTATGCGCTGTTGGGGGTTTACTCCTCGACCAAGTTTGCCGTGCGGGCCCTCACCCAGGCGGCGGCCAAAGAGCTGGCGGTGCACGGCATCACGGTCAACGCCTATTGCCCCGGCGTCGTGGGTACCGATATGTGGGTGGATATCGACAAGCGCATGGCAGAGCTCACGGGCGCCCCGATTGGTGCGACCTATGACAAGTTTGTCAGTGGTATTGCGCTGGGCCGGGCAGAAACCCCGGACGACGTGGCCGCTTTTGTGTCGTATCTGGCCAGCCCGGATGCGGACTACATGACCGGCCAGGCGCCGTTGATCGATGGCGGGCTGGTGTTCCGCTAGTCCTGCGATCCAGGCAATGCCCCTTGTGGGAGCTGCTTTGTCAGCGGATCGCGAGCAAGCTCGCGCCTACAGGTATTGGGGTTGAGGTTGGGATGGTGTCGGTTGGCAGAACCCTTGTGGGAGCTGGCTTGCCAGCGATGGCATCGCTGCGGTCTGGCTGCCGGGCCGCAGTGACAGGTTTCGGGTTTTTTGGGGGGGCAGGCATCAACCCTGGTCAGGCGGTGTAGTCGGCCTGTTGATCGGCGATCAGGGTGAGCGCCGCGTCCCATGCCAGTTGCACTATCCCTTGTGCATCATCCTGCTCAAACTGACGCGCCGTGTGCTCACATACGTGTGGCGCCGGCTGTAGCAGTTTGCCGCCTCCGGCCAGGGCCTGGATCTGCGCCTGGCAGGCTCTTTCCAGAAAATAGATGTTCTGAAAGGCATCGGCGACGCTGCTGCCGGCGGCCAGTAATCCATGGTTGCGAAGGATCATGGCCGAATGCGTGCCCAGGTCGGCCACCAGCCGTTCGCGCTCGGCCGTGTCCAGGGCAATCCCTTCGTAGTCGTGATACGCCAGCCGGTTATAAAACTTCAGCGCATGCTGGCTGATGGGCCTCAGGCCATCGGCCTGTGCCGACACGGCCATGCCGGCGGCGGTGTGGGTATGGATCACGCAATGCAGGTCCGGTCGGGCGGCATGGATGGCCGAGTGGATCACGAACCCGGCACGATTGACCCGGTGACCCGGTGATCCGGGAACAGGGTATCCACCACTTGGCCTTCGCTGTTGATCTTCACCAGATCACTGGCTGTCATATGCTCAAAGAGCACGCCATAGCGGTTGATCAGGAAGTGCCCGGCGCCGTCTTCCAGACGCAGGGAAATATGGGTGTCGATCAAGTCGGTCATACGAAAATGGGCAATCAGGCGGTACAGCGCCGCCAGTTCACAGCGCGCAGCCCATTCCATTGCATCGGCGTCCAGGGGTAAATCGTGCATGGCTTTGATCCGCAAAAGAGTAAGGTCTGACGTGTCGTCGTCGGGTATTTTTACGAGATAACGCCGCGACCTTACAATTCGCCATTTCTTATAGTGATTATTCGTCAGCCCAATTAAAGGTATTGCCGTGACCGCTTCCAACCACCCTTGCGGCGTAACGCCTGCTGGCCGTCGGCCCTTGAGCGAGCGGGTGGACTGGAACCTGTTGCGCACCTTCCAGATGATCGCCCAGGAAATGAGCATCAGCCGTGCTGCAGTGCGGCTTCATTTGTCCCAGCCGGCAGTGACCCAGGCGTTGAAACGCCTGGAGGAGCAAATCGGCGTGGCGCTGATCGAGCGCAACGGCCCGCGCTTTCAATTGACCCGCGCGGGTGTCGAAACCCTGAAAATCGCGGGTGAGGTGCACGGCCATTTTGGTCAGCTGCAAGCCGCAGTCGAGGCCGCCAGCGACCAGGTCATCGGTCCGGTCCGGCTGCTGTCGGTGAGCGGCATTGAGTGCCCGGCCTATGACCGTTTTCTGGCTGCACTGCATCGCGATTACCCCGGCATCACCCTTGAGATCGAGGTGCGCTCCAGCGAAGCGATTCTCAGTGCCCTGAGCCATAAAACCGCCACTTTCGGCCTGGCGGTCAACCGCAGTACTTACCCGTGGTTGCACCAGCAATGCCTGACGACCGAACGCTACCGCTTTTATTGCAGCGACCAGCACCCGCTGTTCGGGCGCAGCGACCTGACCCTGAGCGATCTGCGCCTGGAACCCTTGATCGTCATCACCGGAGACTTGCTGGGTGGCAACCTGTCGCCACTCGCAGAGTTCCGTGACCGACATTCATTGTCGGGAGACATCGTCGCCTCCACGGCCGATATTCAGGAGGCGTTGCGTCTGGTGCTGGCCGGTTTTGGCATTGGCTGCCTGCCCGACCATGTCTGCCTGGATAGCCGGGTGGCCGCGCGCCTTTGGCCGCTGCCGCCCGAGGAGGAGGTCTGCGCGATGGATATCAACCTGCTCTGGCATGCAGGCCAGCGCCTGAGCCAGGCCGAAGCCGTTTTTTTACAGCGGTTGCGCAATGCACCCGGTGTAGTCGCTGACGAGCAGCACGAGGCTGCGATCGGGCAACGCCCGTAAAACCTCACATCCCGTAGCAGGGGATACACCGGGATGGTTACTTGGGTGTCTTTAACGGCTCGCAGCCTCGCGCTGCTCGGCAGCGACTAGGGTATTCAATATTCATCGCGCAGGGTCCAAGGCCTTGACCTTGCCATACTGGGAAGCTTCAGGATCGACTCAATTTCAAGGAGAATTGCCAATGGCTAGCGTTTCGCTTCAACCAGAGTCCAAAACATCCGGCGCTGTGGGGGCGCGTCTGAGTCTGCCGGTTGAAGGCATGACGTGCGCCTCGTGCGTCGGTCGGGTCGAACGTGCGCTCAAGGCGATACCGGGCGTGCAGTTGGCCGCGGTCAATCTGGCCACCGAGCGCGCCGATGTGACCTTCAGCGCTGCGGCCGATCCGCAGGCGGTGGTCGATGCCATCGAGCGCGCGGGCTACTCGGTGCGTGAAGAAACCACCGAGCTGGCAATCGAAGGCATGACCTGTGCCTCGTGTGTGGGCCGGGTCGAGAAGGCGCTGGCGAAGGTGCCCGGCGTGCGTCAGGCCAGTGTCAATCTGGCCACCGAGCGCGCGCAGGTGGTTCATCTAGCCGGGGCTGTCTGCGCTGCCGACCTTGAAGCCGCCGTCGAGCGGGCGGGGTACACGGCCCGCCGTGTGTCCGCCGATACCCCGGATGCGGGTGAGCAGGACGACCAGCGGCGCGAGGGCGAGGCGCGGGGGCTGCAGCGCTCCTTGCTGATTGCCGCCATCCTCAGCTTGCCGGTGTTCATTCTGGAGATGGGCTCGCACCTGATCCCCGCCATGCATCATTGGGTGATGACAGTCATCGGTCAGCAGACCAACTGGTACATCCAGTTCGTGCTGGCCACACTGGTGCTGTTCGGACCGGGGCTGCGTTTTTTCCGCAAGGGTGTTCCGGCACTGCTGCGTGGTGCTCCGGACATGAATTCGCTGGTGGCAGTCGGGACCTCGGCGGCTTACGGTTATTCGCTTGTCGCGACCTTTGCGCCTCAAGTGCTGCCCCAAGGCACCGCCAACGTATATTTCGAAGCGTCCGCGGTCATCGTCACCCTTATTTTGCTTGGCCGCTCGCTGGAGGCCCGAGCCAAGGGCCGAACCTCACAGGCGATCAAACGTCTGGTCGGGCTGCAAGCCAAAACCGCGCGGGTAGAGCGCAACGGTAAAACCCTTGAACTGCCCCTCGATCAAGTGACAACCGGGGACGTGGTGCTGGTGCGTCCGGGCGAGAAAATTGCCCTCGACGGCGAGATTGTCGACGGTGCCTCCTATGTCGACGAGAGCATGATCAGCGGGGAACCGGTGCCGGTGCATAAAACTGTTGGCGCTGAAGTGATTGGCGGCACGATCAACAAGACCGGGGCATTCAGTTTTCGCGTGACCCGGATCGGGGCCAACACGGTGCTGGCGCAGATCATCCGCCTGGTCGAACAGGCCCAGGGCTCCAAGCTGCCGATCCAGGCGCTGGTGGACAAGGTCACCATGTGGTTCGTCCCGGCCGTGATGGCGGCGGCCACGTTGACCTTTCTGATCTGGCTGATCTTCGGGCCCACGCCAGCGCTGACCTTTGCTCTGGTCAATGCGGTGGCGGTACTCATCATTGCCTGCCCGTGTGCGATGGGGCTGGCCACGCCCACCTCGATCATGGTCGGTACGGGGCGAGCGGCCGAGCTGGGGGTGCTGTTTCGTAAAGGCGAGGCCTTGCAGGCGCTGCGTGACGTGAGCGTGATCGCCCTCGACAAGACCGGCACCCTGACCAAGGGCCGCCCGGAACTGACCGATCTGGTACCTGGCGAAGGTTTTGATTACGACGAAGTGCTGGGGTTGGTGGCGGCGGTCGAAACCCGCTCCGAGCACCCGATCGGCGAAGCCATCGTCAGCGCGGCACAACAGCGTGGCCTGGTGATTGATGCGATCGACCACTTCGAGGCGACGCCGGGTTTCGGCGTGACGGCCAAGGTCTCGGGGCGAACTGTGTCGGTGGGTGCCGACCGTTTCATGACACAGCTGGGGCTGGATGTGTCGAGCTTTGTCGCGACGGCACAGCGTCTGGGCGAGCAGGGCAAGAGCCCACTGTATGCCGCTATTGACGGCCGTCTGGCGGCGGTGATCGCAGTCGCTGACCCGATCAGGGAAACCACCCTCGAGGCGATCAAGGCGCTGCACGCACTTGGCCTCAGGGTGGCGATGATCACCGGTGACAATGCGGCCACGGCCAATGCCATCGCCCGCCAGTTGGGGATTGATGAGGTGGCCGCCGAGGTCCTGCCCGACGGCAAAGTCGCGGCGCTAAAGAAATTCCGGGTCAATGGTGCGCGGGTGGCGTTTGTCGGCGACGGCATCAACGACGCCCCGGCCCTGGCCGAAGCGGACGTGGGGCTGGCCATCGGTACAGGTACCGATGTGGCCATCGAGGCGGCAGACGTGGTGCTGATGTCAGGAGACCTGCGAGGCGTACCGAATGCCATCGCGTTGAGTCAGGCGACGATCCGCAACATCAAGCAGAACCTGTTCTGGGCATTTGCGTACAACGCAGTGTTGATCCCGGTCGCGGCGGGAGCGTTATACCCGGTGAACGGCACACTGCTGTCGCCGATCTTCGCGGCGGCCGCGATGGCGCTTTCCAGCATTTTCGTGCTGGCCAACGCGCTCCGGCTCAAGGGCTTCAAGGCGCCGATGGCGGTGAGTGGCGTGTAAACGGGGCAGTTTTTCGCGGCCAGGATCCAGGGAGAGGAACATGATGAATATCGGTCAGGCGGCCAGTTTTTCCGGGGTTTCGGCGAAGATGATCCGTTACTACGAACAGACTGGCTTGATCCCCAAAGCCCTTCGAACCGAGGCCGGCTACCGGCTTTACAGCCCCCAGGACGCCAATGCCCTGGGCTTTATCCGGCGCGCCCGCGACCTGGGGTTCTCTGTTGAACAGATCTCGGAGTTACTGGAGTTGTGGCGCGACCGTGATCGCGTCAGCGCTGTGGTCAAGGCCATGGCGCTGACCCATGTTGCGGGCCTGAAAGCGAAAGTCGCCGAACTGCAGGCGATGGTGCAAACCCTCGAAAGTCTGGCCAGTCACTGTCGCGGCAATGACCGCCCGGACTGCCCGATCATAGCCGGGCTGGCCGAGCTCAATGCTTTGGCCGCAGCGCCGCAAGCCCCGCGCCGGACACCGCGGTTCGGGGCTTGCGGCACTGCGGCCTCAGCCCACCAGCGGCAGTTCGCTGAAAAGTGATTGACCTTGCCACGCTGGCAAACTTCAACGTAGCGGTTCACCTTAAATAATCAGGAGATCCCTATGCATCGTTTTCATATCCCCAACATGACCTGTGGCGGCTGCGCCCGATCCGTCACCAAAGCGCTACTGGCCGTCGACCCGCAAGCGCGCATCGAAACCGACCCGGCGGCCCGTGAAGCCAGAGTTGAAAGCCAGCTGGACGAGGGCCTGTTCCACGCGGCGCTCAGCGAAGCCGGATACCCGGACAAACACTAATCCGCAGTACAGCTGGGCTTGCCTCGTGATGCAGACGACGCGGTGTTTGAGACCGGTTGCGGCGTTGATAGCGCGAGGCAGGTTTATTGAGTTTATGGCGGGTTTAAGGGGGTGTAGGTACCTGTAAAATTGTTATGTTCAGTGCATGTTCGGTAGGTATTGCACGTGCCAGGGAATATCAGAGTTTTCCTGTTTTTATTCGTGGGGATACAACTTATTTTTATGCGTCGCACGGGTTGCATGTGTGAGTCGTACTGTTTAAGTACTTAATATTTTCGAGCGTTTGGCGTTGGCGTGGTTCTTTAAAGGGGTTGTAAAACTGTTGTTCTGGTGTCGTACCCACCTCAGGCGGGCACGACAGCTGATCTTTACGCCGAGGCCAAGTACGCTGCGTTCGCCATCAAGGACCCGCTCCATGAATATAAAGCTCCAAGCCTGCCGTCTGCTGGCAAAACTGCCGCTCATTCATTCTGCACGCTGGCCGTTCGGCAAAATAGAAGTACTCCTTGCCTATGATTTTCGTCGTTCGAATAAGGCGGAGTACGAATATTTAACAACCTATTATCCTGACTATTGTTCTTTGTATGGGGATGGAACCCCGGATTATTTTAAAAACAACTTTCATTATTTCGCCAGTGTCAGGGCAAATGATCGTCTGGATATTATTTCCCATGCCAATGAACATGGAATCGGGCGCGAAAGGACAGCGCAAGACCTGGCGCAGGAGCTTCGTAGATACAGTTTGCGCGAAGTTGGGGTGATAAAGTTTCAGGGGTGTGATCTTGGCAAGGGAGCATGGCTGGAACTGGCCCGAGATGCATTTTTGCAGGCCGGTATCAGCTTTGCTTATATGGCCGCCCCTCTTGGACGCATACAGTGGGTTCCCCCTTTTAAATATGTTGATGTTGAGCATGGCGGCGAACGCTATCGGGTGATCAAAGGCAATATTGAACGTAGCTTCCCCGGCACTCGTTATACCTGAGACCCACTTAGGGGAGGCTGGCGGTAACCTTGTGGGAGCTGGCTTGCCAGCGATGGCAGCACAGGGGGCTGCCTGAAAGATCGCAGCGCTTGTGGCTCGCGAGCAAGCTCGCTCCTACAGGGGTTGGGTTTGACCCGCCTGCTTCAGTGGGTGGTTACCCCGTCCAGTGACTTGTCGACATAGGCTTTGGCCAGTTCCAGCAAATAGGCGATCGACAACACCCGATCCCGTGCCGCTCCGTCCAGGCCATTGCCTGCCTCACTTGCCGTGGCACCCGCGCAGCGCAACAGCTCTGACGCTTGGGCCAATGCTGCTTCCAGGTTGACGCCGTCGGGGATGGAATACAGGGCCGTGACCACGGGGCGATCAGGCTTGGGGTCGGGGAAGTAGTAATTGAGGGCGCGATCGGCGGCGGCACGGTCCAGCAACTGTTGATCGCTTGGCGCAGTATCTTGCAGGGTGAAAGAAGGCGGGTCGGGGACAATCTTCTTCATGGCTCAACTCCAGATACATCGACAGGAGCTGCCACTTGTCGCGACTAAACGAGTGGGTGGCAGCCGTACGCAGGTTAGTCGACCGGTGCATCTGGAAACCGGTGCGCCCGAGGGCGCCCTGCGCACGGCCACCATAAAGCGGAGGCCGAAAAAAAGCGCCTCGCTAAAGGTGGCGCTGATGCGCCAGATGACAAACCGGGCGACTAAACCCGATCGCTGATTTGCAGCGATGGACCCAGACTATGCCCCGATTTGAGCAGGCGCAAGCGAGCGGGATTTTCTCGGAAATTTCGTACGAATGAAAGTAAAGAGTCTTACAAAATGCCTAATTCTGCAGGCTTGTAGAGCGCTTGTGGCTGCAGTCCACGGATTTGTTGCAATGCAGTGTTGATTGGAGTAGCCGTGAAAGTGTCAGGGCCAGTTTGCGAATCTTGGTACGGCGAATATTGCGCAAGTATAAATATCCCCCTGATCAAGCAGAGGATGCCGCACAGATGATTCTTAACCTGGCTGAGATGCTGTGTGAGGCTTGGCTGTAGTGGGCTTTGCGACAGGCATTAAAAAGCCGGCTTGTGGCCGGCTTCTCGGGGGCGGGTTTGGCTTATTTTTGGTAAGCCGTACTCGCCTTCAATTTAGACATCCAGGCCCTGATAGTCAGGGTTGGGGCGTGGCGGCTTATTGCTGCCTTGCCTGCGGTCCGGCCTGCTCGATGCGGGGCGCGGTGCTTATGTGGCGCGAATCATACGGGGATTCAATGTCGTTTCCCAGCGAAAACAGCTCAATCTTCGGACATAAAAAAACCTCGGCGAACCGAGGCTTTTGTGTGATTCAAGCCTGCCTTAAGACAGGACCGGCATCACTTAGCCTTTGTAGGCGGCTACCGATTTCATGATCTCGGTGCGGGCGGCTTCTGCATCGCCCCAACCTTCGATCTTCACCCATTTGCCTTTTTCGAGATCTTTGTAGTTCTCGAAAAAGTGCTGGATTTGCTGAATCAGCAGAGGTGGCAGGTCGGTGTACTCTTTCACGTCAACGTACAGCTGGGACAGCTTGTCGTGAGGGACTGCAACGACTTTGGCATCGCCACCGCCGTCGTCGGTCATGTGCAGGATGCCAACCGGGCGGGCACGGATTACCGAACCTGGTGCTACCGGGTAAGGGGTAACAACCAGCACGTCGAGGGGGTCACCGTCGTCAGCCAGGGTGTTCGGGATGAAGCCGTAGTTGGCCGGGTAGAACATCGGGGTGGCCATGAAGCGGTCAACGAACAGGCAGTCGCTGTCTTTGTCGATTTCATATTTGATCGGCGCGTGGTTCGCCGGAATCTCGATGGCGACGTAGATGTCATTCGGCAGGTCTTTGCCAGCCGGAATCTTGCTGTAGCTCATTGGGCGGTGCCCCCGTGTATAGGCCAGTTTACTTGGCCGGTTTGGCCAAAAAGTGGCGGCGATTATAGGCGTATTCCGCATACGCCGTCACGTCTGGCCGGTTTAGTGGTGCCTCACGCCCGGTTCACTGGCTCTCGGTACTCGGGGTGACCGCTCTGTAACGTTTGCAGCCGGGTCAGCGGGTCCTGCCGGTAGAACAGGCTGAGCTGCTGGTACACCTTGGGATAGGCGTGGGTCAGCAGGTCGGGGGCGCTGAAGAAGTACTCGCTGGTGACCGCGAAGAACTCTGCCGGGTTTTCGGCCGCATACGGGTCAATGGGGGCGTGGTCGGGGGCGTGGTGGTCGAGGTAGTGATTGAGGTGGTCGTAGGCGTGTTGCATGGCTTGTGTCCATTCGCTCACGTGCATGCTGCTGTGCAGGGGCGGCATGCCATTGGCGGCACCATTGAGCATGTCGAGCTTGTGCGCCAGTTCGTGAATCACCAGGTTGTAGCCTTCCCACCTGCCGCTGGCCAGTACGCCGGGCCAGGCCAGTACCACGGGGCCATGTTCCCAGGCCTCGCCGCTGTGGGTGCCTTGCCATTCGTGCTCGACGCCACTGGAGTCGCGGTGACGCTGGGGGCTGATGAAGTCATCGGGGTACAGCACGATTTCGTGGAAACCCTGATACCAGTCCAGTTCGCCCAGGTTGAGCAGCGGCAGTTGTGCCTGGGCGGCCAGTAACAGGCGGCCTTCATCGGTGAGTTCAACCCCGGGCATGGGGGTCAGGTGTTTGTCTTGCAGAAACAACACGCTGTGTTCGCGCAGCCATTTGTCCTGCGCGTCGTCCAGCCCGTCGAGAATACTCAGGTGCTGGCGCACGTCGTGCCACACGTGCGCCGCCACCGGGTGTTGCGCCAGAATTCGCTGGCGCCGCCATTCACTCAGAGACCACATGGGGGCGGGTCCCGGTCAGGCTTTGGAAGGGCTGCGGCCCATGCGGCTGCGGATTACACCAATGATCATCGGTATCAGAGACAGCAGGATAATGCCGACTACCAGCAAGGACAGATTGGACTTGATGAAGGGCACGTTGCCGAAGAAGTAGCCCAGTGTCACCAGGCCGCCGACCCAGAGGATGGTGCCGAAAACGCTGAACATCAGGAAGCGCGGGTAGAACATGTGCGCCACGCCGGCAACGAAGGGGGCAAAGGTGCGAAAGATTGGCAGGAACCGCGCCATGGTCACGGTTTTGCCGCCATGACGTTCGTAGAAATCGTGGGTTTTTTCCAGGTAATCGCGGCGGAAGATTTTCGAGTCCGGGTTACTGAACAATCGCTCGCCGGCCGTCCGTCCTATGACGTAGTTGGTGCTGTCGCCCAGGATTGCCGCCACCATCAGCAGGCCTGCCAGCAGCACCGGGTCCATGCCGCCGCCTGCAGCGACCGCGCCGGCAATAAAGAGCAACGAATCACCCGGCAGGAACGGCATGACCACCAGACCGGTTTCACAGAAGATCACCAAAAACAGGATGGCGTAGATCCACACTCCGTAATCTCTTACCAGCATGTCCAGGTACACATCGAGGTGCAGGATAATGTCGATCGGGTTGAAATCCATGTAAAGCACCTGTGTTGATGACCCGGCTCTGCAGGTCCGTGCGGGAAAGGGAAAGGTATTTAACTACAACGGATGTAGTTTTTTCGTACATTTCTTAAAAAAGCGGATTATACGGATTGAGGCAAGTCTTGTTGGTGGAGTTTGTAGCGAGGCGTGTATTGAGTCGCAGCGGCTGGCTAATCAACCGTAGGAGCGAGCTTGCCTCGCGAAGCACACAGCTCGCGAGCAAGCCCGCTCCTACAGAGTCACGGCCCCGTGTTTATTCACCCTTGAGTAGGAAATTTTCGCTGGGAGCCTCTGATTCAATGGTTTGTACCTGTGCTTCGTCTTTCAGGTTCACACCCGACAATTGCCGACGACAGGCTTCGCGCATCAAGTAGGCCAGCCGATGAGCGGCCATGCCGTAGCTCAACCCTTCGAGCCGCACGTTAGAGATGCAGTTGCGATACGCGTCGGTCAGACCAATCTTTGGCGCGTAGGTGAAATACAGGCCCAGGCTGTCAGGAGAACTGAGGCCGGGGCGTTCACCGATCAGCATGACCACCATTTTTGCACCCAGCAGCTCGCCGATTTCATCGGCGACCGCTACCCGTCCTTGTTCCACCAGAATCACCGGTGACAGGCTCCAGCCTTCAGTGGCCGTTTGCTCCTGCATGCGGGCCAGAAAGGGCAGGGTGTGACGATGAACCGCCAGCGCCGACAGCCCGTCGGCCACCACGATGGCGACATCGATACCGCCAGGATGAGCCAGGGCGTAGTCGCGCAATTGTTGCGCCGAGTCATCGTTAAGCTTGCGCCCCAGATCCGGCCGTTGCAGATAGCTGTGGCGATCAATGGCGGCGCTGTGCAGCAGCAGCGTTTGCTGTCCGCGCTCGGCAAGCTGGCTGCTTAAACCTGCGTGATCAAACGGCAAATGCACCGCATCCCGGGCTTGGGCGTGGGCAAACTGAAAATCCAGCTGGGCCCCGGTGGGCATGCTGGTGCCGGTACGTCCCAGGGCAATGCGCGCCGGGGTCAGGCGGCGCAGTTCCAGCCAGGGGTTGAGGTTGTCTGTGGGGGTAGTGGCCATGCTCAGCGTCCTCCCAGATGAGCCAGTGCCTGGCGAAATGCCGGCGGCAGTTGATGCCCGAACTCGATCCGGCCATCGGTCTGGGTAAATATCCCGATCTTGCTCAACCACTGCTCAAACTCGGGGGCCGGTTTGAGGCCCAGGGTTTTTCGCGCATACAGCGCGTCATGGAACGAGGTGGTCTGATAGTTGAGCATGATGTCGTCCGAGCCCGGAATGCCCATGATGAAGTTGATCCCGGCCACACCCAGCAGGGTCAGCAGGTTGTCCATGTCGTCCTGATCGGCTTCGGCGTGGTTGGTGTAGCAGATGTCGCATCCCATCGGCACGCCGAGCAGCTTGCCGCAGAAGTGGTCCTCAAGCCCGGCACGGATGATCTGCTTGCCGTTGTACAGGTACTCGGGGCCGATAAAACCGACCACGGTGTTGACCAGAAACGGCTTGAAATGCCGCGCCACTGCATAGGCGCGGGTTTCGCAGGTTTGCTGGTCGACGCCGAAATGCGCGTTGGCCGACAGCGCGCTGCCCTGGCCCGTTTCGAAATACATCAGGTTGTTGCCCAGGGTCCCGCGGTTGAGGCTCAAGCCTGCGTCATACCCTTCCTGCAATACATTCAGATTGATCCCGAAGCTGGCGTTGGCGGCTTCAGTACCGGCAATCGACTGGAACACCAGATCCAGCGGTACGCCACGGTTGATCGCTTCAATCGAAGTGGTGACATGGGTCAGCACGCAGGACTGGGTCGGGATCTCATAACGCTGGATGATGGCGTCGAGCATGTTCAGCAGGTCGCAGATGGATGCGATGCTGTCGGTGGCCGGGTTGATACCGATCATGGCATCGCCGTTGCCGTACAGCAGGCCGTCGAGAATGCTGGCGGCAATCCCGGCCGGATCGTCGGTGGGGTGGTTGGGTTGCAGGCGGGTCGACAGTCGCCCGCGCAGGCCCATGGTGCCGCGAAAACGGGTGACCACGCGGATCTTCTGCGCCACCAGAATCAGGTCCTGCACGCGCATGATTTTCGACACCGCAGCGGCCATTTCCGGGGTCAGGCCCGGCGCCAGGGCGCGCAGGCTCTGCTCGTCGGCAGCGTCGCTGAGCAGCCAGTCACGAAAACCGCCCACTGTCAGATGGCTGACTGCAGCAAAGGCGAGCGGGTCATGGGTGTCGATAATCAGCCGGGTGACTTCATCGGACTCGTAGGGAATCAGCGCTTCCTGCAGGAACCAGGCGAGCGGGACGTCAGCCAGCGCCATTTGCGCAGCGACCCGTTCACCATCGTTCTGTGCGGCGACACCAGCCAGAAAATCCCCGGAACGCGCCGGGCTGGCTTTGGCCATGAGGTCTTTGAGGTTGTCAAAACGGTAAGTCTGGGTGCCTACCGCGTGAGAAAAAGTTGCCATTCAGGGTGCTCCTTAACGCCAGACGCAGTGCGTCTGGCGGGTTTCTCAGCGACTAGTGCAAGGCTTGCTCGGCTTTTTGAATCGCCGCGAATTCCTCTTCAGGCGTACCGGCCACCAAGTGGTGCCGACTGTAAAAAGCGAAGTACGCAATTAATACGCCATAGATCACGGCAGCGCCAATCACCACGCGCGGGTCGACCAGGAAGCCGGCCACGACCGCGACGCAAGCGAGCACCAAAGCGATGCCTGAAGTGAAGATTCCGCCCGGAGTGCGGTACGGACGCTCCATTTTGGGGCGACGAATACGCAGGGTGATGTGCGCGGCCATCATCAACACGTAGGAAATGGTCGCGCCAAACACGGCCACCAGAATCAGCAAGTCCCCTTGCCCGGTCAGCGACAGGCCGAAACCGATGATGCCGGGGATGATCAGCGCCAGTACCGGTGCTTTGCTTTTGTTGGTTTCTGACAGTTTGCGCGGCAAATACCCTGCACGGGACAGGGCGAAGATCTGACGCGAGTAGGCGTAAATGATCGAAAAGAAACTGGCGATCAAGCCGGCCAGGCCGACCAGGTTAACGAACCCGCCCATCCAGGTTGAGCCGCCATAGGCCTTGCTCAGTGCTTCAACCAGCGGGTTGCCCGAGGCCATTAAATGGTGTGCGCCCGCGGCACCAGGGCCGATGACCAGAATCAGCAGGGCAAAGGTGACGAGTACCAGCATGGCGCCGATCAGGCCGCGAGGCAGGTCGCGCTTGGGGTTTTTGGTTTCTTCGGCGGCCAGCGGTACGCCTTCGACGGCGAGGAAGAACCAGATCGCGTAAGGGATTGCGGCCCACACGCCAACGTAGCCGAATGGTAGGAAGGCGCTGGCGCCTTTGGCTTCTGTGACCGGGATATCCAGCAGGTTGGCGACGCTGAAGTGCGGCACCATAGAAACCAGAAACACGCCCAGGGCAATCGCGGCCACGGCGGTGATGACGAACATCAGTTTGAGGGCTTCACCCACGCCGAAAATGTGAATGCCGATAAAGATGATGTAGAACGCCAGATAGATCATCCAGCCACCAATCCCGAACAGTGATTGGCAATAAGCACCGATAAATACGGCAATCGCGGCCGGTGCTATGGCGTATTCAATCAGGATCGCGGTGCCGGTCAGGAACCCGCCCCACGGGCCGAAGGCGCTTCGGGCAAAGCCATAGCCACCACCGGCTGTAGGAATCATCGACGACAGTTCGGCCAGCGAAAAGCACATGCACAGGTACATGGTGGCCATCAGCAAGGTGGCGATAAACATCCCGCCCCAGCCGCCCTGGGCCAGGCCAAAGTTCCAGCCGGCGTAGTCGCCGGAGATGACGTAAGCCACACCCAGGCCCACCAGCAGGACCCAGCCGGCAGCGCCTTTTTTCAGTTCGCGTTGTTGAAAGTATTCGGAGCCGACTTTTTCAAAGTCGACGGAGGAAGCTGACGCCGAAGCGCCAATGGGTTCGCTAGGCATGTGAGTGCACCTGTTCTTTTATAGTTTGGAAAATATGACAGGGAGCAAAGCAAGAGCTGGGCCATGAGGGCCGGTTTAGAGCGGTCTGATCTGCAGGAGCGAGCTTGCTCGCGAGCTCTTGACGGCTCGCGAGCAAGCTCGCTCCTACAGGGGCAGGGGGTTAGAAGAAGCCCAGCGGGTTGATGTCGTAGCTCACCAGCAGGTTTTTAGTCTGCTGATAGTGGTCGAGCATCATTTTGTGGGTTTCACGGCCAACACCGGACTTTTTGTAGCCACCGAACGCGGCATGGGCCGGGTACAGGTGGTAGCAGTTGGTCCAGACGCGACCGGCCTTGATGGCGCGGCCCATGCGGTAGGCGCGGTTGATGTCGCGGGTCCACAAACCGGCACCCAGGCCGAACTCGGTGTCGTTGGCAATCGCCAGTGCTTCGGCTTCGTCCTTGAAGGTGGTGATGCTGACCACCGGGCCAAAGATTTCTTCCTGGAACACGCGCATTTTGTTGGTGCCCTTGAGCAGCGTCGGCTGGATGTAATAGCCGGTTGCCAGGTCGCCTTCGAGCTTGGCCACCTGGCCGCCGGTCAGCAGTTCGGCGCCTTCTGCCTTGGCGATTTCAAGGTAAGACAGGATCTTGTCGAATTGCTGCTCGGAGGCCTGGGCGCCGACCATGGTGTCGGTGTCCAGCGGGTCGCCACGTTTGATCGACTCGACCTTCTTCATCACCACTTTCATGAAGTCGTCATAGATCGACTCCTGAATCAGCGCGCGGGAAGGGCAGGTGCACACCTCACCCTGGTTGAAGAATGCCAGCACCAGGCCTTCGGCCGCCTTTTCAATAAAGGCCGGTTCAGCCTGCATGATGTCGGCGAAGAAGATGTTTGGCGATTTGCCACCCAGTTCAACGGTGGAAGGAATGATGTTCTCGGCGGCACATTTCATGATGTGCGAGCCCACGGGTGTCGAACCGGTGAAAGCGATTTTGGCGATGCGCTTGCTGGTGGCCAGGGCTTCGCCTGCTTCCTTGCCGAAACCTTGCACCACGTTCAGTACGCCGGGCGGCAGCAGGTCACCGATCAACTCCATGAATACGGTGATGCTCAGCGGGGTTTGCTCGGCGGGTTTGAGCACGATGCAGTTACCGGCAGCCAGGGCCGGTGCGAGTTTCCAGGCGGCCATCAGCAGCGGGAAGTTCCACGGAATGATCTGCCCGACCACGCCCAGCGGTTCGTGGATGTGATAGGCCACGGTGTTGCCGTCGATTTCTGCCGCGCTGCCTTCTTGCGCGCGGATGCAACCGGCGTAGTAACGGAAATGGTCAGCTGCCAGCGGAACGTCGGCGTTCAGGGTTTCGCGCACTGCTTTGCCGTTGTCCCAGGTTTCGGTCACGGCCAGCAGTTCGAGGTTTTGTTCGATGCGATCGGCAATTTTGAGCAGCACCAGCGAGCGGGCCTGCACCGAGGTCGCGCCCCAGGCGTCAGCAGCGGCATGGGCGGCATCCAGGGCTTTTTCGATATCTTCTGCAGTCGAGCGCGGGAATTCGGCGATGGGCTTGCCGTTCACTGGCGAGGTATTGGTGAAGTACTGGCCTTTGACGGGCGCCACGAATTCGCCGCCAATGTAGTTGCCGTAGCGGCTCTTGAACGAGACGACAGAGCCTTCAGTACCGGGTTGTGCGTAACGCATGGGGAGTGTCTCCTGGCTTTATTGTGCTTATGGGAGGACGCGCTGTGGCGTTGCCCTAAGTCAGAGCAAGGGCCGGGCCATATTGTCTGGATAGCTCTGGGACGGGGATTTCATGCTGATTAAGGGTATGGCGCCGGCAGGGGGTGTCACAGGGTCGATACAGTTGCAGTGACACTTTGTACCAAAACCGGAACAGTTGATGACCGGAGAGTCAGTTGGCGATTGCAAAGGCTCGCGGGCAAGCAGATGCTGGGCGCTCGGTCTGAACCTGGATCCATGTTGGCGAAGAGGCTAAATGTGCCCCTGCCGGACATGAGACCGCCGATACAGCGCGGAGAATAATAACAATGCACAGTAATGATTTGAGCCGGCACGCCCGGCAAGTTCTGGATGTGACCCAGGGTCGCCCTCAGGGGTGTGACCCTTCTATCGTTCGCTCCTGGCAACGCTGCCTGGAGGACTACCACCTCGATCCTGCACAGACCATTGCCCCGACAGTACTGGAACACGGCCGCATTCTTGAAGGGCGCGAGCGTTTGCAGCAGGTGCTGCAAATTGCCGGGCACGAAATGAACAGCTTGCATCAGCAGCTCTCGGGGGCCGGGCACGCGGTCCTGCTGACCGATGCCCGCGGGGTCATCCTCAACTGTGTAACGGCGGCGACCGAACGCAAAGTGTTTGAGCGGGCCGGGCTGTGGCTGGGGGCTGACTGGAGCGAGGCCCGCGAGGGCACCAACGGGATTGGCACCTGTGTGGTAGAGCGCCAGGCTTTGACCATTCATCAGGACGAACATTTTCGTGGCCGTCACACCGGGCTGACCTGTTCGGCCAGCCCGGTATTTGACCCGCAGGGCGAGCTGCTGGCGGTGCTGGACGTTTCTTCGGCGCGGCATGAAGTCTCGCGCCAGAGCCAGTTTCACACCATGGCGCTGGTCAATCTCTCAGCGCGGATTATCGAAAACAGCTATTTTCTGCGGCACTTCGAACACCAGTGGCTGCTGCGTTTTCACCTGCAGGCCGAGTCGGTGGGGCTGTTCAGTGAAGGCATGCTGGCATTCGACGGCGACGGAGTTATCTGTGCCGTGAATCAAAGCGCCTTGAATTTGCTGGGCCACGTGCGAGGCGGATTGCTCGGGCAGACCGTCGACAGCGTATTCGATTGCCCGCGCGATGAACTGTTCGCCCGTGCCAGCACCCTGGCCAGCACCAGTTGGCCGCTGCGTACCCACGATGGTCGCCGGCTGTTTGCAGCGGTGCGTGGTCTGCCGCGCAGCGTGCCGTGCGCGGTCAAGCCGCAGGTCGAGCCCGTGGCGGCGCGCTTGAGCGGAATTTGCTTGGGGGATGAGGCCCTGCAGACCGATTTTCGTCGCGCGCTGCGGGTGTTCGAGCGTGATGTGCCGTTATTGATCAATGGCGAAACCGGCTCGGGTAAAGAGGCCTTTGCCAAGGCTGTGCATCAGGCCAGCTTGCGTCATGGCAAACCGTTCGTCGCACTCAATTGCGCATCTATCCCTGAAAGCCTGATCGAGAGTGAGCTGTTTGGCTATCGCGGTGGCAGCTTTACCGGGGCGCGCAAAGAGGGGATGCAGGGCAAGCTGCAGCAGGCTGATGGCGGCACCCTGTTTCTGGACGAGATTGGCGATATGCCGCTGGTGCTGCAAACCCGGCTGTTGCGGGTGCTCGAAGATCGCCTGGTGGTGCCGATCGGTGGCGAGCCGGTGGCGGTCAATGTGCGCATCATCAGTGCTACGCATCGCAACTTGCAGGAGCGGGTGGCTGACGGCAGTTTTCGCGAAGACCTGTATTACCGCCTCAATGGTCTTGAAATCGGTTTGCCGGCGTTGCGCGATCGCAGTGATAAGTCGCAACTGCTCGATTTTTTGCTGGCCGAAGAGGCGCCACAGCAAGGGTTGCTCATCAGCCCTGCGGCACGTCAGGCGCTACTGGAGTTTCCGTGGCCGGGCAACGTGCGCCAGCTGCGTAACGTGCTGCGTACCCTGGCGGCATTGTGTGAAGAGCAGGTGATCGAATTTGATGATCTGCCGGTTGTCATTCGCCAGGCGCCAGGCAAAGCCCCGGTCCCCTGCGGGCAGCCATTGGAAAACGCAGAAAAACTGGCGCTGCTCGAGGTGCTGGAAATGCACCGTTGGCACATGACCCACGCGGCCGTGCAGTTGGGTGTTAGCCGCAATACGCTGTATAGAAAGCTGCGCAAGCACGGGATAGAGCGATAGCTTTTTGGGCGGGAGCGGGGGGCTGGCAATCAAGGTCGCGCGGTTTGATTTGAAACTGTGCCGATGCCATCGCCGGCAAGCTGCTGGCTCCCACGCAAAATGCCCCCTGAATCATCAGGTGCGAAAAACAACCCCCTGCGATACCCTTCGCCGATGATTTACGAGGTCGACTATGCACATTCATATTCTTGGTATTTGCGGCACTTTCATGGGTTCGCTGGCTGTTCTGGCCAAAGAACTGGGCCATCACGTTACCGGTTCCGATGCTAACGTCTATCCGCCAATGAGCACCCAGCTGCAAGCTCAAGGCATTGAATTGACCCAGGGCTATGACCCGGCCCAGCTCGACCCGGCCCCCGATGTGGTGGTGATCGGTAACGCGCTGTCGCGTGGCAACCCGGCCGTTGAATATGTGCTTAACAAAGGCCTGCCTTATGTATCGGGCCCGCAATGGCTGGCCGACCACGTGTTGCAAGGCCGCTGGGTACTGGCTGTGGCCGGCACCCATGGCAAAACCACCACCAGCAGCATGCTGGCCTGGGTCCTGGAACACGCGGGCATGGCGCCGGGCTTCCTGATCGGTGGGGTGCCGCAAAACTTTGCGGTGTCGGCGCGTCTGGGTGGTACGCCGTTCTTTGTGGTTGAGGCCGATGAGTACGACAGCGCCTTTTTCGACAAGCGTTCAAAATTTGTGCACTACCGTCCGCGCACCGCGATCCTGAACAATCTCGAGTTCGATCACGCTGACATCTTCCCGGATTTGCCGGCCATTGAGCGTCAGTTCCACCACCTGGTGCGCACCATTCCCAGTGAAGGACTGGTGATTCACCCCACCACCGAGCCTGCCTTGCAGCGCGTGATCGAGATGGGCTGCTGGACGCCGGTACAAACCACAGGCGTTGATGGCCAATGGCAAGCCAGGCTGCTCAGCGAAGACGGTTCGCGCTTTGAAGTGCTGTTTGAAGGCCTCGTTCAAGGCATCGTCGACTGGGACATGACCGGTCAGCACAATGTGGCCAATGCCCTGGCAACCCTGGCGGCTGCACGCCATGTGGGTGTAGTGCCAAGCCTGGCGATTGATGGCCTGAGCGCGTTTAAAAGCGTGAAACGGCGGATGGAAAAAGTCGCTGAAGTTCACGGTATTACCATCTACGACGACTTTGCCCACCACCCGACGGCGATTGCCACCACCCTTGATGGCCTGCGCAAGCACATCGGTGATGCTCCGCTGATTGCGGTCATCGAGCCGCGCTCCAACTCCATGAAGCTGGGCGCGCATCGTGATGGTTTGCCGCAGAGTGTGGTGCAGGCCGATCACGTGGTCTGGTATGCACCGGCCAACCTGGGCTGGGACCTGGCGGCGACCGTGGCTTGCAGCCCGGTGCCGACGCTGGTGTGCGACTCGCTGGAGGCAATCATTGCCGAGGTCAAGCGTCATGCCAAACCCGGTACCCATGTGGTGATCATGAGTAACGGCGGCTTTGGCGGCCTGCATGGCAAATTGGCGGATGCACTGCAATGAGTGGCCCGGAACGCATCACTCTGGCGGTAACCGGCGCCTCTGGCATGCAATACGCTCTGCGCCTGCTCGATTGCCTGGTGCGGGAAGACCGTGAGGTGCATTTCCTGATTTCCAAGGCCGCACAATTGGTGATGGCCACTGAAACCGATGTCAGCCTGCCGCCCAAGCCACAGGCCATGCAGACCTTTCTGACTGAGTACACAGGAGCTGCCGCCGGGCAGATTCGGGTCTACGGCAAGGAAGACTGGATGTCACCGGTGGCCTCGGGCTCCGGTGCCCCTGCCGCCATGGTGGTGGTGCCCTGTTCTACGGGGACGCTGTCGGCCATTGCCACCGGCGCCTGTAACAACCTGGTCGAGCGGGCTGCGGATGTCACGCTGAAGGAGCGTCGCCAACTGATTCTGGTGCCGCGTGAAGCGCCGTACTCCAGCATCCATCTGGAGAACATGCTCAAGTTGTCGAACATGGGCGCGGTGATACTGCCCGCATCCCCTGGTTTCTACCATCAGCCGCAAACCATTGATGACCTGGTGGACTTTGTGGTGGCACGCATTCTCAACCTGCTCAATATCCCGCAAGACATGCTGCCACGCTGGGGTGAACACCATGTGGGCGGCGATGAGTAAAACCCTGCTGGTGATGCTTGCGGCTATGCATGTATGTGGTTGCGCCAGTGTTCGCACGCTGGACGCGGCCAAGCCGGGTGCGCCGATTGTTTATTCCGGCACGCGACTGGACATGTATGCGTTAGAGGGCGGGTGTTGTGCGATGGACCGCTTTGGTGCCGATGCCCCGCGCTACCCGGGGCTAGACCTGCCAGCCAGCGCATTGCTCGATACGCTGTTGTTGCCGTTGTCGGTGTTGACCGTGCTGGGTGTGGGGTATCAGGCCAGCGGAGGTTTGTAGTCGCTGCCGATGGCTGCGAGCTCTGTGCTTAGAAGGACTACACCCCGGTTTTATAAAGCTCGCAGCCTTCGGCAGCGACTACAGGGCGGGATTATTTACCCAGCTTTCTCAGCTCGTCTGACTCGACCACCCGTACGCCATTCTGTTCTTCCAGCGCCAGGCGCCATAGGGCGCGAGCCAGCTGGCAGGCCTCGATACCGTGGTATTTACCCGGGATCAGTCTGGACAGTGGAGCCGCCAGTTGTTCGGTCAGGCGTGGCTCGGTGCGCTCGCCGATCAGCAGCGACGGGCGGGCAATGGTCAGTTGCGGCCAGTCCTGGGCGCGCAAGGATTGTTCCATCTCGCCTTTGACCCGGTTATAGAACACCGAGGATTTAGGGTCGGCCCCTATCGCACTCAGAACGATCAGGTGCCGTGCACCCATTTCCCGTGCGCGTTTGGCAAAGGCCACGACCATGTCATGGTCGACGGCCCGGAAGGCTTCTTGCGAGCCCGCCAGCTTGATCGTGGTTCCCAGGCAGCAAAACGCGATATCGACCCGGCCTTTCAACTCGGGCAGGAATACAGACGGGTCGCCCACCGGGTTTTCCAGGTGCGGATGTTTTGCCAGCGGCCGGCGTGAAGGCGCAAGTACCCTTGTGATGGTGGGCTCGTTAAGCAGTCGGTCGAGCAAGTGCTCGCCGGTAAGACCGGTAGCTCCTGCAAGCAGGATGTGCTGAGGCGTCAAGTACATGCGTGGTTCTCCCTTGATACATCCAGCTTAGTCTTAGTTGGCTTGCTTGCAGTTCAATCAGGTGAATGCAAAGCCTGTTTTGCCTGTTGCTGGCGCAAGCGTTGCCAGTGCGCCAGAACCCCCTTTGGCGCCCATATCTGCGGTTCGGAGGGTTCGTAGCCGTCAGTCTGCTCGCGCTCGGCGATATAACCCTTGGCCAGCTTGAAAGCTTTTTGCAGATCGTCGGTCTGATTCAGCGCCTGAGCGAACAGGGCGTTGCCGAAGTAAGTGAAGTCGGCTTCTTCCGAACAGCCAAAAGACACGCGATCTGCCCGGGACGCGGTCATGATCAGGGTCTTTTCATCTTTGAGTGCCGGAATGAATCCGCCCGAGTAACAGGATGAAATTACGATGATCTTGTCCCGGTTTTTCAGCGGTGCCAGAGCTGCTGCCAGTTCGTCGGCAGGCATGTCTGCCAGTTCCAGGCGCGGTTGATCCAGTACCAGTTCGTGCTCCTGGGTACCGTGGCTGGTGAGGTAAATAAATATCAGGTCTTCGGGGCCGCTACGCTCGGCCAGTGTTTTGGCTGCGCGGTACAGGTTCTCGCGGGTGGCCATTGGCCGGTCCAGCAAATGGTCGCGGTGGTTGATCAGGTTGATCCGGCCGTGGCTGCCAAAGCGGGTGGCGAGCATCTTGTTAACGTATTCGGCTTCGCGCATGAAGACGCTTTGCTTGCCGTCGCCCGCCAGCACCAGGCTATACAGCTCAACGTCTGCAGTTGAGGGTGGAACGGCATCCAGCGCTTCATTGAGCAGTTTGCCTTGATTAAGCAGGCCCAGTTCCAGCGGGTCAGGCAACACGGCGCCATTGGCGTCGCGCACTTGCTGGCCATTAAGCCAGTAGCCGCTCTGGACGGTGCCATCGCTCATGGTCAGGGTGCCGGGGCCCTGATAGGTGTCTGCGGCAAATTCGCCTACATAGGTGCTACCGTCGGCCATGGTCAGGTGGCCAGGACCATTGAACCGCCACTCATTGAACATGCCGCGATAGTGGGAGCCATCAATGCCGATCAGCTCGCCTTTGCCGGTCAGGGCGCCATCCTTGAACTCGCCGATCCAGACGTCACCGTCAGCGTTTTCATAGCGGCCTTTGCCGTTCAGTTGGTTGTGTTTGAATGCGCCCTCGTACTGGTCGCCGTCGGCGCTGTTGAAAACGCCGTTGCCTTCCAGCTCGCCATTGACGAACTGGCCGCTGAATTCATTACCGCTGGCATCGCTGCGCTTGCCTTCGCCGTTGGGTTTGCCGTGGGCAAACTGGCCTTGGTACTGGCTGCCGTCCTCAAGCTCAAGATGCCCTACGCCAGAGAACTGGTCGTCCTTGAACTCGCCGCGGTAGCTCATGCCGCCTTCTTTGAGCGTGCCTTCACCTTCGCGCCGGCCTTGCTTGAAACCACCGATGTAAGTGCTGTCGTGGGTAATCAGGCTGCCTTGGCCGCTATACAGACCCTGTTCGAACCCCCCGCGATAGACGTCGCCATTGCTGGCATGCCACTCGCCCTGGCCGTGCCACAGGCCATTTTTGAACTCGCCGGCGTACCAACTGCCGTTCGGGTAGTCGATGCGGCCCTGCCCCTGCAACAGTCCGTTGACCACTTCGCCCCGATAGCGGCCGCCATCGGGCAGGCGTGCGTCAGGGGGCATCAGCGATTCGCCGTCTCCGCAGGCCGTCAGCAGCAGGGTCAAAGCAAGGGGGGCAAATGGGCGCATAGCGGGATCCGGATAGTTAGGCTTGCGAGTATGCCGTAGCAATGGGAGCCGCTCTATAGGGCTGCATGAAACATCCTGGTTATTGCGTGGCGAGCCGCCGTGGTTTGGCAATGCCGGCTTGGTAGGCGACGTGCTTATAATGCGGCGCAAAAAATATTCGCTGGAGAGGTGAAATGTTGTTACGCGGCTTGACTTGGCTGGTGCTGTTTCAATTGCTCGGCACAGCTCTTAATCACTTGTACGTCCCCGTATTGCCCGGCCCCATCATTGGACTGTTGCTGCTATTGGTCTTTTTGATGTTGCGCGGTCAGGTCGGTGAACCCTTGAGCCAGGCTGCCAGCGGATTGTTGCGCTACCTGCCGCTGCTGCTCGTCCCCCCGGCTGTCGGGGTGATGGTGTATGCCGCCGATATCGCGGCTGACTTTTGGGCCATTGCCGGCGCCCTGGTGTTGTCATTGCTGATCTCGATGGCGTTTGTCGGCGTACTGATGCAGCGCTTGCTCAAAGGGCACAGTCACCCCCAGGAGCGGCCATGAACCTTGAGTGGCAAGGCGCCTGGGAGTCGGTTATCCATCACCCGCTGTTTGGCATCGGCATTACCCTGGGCGCTTATCAATTGGTGCTCGCGGCCTATGAAAAGACCCGCTGGATTTTCCTGCAGCCGGTGTTGGCGTCGATGTTGCTGGTGATCGGAGTCCTGGTCAGTTGCGGTCTGAGCTACGTCGAGTACCGCAAAAGCACGGAAATCCTCAGCATTCTGCTGGGCCCGGCCACTGTGGCGCTGGCGGTGCCGCTGTATTTGAATCTGCGCAGAATTCGCCAGCTGTTCTGGCCCATTTTTACTACGCTGGTGATTGGCGGCGTCCTGGCGACCGGGCTGGTGGTGTTGCTGGGCTGGTGGTTTGGCGCCGGGCACATGATGCTGATGACGCTGGCGCCGAAATCGGTCACCTCGCCGATTGCCATGCTGGTGGCAGAGCAAATTGGCGGTGTCGCGCCCCTGGCCGCGGTGTTTGTGCTGATTACCGGGGTGATCGGCGCGATTGTTGGCCCCGGTTTGTTGCGGCTGCTGGGGGTACATAGCCCTGAGGCCCGGGGTATGGCGCTGGGCATGACGGCCCACGCGGTGGGCACCTCGGTAGCCCTGCAGGAAGGTGAGGAGTGCGGCGCTTTTGCAGCATTGGCCATGAGTTTAATGGGTGTAGGCACGGCGGTTTTCTTGCCGTTGGCTGTAACCCTGGTTGTCTAAGGAAAAATATATGAGCTTGCCGCTGTTTCCATTGAACACAGTGCTGTTTCCGGGCTGCGTACTGGACTTGCAGATTTTCGAAGCGCGCTATCTGGACATGATTGCCCGATGCATGAAGCAAGGCACGGGGTTCGGCGTGGTGTGCATCCTGGAAGGCGACGAGGTGGGAGATGCGCCGCAAGATTTCGCCCGGATCGGCTGTGAAGCGCTGATTCGCGATTTCCAGCAGCAGGACAACGGTCTGCTGGGGATTCGGGTTGAGGGCGGGCGGCGGTTTGAGGTGTTGAGTACTGAACTGCAGGGCAATCAGCTGTTACTGGCGCAAGTCGAGTGGCTGGACGAACTCCCCGAGCAGCCGCTGGAAGAGGAAGACCAGGATTTGCTGGCATTGCTCAAAGCCCTGGCGGAACACCCGATGGTGGCCGCTTTGAACATGAGCACCGACGTGCCGGGGCAGCAGTCACTGGCTAACCAGTTGGCGTACCTGTTGCCCTTCGCGCAAGAGGACAAGATCGAGTTGCTGCAGGTCGATGACCCGCAGCAGCGTCTGGACGGGATTCAAGTGCTGCTCGACGAGATGCAGAGCGAAGCACTGGGCGAAACCCTGATGTAAGCGCCGGACTGCATCAATAGGTGTAACGCAGCAGCTCGCGGGACAAGTCGTGCAGCATGAAAAAACCATAGAGTGCGATGACGGCAGGCAAGATCAGCCACCAGATTTTTTGTGGGATCGGCTGCAGTGGCATGTAGCGCTGGCTCAGCGCCAGGGCAAAGGCGTTGACCATGATGGCGAGCAGGGCGCCGGCCATGATGTCGGTTGGCCAATGGGCCCCCAGATACACCCGCGACAACGCCACGCAGATCGCCAGCAAGCAGCCCAGCAACACCCAGGTAATGCGCATGCGCTGCGGTTGATCGCGCCCGGCCAGAATCGCCAGCGCGATAAAAAACGCAAATGAGCCGGAGCTATGGCCGCTGGGCATGCTGTAGCTGGTCAGCGGGTCGATCAATACTTCGGGGCGCATGCGGGCGAAGAAGTGTTTGGTGGCGGTGTTGGCTAGCGCAGTAAACAGCGTCACCCCGCCGAAAAAGATCATCGCGCGCCATTGTCGGGTGACCAGCAGTAGCCCGCAGAGCAGCGCTGCAGCCACAAACTGGGTGCGGAAGTTGCCTATTTGCGTGACCACCACGGCGCCGATATCCATTGCACTGCTGCGGTGCTCTTGGAGCAACGCGCTGATGCCGCGGTCAAACGCGCTCATGTACGGATAGCCCGCAAAGACGGCGATCAGCAGCACCAGGCCCAGGGCGCCGATCAATAGCGTGGCCCTGGGTTGGCGCCGGATACTGGCATTGATGCTCAGCCCCAGCAACGCGGCCAGGCCTGCGGCGACGATGGCTGCCTGTGGCCAGAAACCTTCAGGCAGCGGCAGGCGGATCGCGGCACCTGTTGCCCAGCCCGGCAGCAGATAAACCAGCGACCAGCCGGCCCCTGCCAGCAGGCTGACGATAAGAAAGCGCGGGACTTGCATGTCGCACATGCCTGCCACCATGGGCAGCATCGGACGCAACGGGCCGATAAAACGTCCGACGAGCAAGCTGGCAATGCCGTAGCGTTGAAAATAGCCTTCTGCCCTGTTGATCCATTCAGGGTGATTGCGCAACAAGGGCAGGCGGCGGATGTTTTGGTGGAAGCGTTTGCCAAGGATGTAGGACAGCACGTCCCCCGTCAGACCGCCGAGAAGGCCCATCAATAAGGTTTCGCCCAGTGACAGGGCGCCATTGCCCGCGAGGATGGCAATGGCGAACAGCAATATGGTTCCCGGGATGACAAAACCGATAATCGCCAGGCATTCCAGAAGTGTCACCAGAAACACTGCAAGGCCCAGCCATTGCGGGTTGGCCGTTAACCAGCCGGTCATGCTATCGAGCCATGGGCCCATGCTTAAACTTCCTTTTTAATCGTTGTTTTAATCGTCAGCGCAAGCGAGCTCTGCGTTGCTGCGTTGAAAAGCGCGCTCTTACAGAAGGGGCGGGTTTTCCCGGGAGATATAGTCGCGCCCCTCAACCTGACCGCGACGCAGCGGGTTACGGGTGCAATAAGCGGCGTAATCGGCGTCGACAAACCGGTACATCAAGTGCTCGTCCCGGCCATGGGGTATGCCCAGGCGGGTGGTTTGAATGATCCTTGACGGCACTTGTGAGACGTCATCGACCCGTAAACGTTCGGGGTCGAAACATTTTGCGTCCCAATCCGGCACTTTCAGGCCCAGGGCTTTGCACAGCAGGGTTTGCCCCGCACAGAGTTTCTGGTCCGGGCGTGGCCGGCCCTGGGCATCAGGGTTGTTGAGGCGCATCCGGGCCAGGCTGGCCGGTCCGGACAATGCGTCTTGCCACGGGTAGGCCGACTTGATCAGTACCGCATTGCCGGGCCCGTGAGCGCTGAAGTTAAGCGAGTCTGCGCCGCGTGCGTAGTACATATAGATATGACCGCCATCGAGAAACAACGCCTTGCGCTTTTCGGTATAGCCCAGGGACGCGTGGCTGCCCTTCTCTGCGCAGTAATAGGCTTCGGTTTCGATGATCCGGGCGCTGAGCCACAAGCCGTCGACCCGATGACGAATGACTTTCCCCAACAATTCGCGAGCAAGGAGCAGGGCGTCGCGATTGAAAAAAGCATCGGGCAGCGTGATTGGCATCTTCGGGAGGGTCAGTGGATGGCTAAAAAGTCGCCAATCATAGCAAGGGATGCTTAATCAGGGCTGAACACAGTGTATTTACGGTCGATTTCGACCATCCGCCTGCCACCGCTGTGCGTGAGGCGGCGCGACAGCTATAATCGGCCGCTTTCCTCCCTGCCAAGACCCTTGAGACCATGACTGAGTCCGTTCTTGACTACATGACCCGCCTGGGTCGCGCTGCTCGCGAAGCCTCCCGCGTGATCGGCCGCGCCAGCACGGCGCAGAAAAACCGTGCCCTGCACGGTGCTGCCGGCGCTCTGGATGCCGCCCGTTCGGAGCTTGTTGCTGCCAACGAACTGGACCTGGCCGCCGGCCGGGCCAATGGTCTTGAGCCCGCGATGCTGGAGCGCCTGGCGCTGACCCCTGCCCGTATCGACAGCATGATTGTCGGTTTGCGTCAGGTGGCAAGCTTGCCGGACCCCGTCGGTGCCATTCGTGACATGAGTTATCGCCCCTCCGGTATTCAGGTGGGCAAGATGCGCGTGCCACTTGGCGTAGTAGGAATCATCTATGAGTCGCGTCCGAACGTGACCATTGATGCGGCCAGTCTGTGCCTCAAGTCGGGCAATGCGACCATCCTTCGTGGTGGCTCCGAAGCCATTCACTCCAACCGGGCGATAGCCGTCTGCATTCAGCGAGGTCTGGCCGAAGCCGGGCTGCCGCCGGCAGTGGTGCAAGTGGTTGAGGTGACCGATCGGGCCGCGGTCGGTGCGCTGATCACCATGCCCGAGTATGTGGACGTGATCGTGCCCCGTGGTGGTAAAGGCCTGATCGAACGCGTCAGTCGTGATGCCAAGGTGCCGGTTATCAAGCACCTGGACGGCATTTGCCATGTCTATGTCAGCGCTCAGGCTGATCTGGACAAGGCCCGACGCATCGCGTTCAACGCCAAAACCTACCGTTATGGTATTTGCGGGGCGATGGAAACCTTGCTGGTGGATCAGGCCGTCGCGGCGCAGTTTTTGCCGGCAATGGCCGAGCAATTTATTGCCAAGGGTGTCGAACTGCGCGGCTGCGAACGTACCCGGGCGCTGATCGACGTGCTACCGGCGACAGAAGAAGACTGGAATACCGAGTATCTGGACGCGATTCTGTCGATCCGGATAGTCGACGGGCTGGATCAGGCGATTGAGCACATCAATCACTACGGCTCCCATCACACCGACTCGATCGTGACCGAACATCAGGGCGATGCCCGGCGTTTTATGGCCGAAGTCGACTCCAGTTCGGTGATGCTCAACACCCCAACCTGCTTCGCCGATGGATTTGAGTACGGATTGGGTGCGGAGATTGGCATTTCTACTGATAAGCTGCACGCCCGCGGCCCGGTGGGTCTCGAAGGTCTGACCTGCGAGAAGTACATTGTGGTCGGTGACGGTCAGCTGCGCGGCCAGGAGCCGGTCTGACTTGGTTGACCTCAGTCCGCTAGTGATGGCGCCGGTCATCGACGTGTTACCCCTGCGCATTGGCGTGCTGGGGGGCACCTTCGATCCGGTGCACATCGGGCATTTGCGCGGAGGCCTGGAAGTGGCCGAGCTGATGCAACTCGACGAGTTGCGTCTGACTCCCAACGCCAGGCCGCCACATCGCGATACCCCCCAGGTGTCGGCGCTCGACCGTTTGGCGATGGTTGAGTGCGCTGTCGCCGGAGTGGCTACGCTGGTAGTGGATTCCCGGGAGCTGCAACGGGACACGCCGTCCTACACCATTGATACCCTGGAATTGATGCGGGCCGACCTTGCCGCAGATGACCAGTTGTTTTTACTGCTGGGCTGGGACGCTTTTTGCGGCCTGCCCACATGGCATCGCTGGGAGGATTTACTCCTGCATTGCCATATCCTGGTGCTACAGCGCCCGGATGCCGACAGCGAACCGCCGGATGCCTTGCGCAACCTGCTGGCAGCGCGCTCGGTAAGCGACCCGCTGGCCCTGAAGGGGCCCGGCGGACAGATTGCATTCGTCTGGCAGACGCCGCTCGCGGTATCCGCCACCCAGATCCGTCAACTGCTGGCCAGCGGTAAGTCGGTACGTTATCTGGTGCCCGACGCGGTCCTGGCCTACATCGATGCGCACGGACTTTACCGTGCGTCGAACTGAAAAGGCGCGTTTCAAGGCACGATTCAACGTGTATTGAAACGCCCGAACACATGAGCAAAACGAGTTTTTATATGACGAACAACGACGTAAACAAAGTAAAGCGCAAAGGCACAGCCAAAAGCGCACCGCTGCCGGTCAAGGTTTTCGCCGGTGAGCCGCTTAAAGGCGAAGAGCTGGTCAAGGTAGCCGTAGCTGCCCTGGAAGACGTCAAGGGTCAGGACATCCAGATCATCGACGTGCGTGACAAGCACAGCATCACCGACTTCATGATCATCGCTACCGGTACTTCGAACCGTCAGATCGGCGCGATGCTGGACAAGATTCGCGAAGCCGTCAAAGCACTGGGCGTCAAGCCGCTGGGCGAAGAAGGCAAGGGCGACAGCGACTGGGTCCTGCTGGACATGGACGACGTGATCGTTCACATGATGACTGCCAGTGCACGCCAGTTCTATGACCTGGAACGCCTGTGGTCCGGTGCAGAACAGAGCCGCGCCCTGAACGCTGCTCACCACAGCCCGGAAAACACCCACGAGCACTTCATCAAGCTCAACAAAGACCAGGAATAAGGGTTCGTTGTGCGCTTGCGTCTGATCGCTGTCGGTTCGCGTATGCCCAAGTGGGTGGAAGAGGGTTGGCATGAATATGCCAAGCGTCTGCCATCCGAGCTGGCGCTTGAACTGGTAGAAATACCGCTCAATACCCGTGGCAAGAATGCCGACGTGGCTCGTTTCATCCGTCAGGAGGGCGAGGCCATGCTGGCCAAAGTCGGCCCGGGGGAGCGAATCGTCACTCTCGAGGTCCACGGCAAGCCCTGGAGTACCGAGCAGCTGGCGGTTGAGCTCGACCGCTGGCGCCTGGACTCGCGTACGGTGAACTTCATGGTCGGTGGCCCTGAGGGGCTGGCGCCGGAAGTCTGCGCGCGCGCCGATCAGCGCTGGTCGTTGTCGCCGTTGACGTTGCCGCACCCGTTGGTACGCATTCTGATTGGTGAGCAGTTGTATCGCGCCTGGACTGTGTTGTCCGGGCACCCTTATCACAAATAGTCAGCGTCCCGAATGTCCCAGCCGATACGCCTCAAAGATCACGAGAAAGACGCCCGCCTTGTGCGTGGACGAGTCGTGGTCGGCGCAATTGTGGTGGTGGTACTGATCTGTGTCCTGCTCGCGCGTCTGTATTTTTTGCAGGTGGTGCAGTACGAGTACCACTCGACCCTGTCGGAAAACAACCGGGTGCATGTGCAGCCGATCCCACCGACCCGCGGCCTGATTTTTGACCGCAATGGTGTGGTGATCGCGGACAACCGCCCCAGCTTCAGCCTGACCATGACCCGCGAGCGTTCGGGCGATTCGCAGCAGGTCCTGGACGTTATCGTCGAAGTCCTGCAGCTCACGCCTGAAGATCGCGCGTTGTTTGAAAAGCGCATGAAGCAGGGGCGCCGGCCGTTTGAGCCGGTGCCGATTCTGTTTGAGCTGAACGAAGAGCAGATCGCCCGGATTGCCGTGAATCAGTTCCGTCTGCCCGGGGTCGAGGTGGTTGCCCAGCTGGTGCGTCATTACCCGCAGGGCGCGCACTTTGCGCACTCGGTGGGGTATATGGGGCGGATCAACGAGAAAGAGCTTAAAAGCCTCGATCCGGTCAATTACAGCGGCACCCATCACATTGGTAAAACGGGCATCGAACGCTTCTACGAAGCCGAGTTGCACGGTCAGGTGGGTTACGAAGAAGTTGAAACCAACGCCAGGGGCCGGGTGTTGCGGGTGTTGAAACGCACCGATCCGATTCCAGGCAAAGACATCGTGCTCAGCCTCGATATCAAGCTGCAAGAGGCGGCCGAAGAAGCCCTGGCCGGCCGGCGCGGGGCTGTAGTTGCACTTAACCCGATGACCGGTGAAGTACTGGCCATGGTCAGTCAGCCAAGCTTCGACCCCAACCTGTTTGTCACCGGCATCAGCTTCAAGGCGTATGCCGAGTTGCGCGATTCGATTGACCGTCCTTTGTTCAACCGCATTTTGCGCGGGCTGTATCCCCCGGGCTCGACCATCAAGCCTGCTGTGGCGATTGCCGGTCTGGACAGTGGCGTGATCAGTGCGTCGACGCGGGTCTATGATCCCGGCTATTACCAGTTGCCCAATTACGATCACAAGTACCGTAACTGGAACCGTACCGGTGATGGCTATGTCGACCTGGACACCGCGATCATGCGTTCCAACGACACCTATTTCTACGATCTGGCCCACAAGCTGGGTATCGATCGTTTGTCTTCCTACATGAACCAGTTCGGTATCGGCCAGAAAGTCTCCCTCGACATGTTCGAAGAGTCGGCCGGGCTGATGCCGTCCCGCGAGTGGAAGCGCGCTACCCGGCGTCAGGCCTGGTTCCCGGGCGAGACGCTGATTCTGGGGATTGGTCAGGGCTATATGCAGTCCACGCCGCTGCAACTGGCGCAGGCGACTGCGCTGATTGCCAGCAAGGGCAAGTGGATTCGCCCGCACCTGGCCAAAACCATTGAAGGCGTGGCGCCGGTCGACCCCAACCCGATGCCCGATATCGTTCTTCGCGACCCGTCCAGCTGGGCCAAGGTCAACCACGGCATGCAACAAGTGGTGCATGGTGCCCGCGGCACGGCCAGAGTGGCAGGCGTTGGCGCGCAATACCTGATTGCCGGCAAGAGTGGTACGGCGCAGGTGGTGGCAATCAAGCAGGGCGAGAAATACGACCGCTCCAAGGTTCAGGAGCGCCACCGTGACCACGCCTTGTTCGTCGGTTTTGCCCCGGCCAACAACCCGCAAATTACCGTCTCGGTCATGATTGAAAACGGCGAGGCAGGCAGTCGGGTCGCGTCCCCGGTGGTGCGCAAGGTGATGGATGCCTGGCTGCTGGATGCTGACGGCAAGCTCAAACCCGAATACGCCAGCCCTATAAAGGCAGAGGTTACGGCCAATGATTAGTAATTTTGACCGCATCCTCTCCAGTGAGGACGTGATGCGTCGACGTGCCACGCTGCTTCAGCGTTTGCACCTCGACGGTCCGCTGCTGATTTTGCTCCTGACCCTGGCTGCGGGCAGCTTGTTCGTACTGTATTCGGCCAGCGGCAAGAGCTGGGACCTGCTGAGCAAGCAGGCCACATCCTTTGGCATCGGCCTGGTATCGATGTTTATCATCGCCCAGCTGGAGCCGCGCTTTATGGCGCGCTGGGTGCCGGTCGGCTACCTGATCGGAGTGATGCTGCTGGTGGTGGTGGATGTCATGGGGCACAACGCCATGGGCGCAACGCGCTGGATCAACATCCCCGGGGTCATTCGTTTCCAGCCCTCGGAATTCATGAAGATCCTGATGCCGGCGACCATCGCCTGGTATTTGTCCAAACGCACGTTGCCGCCACAACTCAAACACGTGGCGGTCAGTTTGCTGCTGATCGGGATTCCCTTTGGTCTGATCGTGCGTCAGCCCGACCTCGGCACTGCGCTGCTGGTCCTGGCTGGCGGTGCGTTCGTACTGTTTATGGGGGGCTTGCGCTGGCGCTGGATTATCAGCGTGTTGGCGGCGGCGGTGCCGGTGGCAATTGCCATGTGGTTCTTCATCATGCACGACTACCAGAAGCAGCGGATCCTGACCTTCCTCGACCCCGAAAGCGATCCTCTGGGCACCGGCTGGAACATTATTCAGTCCAAGGCTGCCATCGGTTCGGGCGGAGTATTTGGCAAGGGCTGGCTGCTGGGTACGCAATCGCATCTGGACTTTCTGCCCGAGAGCCACACCGACTTCATCATCGCGGTCATGGGTGAGGAGTTCGGTCTGGTGGGCATCTGTGCGCTGTTGCTGATTTACCTGCTGTTGATCGGTCGTGGCCTGGTGATTACCGCCCAGGCGCAGACGCTGTTCGGAAAATTGCTGGCCGGCAGCCTCACCATGACGTTTTTTGTTTATGTTTTCGTCAACATCGGTATGGTCAGTGGCCTGTTGCCGGTAGTGGGCGTGCCATTGCCGTTCATTAGTTACGGCGGAACTTCGCTCGTGACGCTGCTTTCAGCGTTTGGGGTTTTGATGTCGATCCACACGCATCGCAAATGGATCGCACAAGTTTGATTAAGGTGAAGAATTTAATGCAAGTAATGCGTGGCCGGGCCGCTCGATACGCGTCGTGGATGGGCCTGCTGGGTCTGTTCGGGGCAGCGCAGGGCGCGGTGGCCGGCGACTATGAAGGCTCGCCCCAGGTAGCTGAGTTTGTCGGTGAAATGACCCGTGACTACGGGTTTGCCGGCGAACAGCTGATGGCAGTGTTCCGTGATGCCGAGCGCAAGCAAAGCATCCTCGACGCCATCTCGCGTCCGGCCGAGCGGGTCAAACAGTGGAAGGAATACCGTCCGATCTTTATCTCCGATGCCCGGGTGGCCCGCGGTGTGGATTTCTGGCGCGAACACGAAGCCGTACTGGCCCGTGCCGAGCAGGAATACGGGGTTCCGGCCCAGGTGATAGTGTCGATTATCGGTGTCGAAACCTTCTATGGCCGCAATACCGGTAACTACCGGGTGATTGATGCGCTGTCGACCCTGGGCTTTGACTATCCGCCGCGTGCCGAGTTTTTCCGCAAGGAGCTGCGAGAGTTCCTGCTGCTGACCCGCGAAGAGCAAGTCGACCCGCTGACGCTTAAAGGCTCTTATGCCGGGGCGATGGGGTTGCCGCAGTTCATGCCGAGCAGCTTTCGCGCCTATGCGGTGGACTTCGACGGTGATGGCCACATAAATATCTGGAGCAACCCGGACGATGCCATCGGCAGTGTTGCCAGTTACTTCAAGCGTCACGGCTGGGTGGCCGGTGAGCCGGTCGTGGTGCGTGCTGACGTACAGGGCGGCCGGGCGGATGAAGGCTTGACCCAGGGCATTGAACCGGTCAAAACGGTCGGGGAGTTGCGAGCGCTGGGCTGGTCGAGTCATGATGCGCTGCCGGACGACATGCCGGTCACGGCGTTCCGTCTTGACGGCGCCAACGGCCCTGAATACTGGATGGGCCTGAAGAATTTTTATGCGATCACGCGTTATAACCGCAGCGTGATGTACGCCATGGCAGTGCACCAACTGTCCGACTTGCTGGTTCAAGCACGGGGCAACAAGTAATGCCGTTTCTAGCAATCCGCACACCTCTGAAACTTGCAGCCTGCGCCGCTATCGCGCTGCTGGTGGTGAGCTGCACCAGCAGTCGCCCGAGCAGCCCGCAAAAGTCGGCGGCCATTGCCTCCAAGCCGGGGCTGGACATCAACCGTGCCCACAAGGACGGTGCGCCGTGGTGGGATGTCGATGTCTCGCGCATCCCCGACGCGACGCCAACCCTGCACTCCGGCCCTTACAAGGCCAACCCTTACACGGTGCTGGGCAAGACCTACTTCCCGATGCAAGAGTCCAAAACCTACGTGGCTTCGGGCACTGCGTCCTGGTATGGCACCAAGTTTCATGGTCAGAACACCGCCAATGGCGAGGTATATGACCTGTACGGCATGAGTGCCGCGCACAAGACCCTGCCGTTGCCCAGCTACGTCAAGGTAACCAATCTGGATAACGGCAAGGCAGTGGTTTTGCGGGTTAACGACCGTGGCCCGTTCTATTCGGACCGCATCATCGACCTGTCTTACGCTGCGGCCAAGAAGCTGGGCTACGCCGAGACCGGTACCGCCCGGGTCAAGGTTGAAGGTATTGACCCGCAGGCCTGGTGGGCTCAACGCGGGCGTCCAGCGCCCCTGATGCTCAACGAGCCTAAAATGGCGCAGAATGCGCCCGGCCCGACTGTTTCGACCGGCAAGGTTGAACAATGGACGCCGCCTGCCCAGCAGCATGCTTCGGATGTGGTGCCGGTGCCGACCATGGCGAAGGGGCAGGGCACGTATTTGCAGGTCGGCGCTTTTGCCAATCCGGATGCCGCCGAGTTGCTTCGCTCCAAACTCAGTGGCATGGTCAGCGCTCCCGTGTTTATCAGCTCGGTTGTGCGCAATCAGCAAACCTTGCACCGCGTGCGCATGGGGCCGATCGCCTCGGTAAATGAAGTGCAGCAGACACAAAACAGTGTGCGTCTGGCCAATCTGGGTCAGCCGAGCGTTGTGACCGATCAGTAACACCGATCAAAGCGTTGCGCCTCCAGGCTTGGGGGCGCAAACGCAGTTGCAGGGTCCAAGAATAAAAGCCCTTCGAGGGGCAGGCTTGCAACTGAATACGCGACAGCCAGTCAAACGGCTGTCACAACAGTTTTGCCCGCGAGGGTAAGTTTTCATTAACAATTTCGAGAGACGGATGAACATCACCACCTTTGCCAAACGCCTGTGCCTGCTAGTTCCGCTGATCATCACCCCGGCTGCCTGGGCAGTCGAGATGATGCCGTCGCCACCGCAACTGGCTGCCAAGTCTTATGTCCTGATGGATGCCAGCAGCGGTAACGTGCTGGTTGAGAACAACGGCGACCAGCGTCTGCCACCGGCCAGCCTGACCAAGCTGATGACCGCTTACATCGCGACCCTGGAAATCCGCCGTGGTCAGATCGGCGAGAACGACCCGGTGACGGTCAGCGAGAACGCCTGGCGCACCGGCGGTTCGCGGATGTTCATCAAGGTAGGTACCCAGGTCTCGGTCAGCGACCTGCTGCACGGGATCATCATCCAGTCGGGTAACGATGCCAGCGTAGCTCTGTCCGAGCACATCGCCGGCAGCGAAGATGCGTTCGCCGACATGATGAACAAGACCGCTGGCGAGTTGGGCATGTCCAACAGCCACTTCATGAACCCGACCGGCCTGCCGAACCCGGATCACTACTCGTCTGCTCACGACATGTCGTTGCTGGCGCGCGCGATCATCCATGAAGACCCGACTCACTACGCGATCTATTCGCAGAAAGAGTTCTTCTGGAACGGCATCAAACAGCCTAACCGCAACTTGTTGCTGTGGCGTGACAAGACCGTTGACGGTCTGAAAACCGGTCACACCGACGAAGCGGGCTACTGCATGGTGTCTTCGGCCGTGCGTGATGGCATGCGCCTGATTGCTGTGGTGTTCGGCACCAACAGTGAAGCGGCACGTGCTGCCGAGACTCAGAAGCTGCTGACCTACGGTTTCCGTTTCTTCGAAACCCAGACCTTCTACCAGAAGGGTGTTGAACTGGCCCAGGCTCCTGTCTGGAAAGGCACCACCAACCAGGTAAAAGCCGGTCTGGCTGAAGATTTGACCCTGACCCTGCCTAAAGGCCAATTGAAAAAGCTGGCTGCAAGCATGACCATGAATCCTCAACTGATGGCGCCTATCGCCAAAGGCGACGTGATCGGCAAGGTTGAAGTCAAACTGGACGACAAGGTTGTGCACAGCGCTGACCTGATTGCACTTGAGCCGGTCGAGGAAGGTGGTATTTTCCGACGCGTTTGGGACAGCATCCGTCTATTCTTCTACGGCTTGTTCAACTGATTGCACTCACCTGTGTGACCCCGCGCTCACCCTGCGCGGGGCACGTATGTAGTTCTGGGCTTACGAGGCCGATACGCCATGACCGATACCGAAGTAAAGGCGCCAAAGATCGAATTTCCGAACGTTGATTATCCGGTTAAGGTGATCAGCGACACGGGTGTGGGCAATAAAGACAAGATCATCGACATCGTGAAAAAGCACGCGACGGTAAACGATGATCGTGTTGACGAGCGCCAGAGCACCAATGGCAAGTACACCACGATCCAGTTGCACATCGTTGCCACTGACCAGGACCAGCTGTACAACATCAACAGCGAACTGCGAGCCACCGGCTTCGTGCACATGGTGCTTTGATGTCTCAGGTGCTGGGTATTCGCGAGCTGGGTGAGGCTGACTATGAGTCCACCTGGCTGGCGATGAAGCACTTTACCGACGGTCGCGACAAGCACACGCAAGACGAAGTCTGGCTGGTGCAGCATCCGCCGGTATTTACCCAGGGGCAGGCCGGCAAGGCCGAACATTTGCTGTTGCCGGGTGATATCCCGGTGGTCAAGTCGGATCGCGGCGGCCAGGTCACCTACCACGGTCCCGGCCAGCTGGTTGCTTACCTGATGCTCGACGTGCGTCGCCTAGGTTTTGGTGTGCGTGAGCTGGTTACCCGGATGGAGCAGTGTCTTATCGACCTGCTCGCCAGCTACGGCGTAACCGCTGTCGCCCGGCCTGACGCACCCGGGGTATATGTTGAGGGGGCGAAAATCGCCTCTCTGGGCCTGCGGATTCGCAATGGCTGCTCTTTCCACGGTCTGGCACTAAATGTGGACATGGACCTGGAACCGTTTCGACGGATTAACCCCTGTGGCTATGCGGGGCTGGCGATGACCCAGTTGCGTGACCATGCAGGGCCGATTGAATTTGCCGAGGTAGGTGCCCGGCTGCGTTCGCAGCTCGTCAAACACCTCGACTATGCTGAGCAGACGACCCTAACGGGCGGAATCGATTGATATGACTACTGCGCAAGACGCTGTTCAAACCCTGATCCCTACGCTGGATATCTCAGAACGTGTGGCCCGTGCGAACGAGGCCCGTTCCAAGGTCGAGACCGGCGTTAAATTGCGCGGTGCCGAGAAGGTTGCGCGTATCCCGGTAAAAATCATTCCGACTACCGAACTGCCGAAGAAGCCGGACTGGATTCGCGTGCGTATTCCGGTCTCGCCCGAGGTGGACCGCATCAAGGCGCTGCTGCGCAAGCACAAGCTGCACAGCGTGTGCGAAGAGGCGTCCTGCCCGAACCTGGGCGAATGCTTCTCGGGTGGTACTGCGACCTTCATGATCATGGGTGACATCTGCACCCGTCGCTGCCCGTTCTGCGACGTCGGTCATGGCCGGCCCAAGCCACTGGACGTCAACGAGCCGCAAAGCCTGGCAATTGCCATCGCTGACCTGGGATTGAAGTACGTGGTCATCACCTCGGTAGACCGTGATGACCTGCGTGATGGCGGTGCCCAGCACTTTGCCGATTGCATCCGTGAAATCCGCAAGCTGTCGCCTAACGTACTGCTCGAAACGTTGGTGCCCGATTACCGTGGCCGTATGGATGTGGCACTGGAAATCACTGCCGCCGAGCCGCCTGAC
This sequence comes from Pseudomonas versuta, assembly GCF_001294575.1. Lineage (NCBI taxonomy): Bacteria > Pseudomonadati > Pseudomonadota > Gammaproteobacteria > Pseudomonadales > Pseudomonadaceae > Pseudomonas > Pseudomonas versuta. The sequence goes on from NZ_CP012676.1 coordinate 5,143,787, forward strand.
GTGTTCAACCACAACCTCGAAACCGTCCCGCGCCTGTACAAGGCTGCGCGTCCGGGTTCGGACTATCAGTGGTCGCTGACGTTGCTGCAACGCTTCAAGCAAATGATGCCGCACATCCCGACCAAGTCCGGCCTGATGCTGGGTCTGGGCGAGACGGACGAAGAAGTCATTGAAGTGATGAAGCGCATGCGCGAACACGACATCGACATGCTGACCCTGGGCCAGTACCTGCAACCGTCGCGCAGCCACTTGCCGGTGCAGCGTTTCGTGCACCCGGACGTTTTCGCCTGGTTTGCCGAAGAAGGCTACAAAATGGGCTTCAAAAACGTAGCGTCGGGTCCGCTTGTTCGTTCTTCGTACCATGCCGACGAGCAAGCCAAGCTGGTCAAGACCATGCTGGTAGGTGCTTGATAGCATGAACAGGCGGCTCACCGCGCAGGTGTCTTACAAGGCCCACAGCGCGGTACCCGCGCTCCCTACTGGCGGGGTGATCGCCCTGATCGCCCCGGCTGGTCCCGCTGAACTGGATCTCAAACGCGCCAGCGAATGGATGGCCACCCGCGGCTATGAGCTGCGCGTGTTTCCGGGCGTGTGGGAAAAGGACGGCTATCTTGCAGGTTCAGACGCAGTTCGCTTGCGTGATTTGCATGACGCATTTGCGGACGACAGCATTGATGCGATTTTCTGCTTGCGCGGAGGTTATGGTAGCCCGCGCTTGCTTGACGGTATCGATTTTGAGCTCCTGCGTCGCCATCCCAAGCCTTTTGCAGGGTACAGCGACATCACGGCGCTGCATCTGGCGATCACCCGTTACGCAGGCTTTGTGACCTTTCACGGGGCAATGCTTAACGCGGACTTGCTGGGTAACAAACAGCAACCGACCGAATCCTCCCTGTTGCGCATGCTCAGCGGGCAACAACCCTCTGTGCTTGAGCATCCGGCAGCATTTCCTCTGACCACCCTGGCTCCTGGCTGCGCCAGTGGCCGTCTGCTGGGCGGTAACCTGTCGATGATCTGCGCCACCATCGGCACTGCGTTTGAACTGGATGACGAAGGCATCATCCTGTTTATCGAAGACGTCAATGAGCCGCTATACCGGGTCGATCGCCTGCTAACGCACTTGCGTCTGGCGGGTAAATTGAATCGGCTGCGGGGTGTTCTGGTGGGGGATTTTGCCGGGGTTGAAACGGTGGGCCTGCAGCGGTTGCTCAAGCAGGAACTGGGGCCTCTGGGCATACCGGTACTGGCTGGCTGGCGTAGCGGGCATTGCGATCCGAACCTGACGTTGCCGTTGGGTGCCGTGGTCAGGCTGGATGCGGATAAACAGCAGTTGGTGCTGGAACAGCACGTCGTAATTTAACCCTCACCCTGTAGGAGCGAGCTTGCTCGCGAGCTGTTCAAGGGCTCGCGAGCAAGCTCGCGCCTACAGGGTTTGGCTTACTGGTTACGCAAACTCTCAAGCAATTTGTGCGACGGGTAGCCATCTGCCGGCCAGCCCAGGGCTTGCTGCGCGCTGCGGATAGCTTTGCGGGTGTTGGCGCCAATGATGCCATCGGCATTGCCGGCATCGTAGTTGCGTTGGCTGAGCAGGGTTTGCAGTTCGATACGCTCGGAACGGCTCAACGGTCGGTCATCTTTTGGCCACTCGCCCAAAATAACCCCGCCACCGTTGAAGCGCTCGGACAGCAGGCCCACGGCCAGTGCATAGGACGATGAGTTGTTGTAGCGCAGAATGGCGCGGAAGTTATCCAGCACCAAGAAGGCCGGGCCACGGTAGCCGGCGGGCACCAACAGGGTAGCGCTCAACTCTTCAGAGCCAGCAGGCAAGCTGGCGCTGCCGGGCAGTGAAACTCCCAGCTTCTGCCATTCGCTGACGCTTTTTCTTACAGCGCCATCAGCCAGAGCGTAGTCAAAGCCGGCGGGCAGTCGGACCTCAAAGCCCCATGGCTGGCCTTGCTTCCAGCCGGAGCTCTGCAGGTAGTGCGCAGTCGATGCCAGGGCATCAGCCGAACTGTTCCAGATATCCCGGCGGCCATCGCCATCAAAGTCCACGGCGTGGGTTTCGTAGGTGGTGGGGATGAATTGGGTCTGGCCCATTGCGCCAGCCCAGGAACCGAGCATTTTGTCGGGGGATATATCGCCTTCCTGAATGATTTTCAGCGCGGCAATCAACTGGCTTTGCGCAAATTCTGGGCGGCGTCCTTCGTAGGCCAGGGTGGCCAGCGAGCGAATCACGGACTTGTTGCCCTGGAACGTGCCGAAGTTGCTTTCCATGCCCCATACCGAAACCAGGGCTTGGCGATCGACACCATAAAGTTGCTCGATCTGGCTTAGCAGTTCGGCGTTTTGCTCCAGCAGACGCTGGCCATTACGTACGCGCAATGGTGATAGCGCCCCGTCGAGGTATTCCCACACCGGGCGGCTGAATTCGGGCTGGCTGCGATCGGCCTTGATCACGCTCATATCGGGGGTGATACCGCTGAAGGCGTTATCGAACACCTCGGGGCGGATCCCGGCCTTGAGCGCCTGCGTGCGGAAGTTGGCTTGCCACTCGCTGAAACTCTGAGCGGGCGCAATGACGGGCATATCGGCAATTGGCGCGCTGGTGGTCGCCACTGGAGCAGCGGGCGTTTCAGGCAGGGGCTGGGCATCGGCTGCGGTCGGTTTTTCTGCGCAGGCGACTAGAAGAATGACGCTGGAAACAGCGATCAGTTGGCGCATCGGCCAACCACGTTTATGACTTAAGGGCATGCGCAGGTCCAGGTAATGCAAATCAGATGCAGACCTTATCATCCTCGCTCTCAGGCAGCCAGAAAGTAAAAAGCCTCCCGGTCTCTCGACTGGAAGGCTTCGCGGCGGTAGCTGCCCTTGCCTTTGGCGGGGCGTTCCTGGCGGCTGCGGAACAAGGGTTGGGCGACGATGGATTTGGCCTTGTTGGGGCGCTTGCTCATGGCATGTGCTCTCGCTTGGTTTGAACAAGCGCAAATCATCAACCAGATGTTTCGGATTGTCCAGTACCTGACCGGCACCACCCAAGGCCAGCTCCTGGCGGATTACTCTGCTGGCAGATTCAGACGTTGCCCACACATCAACAGTGTCAGTCGACTCAAGCTGCTCCAGGCGGACCCGGCGGCCTGGCCCTTGATTTGCGCGTCGATACGCTGTGCATCCATTAGCAGTTGTGCCCAGCGTTGCGCTGAATAGCGCTGCAGGGCCTTGCTCATCAGCGGTTTGCGTTTGTCCCAGACTGGCGGCCTGGCCTGGCTGAAGGCTTTGTCCAGCGGTATGCCCTGGCTGTATTGCAACGCAATGTTGGCCAGCACCCGGAGTTCGCGTGCCAGAGCCCACAGTATGACCGGCGGCTCAACGCCCTCGCCGCGCAGGCCTTCGAGCATGCGCAAAGCGTGGGCTGCATCGCCATTGAGTACGGCATCGACCAGGCCAAACACATCAAAACGCGCACTGTCAGCCACCGCAGCCTGCACGGTTTCGACGGTGATCTGGCCTTCTTCAGCCATCAGCTTGAGTTTTTCAACCTCTTGCGCTGCTGCCAGCAGGTTGCCTTCAACCCGTGCAGCAATCAGCTCGACTGCGTCCTGGCTGGCTGACAAGCCTGCCTGTGACAAGCGCTGGCGAATCCATTGCGGCAACTGGTTGGCGTCCACCGGCCAGATTTGTACGAACTGGGTTTGTGGGCCTTCGATCAGCGCTTTGCCCCATTTGGTCTTCTGTGCGCTGCCATCGAGCTTGGGCAGGCTGACCAGTAACAAGGTGTCTTCGGCTGGTCGCGAGCAGTATTCGATCAGGGCCGCTGCGCCTTTGTCTCCAGGCTTGCCTGAAGGCAGGCGCAGTTCCAGCAGACGCTTTTCGCAAAACAGCGACATGCTGGCGCCGGCCTGTAACAACGAACCCCAGTCGAAACTGGCGTCGGCGCTGAACACCTGGCGTTCATCGAAACCTTGCTGGCGTGCGGCAGTGCGAATGGCGTCGGCCGCTTCCTGGCACAGCAGCGGGTCATCGCCACTGACGATGTAGACAGGGGCAAGGCTGCCTTGCAGGTGTTTGGCGAGTTGGGCGGGGGCGAGTTTCATAGGGGCTTGATAGATAACGGGGCGCCTGAGCGCCCCGTATGCCTTACTGGTTTTGCAGTTCGAGTGGCGACTGTTGAGGGGTTTCCTCTTGAGCCTTGCGTGCGGCTTCGATGGCGGCTGCTTCGGCCTGGGCCTTCTCGTCAGCTAACTTTTGCAGTTCGGCCAGGCGTTCCGGCGTCAGCTGCTCCAGACGCAGCACCATTTGCTGTACGAGGTCGCGACGCATTTCCTTGCGAATGACTGCCGCTTCCTGACCGGAGCCGGTGAGGTTACTGCTGTCTTGCAGGTAAATCTTGTGCACTTCAATTTTGTTGTTGAGCAATGGCAGGTTGTTCTGACCTTTGATCTCGTATTTGAGTACGTTGGTCAGCTCATATTCAGCCGAATAGCTGGTGCCGGTGTAGCTGGCGGCTCGCTGGGATTCTTCCTCGCTGGTCAGAATCAGTTTGAGCGGTGCGCTGGTGGAGATTTTAACCCCGCTGTTTTCCAGCGTCTGACGCAGCTCGCGAACAGTATCGCCGTAGGCGTTACGCGCGCTGAGATCAAGCTCGGTGATTGTCAGCTGGTTGGTGCCAGTACCGCGCAGCTGGAAGCCGCAGGCACTCAACAGAACAGCGAGACCCATCACCAGCAAATTGCGTTTGATCATGTGTAGCTCCCCTTGAAACCAGATAGGCCGACTGAGCGGCCCTGAAGGTTTTATTGGGCGCCCGCCCCCGGGGCGGGCGCCTGTTCCAATTTAGCTGGCGACGATGTTGACCAGTTTGCCTGGCACGACGATCACTTTGCGAATCGTCAGGCCATCGGTAAAGCGCAGCACGTTTTCGTTGATGCGGGCAGCCGCCTCAACCTCTTCACGGTTGGCGCCGGCTGGCATTTCGATATGACCGCGCAATTTGCCATTGACCTGGATAACCAGCTGCAGGGTGTCTTGAACCAGTGCGCTTTCGTCCAGTACCGGCCATGGTGCGTCGATGACGGCGCCGGTGTGGCCCAACTGGTTCCACAGCTCATGGCTGATGTGCGGGGTGATGGGGGCCAGCAGCAGTGCAACTGTTTCAAGGCCTTCCTGAAGCAAGGCGCGATCCTGTTCGGTAGCGTGCGGTGCTTTTTCGAGCACGTTCATCACGGTCATCACCTGGGCGACGGCGGTGTTGAATTTATGATGCTGGCCGACATCCAGGCTGGCTTGCTTGATGGCCTGGTGGATAGCGCGACGGATTACTTTTTGCCCGTCGTTCAGGGTTTCGATGTCCAGTACGCCGGGCAGGCCCAAGTCAACGTGGGTGTGAGCCAGGCGCCATACGCGCTTGAGGAAACGGTGTGAACCTTCAACACCCGAATCCGACCACTCCAGGCTGGCGTCAGGCGGCGATGCAAACATCATGAACAGGCGGCAGGTATCGGCGCCGTATTGTTCGATCATGGATTGCGGGTCAACGCCGTTGTTCAGCGACTTGGACATCTTCTGCGTGCCGCCGATTTCCACCGGCAGGCCGTCGCTCTTCAGCGTGGCGCCGATGATTTTGGCCTTGGCGTCACGTTCGATGACAACGTCGTCCGGGTTGAAGAAGTCCTTGCCGCCGTTGTCCAGCTTACGCAAGTAAGTGTCGGCGACCACCATGCCCTGGGTCAGCAGGTTCTTGAATGGCTCGTTGGAGCTCACCAGGCCTTCGTCGCGCATCAGCTTGTGGAAGAAGCGTGCGTAGAGGAGGTGCAGGATGGCGTGTTCGATACCGCCAATGTACTGGTCAACCGGTAGCCAGTGGTCAGCCGCCGACTTCTCAACCAAGCCGCCTTCATAGTGTGGCGAGGCGTAGCGAGCGTAGTACCACGACGACTCGACGAAGGTGTCCATCGTGTCTGTTTCGCGTTTGGCCGGTGCGCCGCATTTAGGGCAGCTGCACTCGT